>JBMCVZ010000001.1:0-58989 GCA_048621695.1 Chloroflexota bacterium
AGGAGTAATATGGGTCGTTTGGCTCCCATAAGGCATAAGCATAGTAGTTTGGTTCGGCATAAGCTACGTCCGGTCTTTTCAGGTATTCTGTAACCTTTTCCTGAACCTGCCCCTGGGGAATTTTAATTATCCTGAAAGGCTCTGCGTCTCCTTTGAATCCAACGATAATCTCATCCGGGGCATATTTTGTTTTGATTATATGAGGTTGGTGAAACTCCTTAATCTCCCCCTCGTCGGCGCTGGCTGGAATAACCCCGAATGTAAATAAAAGCGCCACGATTCCCACTATGGAAATAAGTTTTTTCATTTTCATTGTCCTCTCCTTTTTCGTAGCTAATCTCCAGTACTAGCTCTTTTAAACGAGCTTTCGTCATCCTTAAGCTAACAATAGTAATGCTACTCTTCACATGGGGCGATGTCAAGAACCATTGGTGATTTACACGGACTGCCAGCTCAGGAATGGATAGGTTTCCTGGGCAACTATGTTCCAGGTGTAGGCAGGGTCAGCTGCACCTGGAGTGACGGCAGTTACATCCCATCCTGCCCCTGAGAAGGTGGTGATATCCCGCATTTCTGCCGTAGTCTTGCTCATTCCTCCGTCGCTCTCTTCCATCCCGGAAGTTGCTATGTCCCAGAAGGAATTGCTGACAGTGCCATCGCGATTAGTTCCTACGAGACCGCCAACCCATATGCTGCCAGTTACGCTGCCGATGGAATAAGAGTTACTTATGTTGCCCTGACTATATCCCACCAGACCACCGACATGCCACTCCCCAGTTACGCTGCCGGTAGCATAGGAGTTGTGCACAATGCCCTGATTATCTCCCACCAGACCGCCGACATAGTCATCGCCAGTTGCGCTGCTTATGGAGTAGCAGCTGCTAACGGTGCCTCCCAAATTACCTCCCATTAGACCGCCGACAGCCCACTCGCCAGTGACACTGCCGTCGGAATAGGAGCTACTCACAGTGCCCTGAGAATCGCTAGCTCCTACCAGGCCGCCAACATCCCAGCGGCCGATCACCGTGACGGTGGAATAAGAATAACTGACATCACCGGCATTACCTCCCACCAGACCACCAACATAGTCGTCGCCACTCACATTGCCGTCGGAATAGGAGTTGGTGACATAGCCCCAATTACCTCCCACCAGACCGCCAACAGCCCACTCGCCAGTCACCATGGCATTAACCACCCCGATATTCTGGACGACGCCTTCTTCATCAACAGCACCGAAAAGACCCACCATGCTTTCGTCAGGGCGATTGATAAACACATCCCTTATCTCATAACCCCGGCCATCGAAACTTCCGGTAAATCGATAGTCAGAAGTCCCGATTGGTTGCCAGCCCTTTCCCTGATTGGCTGCGTGACCGGCCAGTTCCGTATAACCGGCGCTGGTGGAATTGAGGTCGTTCATCAGAACATAATGGCCGTCCAAATTATATCTGATAGCGTGTAAATCATGCCAATTCCGTATTTCCGGGTAATCAGTGCCAGGACCGAGACCGGGATCGCATCCGACCATCCCTGCAATGAGAGCTATTCCGACCAAAAAGACGCTAAGCCTTGTCATATATATAAGACCCCAGTCCTCTCAAAATTATTAGGTTACCATGTATTGTATATCATACCCCACCCCCGCAAAGTCAACAGCCTTAAAGCCTTTGAAAATCTTACCCTGTGCCAATTTTTCCTGTCATCCGCAGGACCTTGAAGCTCTGTGTTAATCACATACCTCTTGATGAAGTTGCGAGGCTGACTCAAGTCAGCCTCGCATTAGAAAGGAGGAGGTGGAGTTGCAAGCACATGTATGCTGGGGTCTTAGGGCCCCGGCACGCCCTCGGGCAGGCCGGCCTCGTTGTCCTCACCGTTACCCGGTGGCACGCCATCGGGAGGACCAGGTACGGAAGGTGTTGGTATTCCACCCAGTATATCTTCCAAGTGCTGCCGTACTTCATCTGCCATGCTGGGTATTTCAGAAGGGTCGACACCCATTTCCACTAGGGCGGTGACCGCCGCTCCGTGACCTGCTGCCGAAGCATTGATCGCTGCGGCTATGGCTGGCTGGGCTTGTTCTGGCACTTGCTCCCAGACATTCGCCAGCACTTCCAGGTGTATGGCAGTGGCTGCCGCTACAAGCTCTGCAGTGGTCTGGTTGTCTGTGCCAATCTGCTCCGCAATTTCGGCAATGATAGCGCCGTACTTGTCCGCGGTTGTGTTTAAGGCCTCTGTAGGTCCTTCTGCGGTCAGAACTTCCATCTCCCATATTCGCCTATCAGCGAAGTCCAGCTCTCGCCCTACCTTGGCAGCATCGTCTGCCGGCAAATTAAGTATCAGTCCCTCAATAGTCAGTTTTACCGGGTAAAGGGCATCACCAGGCAAACTATCCTGCGAAGCGTAAGCGGTACCCCCGGCGACAAGGGAAAGAGTCACCAAGATTGCGACAACGATACCCACCTTTTTCATCTTAAATCCTTTCTTCATTTTAAACCTCCTTCGTACATTATTGGATTCATTTAGTTTTTATAACAAAACCATAATATTTACCATAGCAAACCTCCTCGCACGATTCGTTTGTTCTAACGAAACTGGAGCCATTTTGTTACAAGCATAGCCTCATCTGACGCTGGGTCTTGGCAACGGGTCCGAACACCGGTCGTTTCGTCAGGGCACATCCACGCACCCGCCATATTCCATAGTTCCAATTTGGCTGCCAGCTCCTCCCCCGAGGAGGACAACCTACCGTTCTGGAACCCATCCTCTGTATCACCTCGCAGCAGAGCGCTTTCAACCACGCCGGTGATGTGCCGCGCCACGCCGCGGCACATCACCTTCCTGCCTCTAGGGCCCAGGTGTCTCCGGTAATCCTGGTAGTTCCGGTAGTTCAGGAACCTCGATACCCATGTCTTCCAATATCTCGACCGCCTCGTCATACCCCCTTATCGATACGTCCATCGCCCCTTCTATGGCTAGTTTGGCTTCGTCCGGCACCATGTCCCAGACGTCCGACAGTATGTCCAAGTGTATGAGTGTCGCCGCAGCTACACGCTCTGCCACCTCGGCTACGTCTTTGTCTAATTCCCGCGCAATTCCGGAAATCTCTTCACCCGACTCTGCCATCGCCACGAACTGCTGCACGGCATTCTCCGCCTCTTCAATATCGCCCTCTTCGGCCATTGTCCGGGCCCTGTTCAACCTTTCTTCCCTGGCTTCCAAATTAATCTTTATAGCCGTCGCCGGCTCTTCCCAGGCCAGGGTCAATAGCGCACTCTCCTGTCCCATCAAGGACACCTCTCCTGCCCGCGTTATGGCCGCCTTTGCCTCCTCAGGTACTACGTCGCTCACCGCATCCAGCGCCGCAAGGTGCTTCGCTGTCGCCTCAGCCACCAACTCCGATACCTCCGCCGTGGACAGCCCTTTGCCTCTTGCTTCCTCTATGCTGTCCAGTGTCACACCCAAAGCATGGTCATATTTGTCCACAGCCAGATCCAGTTGCACCGAACGCCCTGCTTCAACCAGGGCTTCAATCTCTACTATTCGCCTGTTGGCGAACCCCAGGCCCCGTTCCGCCCGGCCAACGTCGTCGCCCGGCAACCTCATTAGCAGTTGCTCGGTAGCGGCCTTCACCGGGTAAAGAGTGTCACCGGGCAGACTGCCCTGTGAAGCGTAGATCGTACCCCCGGCCAGGGCTAACAGGGCCAGTGCGATTGCGACAATCATACGCGCCATACTGAACCTACTTCTCTGCGGTATCTGATTGTTATAGCGAAACGATGGCCATCTTGTTACAGCCTGCCTCTCATGAATCTGCTCCATAAGCTGGTGCCGAGACCTTACCTTAAAGCCGGGAGAGGGATTGACATCTGGTGGTTCTTGAATTGCAAGAGCAATCCTCAGTAGCGGTTCCAATTGCTCACGCGCAGCTGGGTACCTCTCCAGACAGTCCTCGATGCTGGACCTGCCCGTCTTGATATCCTCGACACACTGTACAAGTATGTCTTCAAATTTTTTCAAATCTGTTGCACCTCCTTTTCCACGATTTTTCGGAGTTTGACCAGTGCCCGGTGCAAAATGACCCTGATATTCCCCTCTTTTTTGTTCAACAGAGAGGCAATTTCAGCGAACTCAAAACCCTCGATAAAACGCAGAATGACCACCTGTTGCTCGTCGCCCCGTAGCTGAAGAATTGCCCTCCGCAAACGCTGCTGCTCGAAACTGGCTTCAGCTGCATGCTCCGGGTTAGATGCTGGATCGCTAGCCAGAACTTCAACTTCGAGGTATGTCTTGTCTTTCTTGGTCCGGTAAAAATCTACCACCAGGTTGTGGCTGATGGTCATCAGCCAGGCAACGAATGGAGTTGCCTTTCTTTTGTACCTGTCAATTGCCTGCCATGCCTTAAAGAATACCTGCTGGGTCAGGTCTTCAGCGTCCTGTTCATTGCCTACCCGGTAATAAATGTGTCTATATACCCTATCGACATGCATGTCATACAGCCTCCCGAAAGCCTCAGCATCATGACCAATAGCTCTCTGGACCAATACGCCTTCATTTGATGTTGGTTCTTCAGAATAGTTCTGATTCACCCCTTCGCCTCTTTCAACGAATAATCGGCTGAAATGTTACAGAAAGCCTGTTATTCAAGGGTTATTTGTCAGGAGCCTGTAGTAACTATGCCATGCCAGAGAGAGCACAATCAAGTTTGGAATTGCCACATATCCACTATAGACGATTGTTCAGTCGGGACTACTTATGAAGGCTCGGTAAACCACGGCTGACAACATCATTTTACTTTCTTCTGTTGCCTGTCGTATATCATATCCTTGATTATGCCTTTGGACAGGATCTGTTTAATATCAGACAGATTACGAACCAGCATGAAAAGGTCGATAACCAGTACATAACGTACCAGCGGTAACGAGCCTTCAAACAACCAGGCAAACAGAGGCAACAGGCCAAATCCGATGAATAGAGCTGACATGAATTTACGGGTAGTAAAGAACGGAATGGCTATTATTGCCAGCGTAACAAGTATTGCCTCGGGGGCCAGCACGAAAAAAATACCCATAATGGTGGCTGAACCCCTGCCACCCTTGAAACCTGCGAATACAGGAAAATTATGTCCTACCAGAGCGGCAAAACCAGTCCCTAAGGCCCAGAACTCCGAAAGGTTCAGAGCCTGGGCAATGAGTATAGCCCCCGCCCCCTTTGCGACATCAATGATAGCGACAAAAATACCTTCATGAGTACCAATTTGGCGCATGACATTAGCGGCGCCCATGTTGCCTGAACCGATGTTCCGAATATCTATGCCTTTCCTCGTCCGGGATACGATATAGGCTGTAGGAATAGAGCCTAAAAGATATCCGATGATTATGCTTGGAATACCTGGCAGCATGTCCTCACCCAGCTAAGTGGCGGATTGTCTGTCTCCAAACACACTAACAACGATGAGTCCAGGCCCTGTGTGTGTGCCGATAACAGGACTTGTACGCGAGAGGTAAATAGGAACTTGAGGATACTTCGCTTGAAGCCTCTGTATCAACCTGTTGGCCTCATCTAAGTCCGTGGCATACTCGACAGCTAACCCTTGGACGTTGCCGAAGCTTGTGACAAGGTTGTACAGGTGGTCTATCGCTTTAGCTCGGGAACGCTCTCGACCTAAAGGATACACCTCACCATCCTTCAGGCCGATGATTGGGTTTACCTTGAGTAATGAACCGAGAAAGGCTTGCGCTTTACCGATGCGTCCACCGCGTTCCAGATATTCAAGTGTATCGAAGGCAGCATACATATCTACCCGGTGAATGGCTTGACGGGTCACATCCAGCACTTCATCAAGGCTAGCCCCACTTAGGGCTGATTTGGCGGCGGCAATTGCTATGAAACCCTGTGCCATAACCGCCCATTGCGAGTCCAGGACCTCCACACGACATGGCTTCTTTGTTGACTCTGTGGCTTGCAACGCCGCCTGATAGGTAGCACTGAGCTTGGAACTCAAAGTGATAACCAGGATCTCCTTTGTTTTTTCGGCAAGTTTATTATATGCATCGGCAAAAGCTGCTGGTGGCGGCACAGATGTCGCAGGCAAAGCCTTGCTAGTCCTTAGTTTTTCGTAGAACTGGTCAGGACTCAGGTCGAGACCATCGCGATAGGCGTCGGTGCCAAAGCGGACAACAAGCGGAACCACTGTAATACCGAACTCCTCAGCCACCTGAGGGGGGAGGTCAGCAACACTATCAGTCACAATGGCTACATTAGGCACAGTAACTATCCTTTCCTCCACGAGATGCGCCCGACAATATCATTTTGCGGCCCCATGGGATTGAAATAGTCCGGCTCATCTGTAGATGCGGTACGGGTTGCTCGTAAACCACGGGAGGAAATAACACCACATCGTGGTGCGCTGCCAGGTTCAGAGGAGTCATTGGTCCAGCTATGATATTATCTCCAGTCAGTTAGTTCGGCCTTTACCAGCATACTTCCCAGCGCAACTAACCAAAGTGATGAGGTGATTGCCAAGCCTAAAATCCACCAGCTCAATGTATTCTGCTGCTGGATATCGCCCATAATCATCATGGATAATAAATAAAGAAAGCCAATCCCAGCCGCTACTAACATAGAATGTGACACTACGCGCCATCCCTTTCGTGTTAGAAGCTTATTTAATATCATCGCTCTCTCCTTCGCCTTCTATTGGTATTATACCCCACAGAGAATATCCTGAGAAGTAGGGAGAAACTTAGCTGGCATTAAAAGGTTGGTAAGTGCGGTCAAGCCTATCTTTCTCAACACTACATTCTGCTGTCATTACTAGGACTGGGATTGCTGCATTCGCTCGCAAGGACGAAATCGACTTTATCGGCTCATAATAAGCCCCGCTTCCCAAATGGCTGTCGATTGAGGTTTGGTTTTCTTACGATTTTAGGCGGTTAAGGTGACCTTGTAAAACTGAGCGGTAGCTTTGGTAAGTCCGGGAATCGAAGAGAACAAACACGACATCTTTGAGAGATGTCGCTTGCTTCTTAAGAAACGAAACGACGGTGCTTACCGCTATTTTTGCCGCTTCATCCACGGGATAGCCATAGGCGCCGGTGCTTATGGAAGGGAAGGAGATGCTGGTCAACTTATTCTCGGTAGCCAATTTCAGGCACTCGGAATAAGCGCTCTCCAAAATCTCAGCTTCATTTCTGCCGCCACCGTGCCAGACGGGACCAACGGTATGTATCACATAGCGGGCCTTGAGATTCCCTCCTGTGGTAATTACAGCTTTGCCTGTGGGCAATCTTCCTTGCTGGGCAACGATTTTCTTGCATTCCTCTAGTATTGCTGGCCCTCCAGCCCGGTGTATTGCCCCATCCACCCCTCCGCCACCCATTAAGCTGGAGTTGGCAGCATTAACGATGGCATCGCTAGCTTGCTTGGTGATATCTCCCTGGATGACAGAAACCTTTGTTTTATTGACCGTCAATTCCATGGAACGGCGCACCTCCATTTCTTATCGAGGCTGTTAATTTTGATTCCCCGTAATTTGCGGGCATAGTGGTTTTCATCAGCACAAGCTTTTGAAGCCATGCAGGGCGGCATTTTTCATGCCGCCTCTTTCTGGCGCGGAATAAATTCCCGCCATACAAGGTTATACAAACACTCCTTGCTCTGTCGCCTAGAATGCACACGTTTAGTCGTGCCGATGAACCACGCCCACTATCTTCTCCACAGGAAGCACGAAAGCTACCCCGGTTCCCGGCTTGTCCAGTTCGCCGGCGTTGACGATTGCTTCAAGGATAGCATCTTTCTTGTCTGCATAGGTTATCGACAACACAATCTCCCTCTCTGGTTCGATGATGATTCCCAGAAATTTCTGTCTCTCGTGGACCCCCACTCCGCGACCCAGTATGACGGTACCCCCTTCTGCCCCGGCCTGGCAGGAGGCCTCAAGGACTCTGTCGCCCCAGCCATTTCTGACAATGCTTACAATGAGAGCTATTTCCGCCATATTTATTCCTCCTTTCTGCGTAGTTTAATGCGAACTATCAGTCCGAGCACCATAATGGTCAAGATAGGCGCCAGGGCTATTAAAGCTATTAGGCCAAAACCATCTATAATCGGGTCGCGTCCTTCAATTGCAGAGGCAATGCCGACAGCTATCGCCATAAGGAAGGTTACCGCCATCGGGCCGGTAGCTACACCACCGGCATCAAAGGCGATGGCGATGACACTCTTTTCGCTGAACCGGAGCATGCCTATAGCCAGCAGGTAACCGGGTATAATAATCCAGAGCAATGGAATCCCGTACACAATTCTTGCCATCCCCAGGGCAACAAACAAGGCGACGCCGGAGGATATCGTATAGAGAACAATATTCTTGCGTATAGAGCCGGCTGAAGCCTCTTCAATCTGGTCGCCGAGTATGCGTACGGCAGGCTCCCCCCAGGTGGCCAGAAAACCCATCATGAGACCGAACGGTATTAAGGGCCATTGTACCCTGATAGCACCCAGAATTTCACCCATGGACTGGCCGGCCGGGAAAAAGCCGATGCTCACACCCTGCAAGAACAGGGACAATCCTACTACGGCCAGTAGAGTTCCTTTAAGGAGATTAAATACGTAGCTCCTTGGCAGCTTCAATACCAGAAACTGGAATATAATGAACAAGACCAGCAGCGGCAGCAAAGCCTTTATGACACTCAAAAAGATATGCCCGATTCCATCCCAGAGCATTAGCTCATTCAATGCAGCACCATCCCCAGGACCATGACCCCGATTATAGGCCCGATTGAGGCCAGCCCGATTAAGCCGAAGCCGTCTGACAGGGCAGACCTTCCCGCCAGCACTGAGCTAAATCCCAGTCCCAGTGCCAGGATTATGGGCACCGCCATTGGCCCGGTGGTGACACCGCCTGAGTCAAAGGCCACCGGGACAAATTCAGCGGGAGTGAAGAAAGCCAGGATTAAGACGATAATATAGCCGGCTGCCAGCAGATACGCGATAGGAAAATTGAGTAGAATGCGGAGCATCGCCATGGCAACAAAGAAACCGACACCGATAGCGATGACGCCAATCAGAATATTCTCGGCAATAGCCCCCCGGGAGACCACATCCACCTGCCCGGTCAGGACGATGACATCAGGCTCGGCGACTGTCGCGGCAAAGCCGATGAGAAAAGCAATCCCTATTATCAGGAATAGTGACTTCCGCTTGGGGAGTTCGGCACCGAGAGCTTTGCCCATCGTCAGGATTCCGATTTCAACTCCGACCAGAAAGAGTATCATGCCTGCGATAACCATTAGTGCCCCTATGATGAACTGGAGAAAAAGGCGAGAGGGCATTTTAATAATGGCAAACTGGAGAATGACTACTGTCAGAACCAGCGGCAAAATCGCCGTGATAACTTCCAGCACCCTGGCTTTAATATGGTTTCGCATAATTAATTATACCAAGGGTGTCAGTAACACCGAAAGAGCAAAGAGAGGTAGGTAAAGTGCCTGGTCAGGGTTGCTGTCTCGCGCCCCGGGTCTAGAGAAGAGATGTAAGGGAATTCCTAACTCAATAGCTAGAATTTCGTCCACAGCTTTATGATAATCAAGATGAAGGTCAAATGTCAGAGCTTAAAAAGAAGGGAAAGTGCCTAGACGTTAAACAAGAAGGTAACTACGTCTCCATCCTGGATGATGTAATTTTTGCCTTCTGTCCTCAGCAGCCCTCTTTTTCGCGCCTCGGCTACATTGCCGCAGCTTTCCATATCACTGTAGCTGATAACCTCAGCTCGGATAAATCCCCTTTCCATATCGGAATGAATCTTTCCTGCCGCTTTCGGCGCTGGAGTTCCGCCGGGGATAGTCCAGGCCTTTAGCTCCGAGGAAACTGTGGTGAAGAAAGAAATCAGCCCCAAAAGACTATAGGAAAGGTCGATAACCCGGTCGAGTGCTGGTTTACTCAGCCCCATAGCTTCACGGAATTCCTTGGCTTCAGTGTCGCTGAGCTGAGCTAGCTCCATCTCCAGCTTGCCGCAGAGGGCGACCACGGCAAACTGGGGGTAAAGGGAACTTATTTCGCCTTCCAATTGTGAAGCCTGTGATATTTGCTCCTCTCCTATATTAAGGACTACCAGCATGGGTTTGGCGGTAAGAAATTGATAGTTGGATAACATTTTGAGTTCTTCTTTAGCCAGGCCTTGTAGTCTTATTGGTATATCTTTCTCTAACTCCGTCTTCACCTTTTGAAGCAGAAGTTGCTCCTTTAAATAGGACTCCCGCTCTGCTGCTTTAGCTCCTTTCAAACTTGTCTCCAGTTTGTCAAGCCTTCTCTCCATAATAGCTAAATCGGAAATGGCGAGTTCTAAATCTAGGGAAGCTATGTCTCGTTTCGGCTCTATGCTCCCTTCAGGATGGGGAACCTTGTCATCTTCAAAAGCCCGGACTACCTGGAGCAGGGCATCAGCGGTAGTTAGATAGCTCAAGAATTCTCCCCCCGGTCCTTCTTTACCGAAGCCCTTGAGGGAACCGGCAATATCTGTGTAACTCACCTCTGCGGGAACAGTCTTTTTGGGCTGGAATATGCCTTCCAGCACTGATAATCGGGAATCGGGGACTTTAGCCACGCCGGTATTGGGAGCCAGGGTAGGGGAATAAGCGGCAACTTCAGCCCTGCCTCTGGTCAGGGCATTAAAGATAGTCGTTTTGCCGCTCTTGGGTATGCCGATAATGGCAACCTTCATGATTATATCCTAGCATATTTTGCTTTGGGCGACTGATAAATAACATTCATTTGGCATTCCAGGCCTTTCTCCGGATGTCATTGCGAGCCCTTCGTCTCTTGTCATTCTGAGTGTAGGGAAGAATCTTACTCCGCTCAGGGTAAACTCCGCGTGGCAATCTCATGTCCTTGACAGCCCCACCGGGATTGCTTCGGCACTGTCGTGCCTTGCAAAGACATGAAGTGGAGATTGCTTCGTCGGATAGGTCGGGACTCGCAATGGCGGAGCGGGGTGTCATTCTCAACCGAAGCCCTGAGCGTAGCGAAAGGGCGGCGAAGAATCTAACTCCGCTCAGGCCTGCCCTGAGCCCAGTCGAAGGGGTAAGCTCCGCGAGGAATCCTTCGCATAGCTCAGAACGGTGTGTAGAGATTCTTCGTCATCCTGATGTATCGGGACTCCTCACAATGACATTGCTAAGCGCTCCTTTTTGAGCTTCTGCTGGGAAAAGGTGGCGCTGTGATAGAATATCAGAGGGATGCTCTACATTCTTTACGGTCGGGACGATTTCTCTCTAAATCAAGCTGTGGAGAAAATCAAAGTTAACCTGGGCGACCGGGAAACGGTGGCGACCAACACCACCAGCTTAGAGGGAAAGAACCTAAATTTAAGTGAACTTAGAAATAAATGTAATGTTGCTCCTTTCTTATCTTCACATCGCCTGGTCATAGTTGATGGCTTATTAGGGCGCTTTGAGGTAAAGCCAGGTAAGCCACGGTCTGGCAGAAGCAAATCTAAAAATGGGCTGGGGGAATGGGAAGGTCTGGCTTCATACATCGGGCAAATGCCGGAAACAACTATGCTTATCTTGGTTGATGAGGAGGTGATGGGCCATAATCCTCTATTGAAGAAGCTTTCACCGTTAGCTGAAGTAAAAACCTTCCCTTTGTTGAAGGGCAAGGAATTGAAGGCCTGGGTGCGACAAAGGGTAAAGGAAGAAGGCGGCGATATTACTCCCCAGGCCGTGAACTTGCTCGCTGAACTCATAGGTGGAGACTTATGGGCGATGAATGGTGAAATCCAGAAACTACTTCTTTATAGCCAGAAGCGCCCTATCAGCGAAGATGATGTTAGACAACTGGTAAGTCATGTCCAGGAGGCCAACATCTTTGCTCTGGTGGATGCAGTGGCTGAAGGGCGGACCGAGTTAGCCCAGCTGATACTGCATCGGCTGTACGATGACGGTGTAGCACCAACCTATATCCTGGTCATGATTACCAGACAATTCCGCTTGATAGCTCAAGCCAGAGACTTGGGAAAGGGTCTGTCCCGCCTGCAGATTCAGGATAGGTTGGGGTTGAAACAAAGCTATGTTGTAGATAAAACCCTTAGCCAGGCAAAGCTATATGATTTTGAGGGCATAAAACGGGCTTATGACAAGCTTTTGGAAACCGACTTAGCCATTAAAACTGGCAAATATAGCGATAAATTAGCTCTAGAGCTCCTGGTAACCGAACTTGCCTGCCTATAATTCTCTCTCCTGGTGGGAGAGAGTTAGAGAGAGGGGGAAATTGACCCTCACCCAGACCCTCTCCCTTCGAGGGAGAGGGCTTTATGCGAAGAGTGAAAGTCCTGAGCCCTATTGCTGTCACACTGAATTGACTGTCACTATACTTCAACCATTCATATGTGATTTGCTGAACACTTTGGCCACGGCACAGATGTTGCAAAGCCAATCTGAACGAGTCAATAAGCTGAGGTTTGATTTTTTACTTATCTCACAGCATACTGAAGCAGAAAAGGGTGTGTGGCAGTGAAGCGAGATTTGAAACTTAGTTTGGAGGTGGTGTTAATATGAGCGAGTCCTCTGAGCAAAGTCAGGCATTCACCCCTGTCCGCTATGAAATAGTTATCACGGCGGAAGAGGCAATACTGGGAACCAAAAAGATACTTTCGCGGCAGGGTAAAAAGCTGGAGGTAAGTGTCCCTGCGGGAGTCAAAACCGGCAGCATAGTGAAGCTAGCCAATGCTCTGCAGGTAACCGACGGTCATCCCGGAGACATTTTGATTCGGATCAAGGTGAAAAAAGGGGAAATAGCTGCAAGGGTAATCGAGATTAACGATGATAGCTTTGAAGACGAGGTTTTGAAATGCAGTTTACCGGTCATGGTGGATTTCTGGGCACCCTGGTGTGGCCCGTGCCGGATGATTGCGCCCATAACGGAGAAGCTGGCGAAGGAGTATGAAGGCAGGATGAAAGTGTGTAAGCTGAATGTGGATGAGAATCCCCAGACAGCTTCGAAATACCGCGTCCTGAGTATACCTCAGATATTGTTCTTCAGGAATGGTGAGATTGTCGAGCAAAGCACTGGCGCAGTTCCTGAGTCTGTTCTTCAGTCAAAAGTGGAATCGGTATTACAGAAGCGACAGGCTCTTTAAATAGGCTAATGGAGTCCAGGTGTCTTTGCTAATGACTGGAAATCGCCGCTGAAAATACATCACAGACTGAGGCTATAATACCTAATGCATGGTAGGCTTAATCATTATTCTGTCCCTGGATTCTCGTCGAGATTGCTTCGCTCGCAACGGTCAGGTAAGCGAGTGTAATTGACTGGCTTTTTTCACCCTCATCCTTCGATAACCTCAGGACAGGCTCTTAGTCCTCTGTCGTCGAACGGGAGGAGATTGCTTCGACGCGCTCGCAATGACACAACGAGTTGCAGGAGAGGAGGCGCCTCTTTTAAGAAAGTGCGCTGTTTGCTACAATTGAGGCCAGCGTAGTGGGTTACCTTCTGGGGGAATATACTGGCTCTGGCAGAGTTGTTATCCCCAAAGAGCTTTATTGGATGGAATACAGAAACTCGCTGGCTCTTGACTACGGGTCACTTCACAGTTACACCGACATTGAAACTGTCATACAAAATGGAGGGCTTCGCCAGTCTGACCTTGAAATGCTGGGGTGCTCAACGAAGGGAATTAAGTTATGAATCAATCAGAGTTTAAGCACCATTTGACCGGGTATATAGCCCTGGGAGTGATGGTTCTAGTCACCAGCCTGTGGACATTCTGGGTCGTAAGAGCAATGTGTTACCAGGGGTGGTGGGACGCGTGGTACGTCCGCTTAATCTACTTAGCTCCGGCTATTGTGAGTCTGGGGTTGACATTAATAATGCTTGCACGACCCCGCGCAGGGGGCTCGTTGATTATTGTCGTTGGTGGGGCTTTTACTGGCTGGTGGTGGCTCATCTCGGTCAATACCGGCCTGACCCTGAGTGATGCATTGGGCGTGCTGCCTTTCAGTGGTCTGTTCGTTGTCGCGGGAGTACTGTCTATTGTTGATGGTCACTACCGAAAGCGGTTGCGCTTCGAAGAAGGACGGTTGCCGTCAAAGGAGCGGCTCCCCCGCAAACTGCGCTACGTATTAGCCATCTCAATTCCGCTCGTGGTGGCTGTTGCTGCCTTAGTTTTAATTCCGCTCACTCAATTTCCTGAAATTGGTAATCAGCAGGACGGGACAGATGTTTACAGTGATAGTGACCAGTTTAGAAATACGTGTGTCCAATTTGTGCGCACAGTAGCTGAGAATCATCTTGATGGACAGCCCACACAATACCCTGCGGAATTAGAAATTAAAGGCAATTGGGAGCTTGATATAACCATATATCACCAGGGAGAAATAAGAGGGGTTGGGGACTGTAAGGGTAAGAACGAAATTTTATCCTTAACACTGGAAGAAGCCACGCGAAACGCACTAGAAGAAGCGCAACCGGAATTTACTAAGGAAGACCTTGAGGAGGTAAGATTTCTGGTTACTTTCTATTATCCTTCCCACTTCTTTACCCAAGTTGACAAGTTGTTTGAGCTTATACCTCGATTCGAGTATGACTATAGCCGTTCGTTTTGTCACGATGACCTTCCATTTTCGTTTATAGAATATAGCGGGGAAGGGAAAGAACTTATTGAGGGCTTGGTCATAATACGCAGTGTGGATAAGGAATTGATGCTCCAGAAGATTGAACAGGGAAAAGAATTCTTAATCAGAGCAATGCATGAAGAAGAGTATGGTTTTTATAAAAGGTATGACACTTTAAATGATGACTTTGGGGATAGGCTCCATACTGTGTATTCGGCTTCAATCATATATACGCTTTTGAAAATCTATGATTTCGACCAAGACGAACGGATATTGGAATATATACCGAAGTGGGGAGATTTCCTGCTTTCGATGCAAAGTAAAGATGAAGAAACGTATGGTGCATTTCATTATTCATACTATCCGGCAAGCGGCAAAAAACAATTGAGATTCCCTGTTGGTACCACAGCATTAAGCATATTCACGTTGTTAGATTTATACCAGCGAACGGGTGACTCTAGATATTTAGAATCGGCAAAGCTGGGTGGTGATTGGCTGACTACTATGCAGAAACCTGATGGTACTATGTACGCTCACAAAGTCCGATATGGGGAATGGCAATATGGTGAAAAAGAATCAATTCTTTATAATGGCCAAGTTCTTTCTGCACTTTCCCGGCTTTATAGAATTACCGGAGAGAAAAGATACTATGACAGTGCAGAAAGGATTGCCCAGCATTTCTCGGCAAGAGTTGAAGAAGAGGGTTGTTATCTGGGGGATGACTACCGCTGGAAAAACCCAATCTCAAGTGCCTGGATAGTGATGTCTTTGCTTGATTTCTACCAAATAAATCAAGAAGATTACTATAAGGACATGATTCTTAAATGCGGCGGCGAACTGGTGGAAAGACAAGCAAACGATGTAAATCATCCCCTCTACCATGGAAGCTGGCACCGTGCGTATTCGACCAGTGGAAACGGCTGGCTAGCTGAAGTGATGATGGAAATGTACAGGTTTTGCCAGGAACAGAACGTGGACGGATGTGATAAATACAAAGAGGCAATAATAAGAGTGATACGATGGGTTATTCAGAACACATATTCGGAAGAAAATACCTTTTTCCTTAAAGAACCCGAGAAAGCAATAGGTGGTATTTTCTGGAACTATGAGGATAGAGACGTTAGAACTGATTCGCTATGTCATGCCCTGAATGCGTATGCCGGCATGATGGACGGATGGGAAGAGGGAACGCTACTTTCACTTCCAGAGAAGCCGATTGGAGTAACCTTGAGCCAGCTAAGAGGATGAGCCGTCTGGTAATACTATTAAACGATATTTTCAACGGCTAAATTCTCTCTATTACTGACTGCAAAAGAGCGCATCGTTAGAATATTCCTTACTGATCAGAAATTGACAACATAATCACATTACCCCAAAAGTGGGATCGTATGCCCATACAGGTTAATGCTCAATGAAGAACTGGATGACACCTGCATTGGCTGGCAAACTGCCGTGCCCCGCTAGGTAGCTTGCTTACGCTCCACCAAGACAACTGTCCAACCAGGTAGTCCCTCCACCCTCGGTAGTATTATAGGAACATAATACCTGATGCGTAGCAAGCCTTATTTGTACGTTGTTAATGGGATTCGCAAGAAAGTGTGTTTTTTGCTACAATGGAGCGCCGAGCAATGAATTATTTCCTGGGCGTAGATATTGGCTCTGTCAATGCCAAGCTGGCGCTCATAGATGAGAACGCCAAGGTCATTCAGTTTGATACCGCGAAAGTAATCTCCGGCCCCAGAGCCGCAGTCAGCGCACTTATCGCCAGGCTGGGCGAGAGATTCAATCTCAAAGATATTGTCGCCGCTGGTGTATGCGGCTCTGGCAAGGCTGTTATCCCCAAAGAGCTCAGCTGGATGGAATACAGCAGCTCACTGGCGATTGCCGCCGGGCTGCTTCACCGTTACTCCGACGTTAAGACTATTATACAGATCGGCGGCCAGAGTACCCTGGTGATAGAGCTGGAAGATGGCTTGAAGAAACCGTGGAATGTGGCATCCAATCCCCTTTGTGCTGCGGGCACGGGAAGATTCCTGGAGCAGCAGGCATACAGGATTGGTATCAGTATGGAGGACTTCGCCAGCCTGGCACTGAAATGCAAAGACACTCCCCCCAGGATAGCCGCCCGCTGCAGCGTCTTTGCCAAGACCGACCTCATTCACCTCCAGCAGAAGGGGGCACCTCTGGACGCCATGCTCTACGCACTGTGTGAAAGCGTTGCCCGGATGGTTGCCTCTTTGAAGAAAGGGACTTTCCAGGAACCGGTCTGCTTTGTGGGTGGTGTTGCCGCCAATCCCGCCGTGGCCAAATCCCTTAATGATATGATTTCTTCCAGAAACGGGCATCCCGTTGAGGTAATTATTCCCGAAGACTATCTTCACGTGGAGTCCCTGGGTTCGGCATTGCTGTCCATAGGGAAAACTTCCCAGGGGGTTATGCTGCCGGAAACGGACGTTAAGCAGCGCTATTTTGAAATGCCCAGGCTGGAAATTGTTGCCGTTCAGGACGGTAAGGATGGTCAGAGGATAGAAGAACCATGCGTTGGCTACCTCGGAGTTGATGTCGGTTCCACCAGCACCAAGGCGGTGGTAATGGATGAGTCCGGTACACGATTGCTGGGGAAGAATTACTTGATGACTGCTGGAAGACCGGTTGAGGCCATAAGGCAGGTCTTCAGGAACCTGCTTCGGGATGGTGCAGGCAAGGTCAAGATAGCTGGAGCTGGCGTTACCGGCTCGGGCAGATATCTGGTGGGCGGCTTCATCGGGGCGGACCTGATTAAGAACGAGATAACGGCGCAGACCAGAGCTGCCGCTGAGTTGGACTCTGAAGCAGATATCATCGAGATCGGCGGCCAGGATTCCAAGCTGGTGATCAAGAGAAACGGAGTGGTCGTGGACTATCACATGAATAAAGCCTGTGCCGCCGGAACAGGAAGTTTCATTGACGAGCTAGCCGAGATGCTTGGCATTTCCGTGACCAATGGTCAGTTTGCAGACCTGGCATTTGCCGCCCCGCATACCATTGATTTGGGGACAAGATGTGCTGCCTTTATGGGGCAGGCGGTGTCCTCGGCACAGCAGGAAGGTGTGCCCCTGGAAATAATCACGGCCAGTCTGGCTAATTCTATAGCCAAGAACTATCTCTCCAAGGTGGTGGAGCATAGAAAACTGGGCGACAAGGTTATCCTCACTGGAGCGGTGTTCTACAATAAAGCTGTAGTTTCAGCCTTTCACCAGCAGCTTGCAGGTAAAACACTGACTGTTCCGGAGCACAAGGAAGTCAGCGGCGCCATAGGCGCAGCCCTGCTGGCAAAGGAGGCCATGGTCGGTCAGGAATCGAAATTCAAGGGATTTCAGGAGGTTGTGGACAGCGAGTGTAAGCTTACTACGTTTGTGTGTAAGGGGTGTGACAACAACTGCACCATCACTCGCATGGAGATGCCCGGTGAAAAGCCCAGTTTCTATGGCAGCAGGTGCGACAAGTACGACGCTATAGCCAGCCATGCAAAGCAAGAGACCTTCTTCGATAAGCGGGAACAGTTGCTCTTTCGAGAGTACAAAAAGGAGTCCGGCACAGGGCCGAAAGTGGGCATTCCCAGAGGACTTCTGGTGTATGACTATGCTCCGCTACTTATCGGCTTTCTCAACGCACTGGATGCCAGGGTTGTCCTTACCAGCCAGACCAACAACGCAATTATGGACCAGGCCATCGAGCTAAGCTACACCGACAGCTGTTTTCCCATGAAGCTACTCCATGGACATGCGGCAATGCTCAAGGATACCGATTACATACTCTACCCCTGTGCCATTCGCCTGGGTAGAAAGGATGGTGATGAGAGCCAGAAATATTCCTGTCCACTTGTCCAGGCCTCCCCGTTCATAATCCGCAATGTGCTTGACCTGGGTGAACGGCTGTTGATACCCATAATTGATTTCAGCTTGGGTGATGACGATGTGATAAAGAACCTTGCGGATGTTGCGGTGAAGATGGGGTTCAGCAGACAAAAAGGCAAGAAAGCAGCTCTGGCCGGATTTGAATCTCAGCGGAAGTTCGAGGCCGACCAGGCAGTGCTGGGTAGAGAACTATTGGAGCAACTGCACCAAGGCGACCAGTTGGGTGTGGTCCTCTTCGCCAGGTCTTATATGTCGCAGGATGCCGGGGCAAACTTGGGCATAGCGGAAAAGCTCGCTCAGCTTGGAGTGGTGCCCATACCGCTGGACTTCCTGCCCTTGAAGTCGGTAAATGCCAAGGACTACTCTGACCGTCCGTACTGGTTCTATGAGAACAAATATATAGCCGGTGCCGAGATAACTGCGTCAGACCCCCAGCTTTATGGGTTGTGGCTGTCAAACTTCGGATGTGGTCCGAACTCCTTCATAATCCACATTGTGGAGGATATCATGGGGAATAAGCCTCTGGGACAGTTGGAGATAGACGAGCATGCTGCTGAGGCCGGTATAGTTACACGCCTCGAAGCCTTCGTCGATACCATTCAAGGGTTTGCTCATTCTGCCCAGAAGGATGAAGCGCCACAAAAAGATATCTATCGTAGTGCATTTCCACCCGTCATTGATACCACCAAGACCTTTATTATTCCCAGGATGGCGCCGCATATTGAGCTTGTAGGCGCACTTCTGGAGGGCAGTGGTTTCAGGGCAATTGTGCTTCCTGAGGCTAATGAACATAATCTACTCTATGCCGATAAGGTAACTTCAGGCGTGGAATGTTTGCCCTATCGGGTAACCCTGGGTGACTTTCTTAGGTTCTGTTATGAAAATGGCACTGACTTGAAAAACGTCGAGGCAGTTATGGCCGGTGCGTATGGTCCCTGCCGCTTTGGGAAATATGCCCTGGAACAAATCAAGATATTCAGGGATGTGGGCATTGAAATTCCCATACGGACCACTGTGTCGAATAATGCTTATCGGGATACTGAGATTAGCCCTCGTTTTGCGCGCCTCGCCTGGAAGGGCTGCGTGGCTATCGACTATCTCCAAAAATCGCTCTGGCGCACCCGTCCTTATGAAAAGAGGCCGGGCTCGGCCGATGAACTGTTTGATGAATATCTTGGAAGAATTGTCAGTCGCGTCCGTAAAAAAGAAGGTTTCGACGATATCATGAGCCAGGCGAATCCTGATTTTAGGTCTCTAATTGACCCAGAACTACCCCGCAGGCCTCTGGTGGGCATCAATGGTGAGATCTTTCTACGCTCCAACAGATTTAGCAACCAGGACCTGGTCAGGGAGTGCGAAAAGGCTGGACTGGAGGTCGTCGTTTCTTCCATAGGGGAATGGATGAAATATATCTGCTACAGGCATGTTGAGGATGCTGTCCGGGACCGCAAATTCCTGAAGGCATTGATTAGCTATGTGATAAAGCGTGTCTGGGAACATGACGAGCATGCGGTAGTCAAACATTTCCAGAACTTGGTTGATGTGAGAGAACCGTCAACGGAGGAGGTACTGAGGTGGACAAGTGAGTGGCTTTCACCGAAATGCGGAAGTGAGGCAGTTCTCAGTATAGGTAGTGGAGTGGAATGGATGGAGAATCCTAAGTTTGCTGGTGTGATATCGGTAATGCCTCATGGCTGTATGCCCGGTGGAATCGTGGCTGCCATGTCAGACAAGTTCAGTGCCTTGTATCGTAAGCCCTGGATCAATCTCACCTATGACGGTTTTGTGGAAAGCAATAACCTTACGAAAATCAACAACTTTGCTGAGGTCATCAGATTTTGCAGCCAGGAAAGAAGAGATGACGCTTAGATAGCCCTACCTCTTTTAAATTCTAGTAAACTAGTACAAATCTCGACACAATTTCCTTATTATTGCGGGCTGTACCTTTGTATCATTGCGAGCGAGCTGCCAGCCAGGGCCTGGCAGGAAGGAGTACGGCAATCCCTGCAGCTAAATTCTAAACCCTAATTTCTCAACTCTAAACAAATCCAAATACCAAAATTCAAACCTCTGAACTGTTTTAGGCATTCATATTTGGGCTCTGATATTGATTAGTATTTGGTACTTAGGATTTTGTATTCTTCTCTCCCATTAGACCTTCAACTTCAGGTATACTCGGGACCTCTGCCTCGCCGCCTTGTTGGCCATACCGCCAGCGCAACTGAAACCAGTACCAGCGAGGCTAATATGGCTGCCTTCTGCACTGGATTAGTGTTGACGGCTATGGCGCTTATGGCCACGGCAGGCAACAGCCCGGCCCTCACCATTGGCTTCAGGCTGGGATGCTCAGTTATAAACTCAGCTATCGGTGGGCTGACTCTGTAATAGATGCCCACTAAAGCTTGTCCCAACGGGTCGGTCAGCAAGTATTCGTCCCTGAAATCACGGAGAATTTGTATTTCCTCAGCCATTGGCGTTCCGTAGGCTGCGGTGGCGATGAAGCATACTTCAGGCACAGTGATGGTAAACTTAGCGTCTCTACCCACATCAAAGCCGATGGTCAACACTAGTTTTTCCCCGAAGCTCCCCAGCTTATCTGCCAGGTATGTAGCACTAAAGATGGTCAGATTTGCAGACGTGTCGGACATATCAGTCACGGTATAGTGGACGCCTTCCTCCAGAAGGTACTCATCATCATCCACGATAGAGACTACTTCTTCGGCGCTACCCCAGGTGATGGTAGTTGACACATCATTCTGGTCAATGACGTCGTGATCGGCTGTTACCGGAAAGATGCTGGGCTGAACTCCAATAGGCACGATGGTGAAATTGACATCGGCACCAACGTCAAAGTCAATGGTCAGCTCTACGCTGTCCCCGATATCCATGTGCTTACCATTAAGGTAAGGCTCCGCCAGGATGGTAAGCGTGGCCGTGTCTCCACTAGAAGTCAAAGTGTAGTCAGTGTCTTTTATTAGCATATAGTCATCATCATCCACGATGGAAGTCAGGTTGTGGGCACTGCCCCAGGTGATTGTGGTTGTGGCATTGGTGGGACTGTCGAGGTCATATTCTTCTGTCAGCGGAGATACCTTCGGGTCAACTCCGACAGCTGTAATGGTAAAAGTGGCATTGGTACCGCGATCGAATTCTATGGTCAGCACCACTTCATCACCGATATCTGTGAGCTCATCTTTGAGATAATCGTCCAGGATGGTCAGCGTCGCCTCACCCCCGACGGTGTCCCCTTCCGTGTAATCAGTGTCTTTTATTAGCATATAGTCATCGTCATCCACGATGGTAACTATGGGGGGCTCAGCAGTATTCCATATAATCGTGGTGCTAACATTAGCCCGATTATCTAGCTCGTAATCCTTTGCTTGCGGAGAGACCCCCGCATTGGTTCCGGTAGCTGTGATGGTAAACGTGGCATTGCCTCCAACATCAAAGTCGATGGTCAGCACCACTTCATCACCGATATCTGTGAGCTCCTCTTCGAGATAATCGTCCAGGATGGTCAGCGTCGCCTCACCCCCGACGGTGTCCCCCACCGTATAATCATCCCCCCGATCCAAGTCATTGCCATTCTGAGTAATGGATTCTATGTCAGAGGCACTACCCCACGTGATGGTGGTTTCGACATCATCCGGGTCCGGATCGTCGAGTTCGTAGTCGGCTGTTATCGGAGAGATAGATGGTTCAGTTCCGATTGCTGTGATGGTAAAAGTGGCATGTTCACCGGGATCGAATTCGATGGTCAGCACCACTTCGTCCCCGATATCTGTGAGCTCATCTTCGAGATAATCGTTCTGGATGGTCAGCGTCGCCTCACCTGCGACGGTGTCCCCCACCGTGTAGTCAGATCCCCTATCCAACTCGTGACCATTTCCAGTGATAGCAATATCATCTGGGTCGTCAGAGGCAATACCCCATGTAATGGTGGTTTGGACATCATCCGGATCTTCGAGGTCGTAGTCGCCTGTTGCTGGAGAGATGGAGGGCTGAGTACCAATTGCTGTAATGGTTAGTGAAGCAGCACCCACATCGAACTCGATGATTAGCTCGACGCTGTCCCCGATATCCGTGAGCTTGTCCTCCAGATAATTATTCAGGATGACTAGATGCTTGACGAGTACTATGTAGTCGTCATTTACGCTTATACCTTCGTCCAGCTCATTCTCGCCATCTCTAACCTCTAGTATATCCTCCGCGATGCCCCAATCGATAGTGGTTATCACTTCGGCTGGGTCGTCTAGGTCATATTCGAGCGTGTCAGGCGAGATGCTGGGGAATTCAGCTGCCGTCATAGGCACCGCCGTCGCCAAATTCAGGCCTAACGCCAACACTAGGACGCAAAAAATCTGTGTTATTGCTCTAAATTTTCCTCCCATGAGATTTTTGACCTCCTTCTTTCTTTGTTCCCTTATTTCTTTTGTTGACCAGTTCTCCTCTTCAGATATTTTTTCAAATACGCAGTGCCCTCTATGGGTAACCCCACCAGTAATGTAGTCGTGTTTTTGCCTCAAAACCTCCGCAATGATCCGGGTCGTACTTAATGTCTAACCTACATTAAATTAATTATATCACCCCTGTACAGTCCTAACAATATAAAGGTGTGGTATGACGAAATTACATAAGCAAATTACGTCATATTTCTGAATAAAAATTAAGCTTGCGCTTTTCGTAAATGGATGTAGAAAGTGTCGTGATATTCCGGTTTCGTGATGTTAACGAAAGAATTTTGACAAATCGCGGTTTCCTTGCTATATTGCACTGGTTTATCCAGGAAAATCAACCGGTAAATTGGAGGTACTCGATATGGTCATTATCGGAGAGAACATACATGTTATAGCTCAGGCAGTTTCCACAGCGATAAAGGAGAGAGAGGCCAAAGTAATCCAGGATTTAGCTAAAGCCCAAACTGAAGCGGGAGCCGATTACATTGACTTGAATGTTGGCCCCATGAAGAAAGACCCTGAAGAAAATATGCAGTGGCTTGTCAACACAGTTCAAGAGGTTACCGATTTACCTTTATCCATAGATACTATGAATCCTGTAGCTATGGAGGCAGGGCTAAAAGCTTGCCGGAAGAGGCCTTTGCTTAACTCTGCTTCGGGAAAGACTAGCTCCAAGGAGCAAATGCTTCCCTTAGCTCAAAAATATAACTGCGATGTTGTGATTTCCGTGATGACGGACAAAGGAATGCCTCCAGATGTTGATTCTAAGATAGAGAGCATTATGGACACAGTGACCTATGCTAATGAATTGGGGATTCCTAACGAAGACATCTGGGTTGACCCCATAATTCTTCCCGTAAGTACCGCCGGCGAAGGACAGAAGTTCGCTGTAGTCTGTTTGGAATTCATAAAGATACTCGAAGACGTTCTGCCCGAGATTAAATCAACTGTAGGGCTTTCCAACGTATCTAATGGAGTGCCCGCTGAACTCAGGCCGCTCCTTAACCGCACCTATATGGTTATGTTAGACAGAAACGGGCTTTATTCTGCCATCGCTGACCCTTTGGATAAGGAATTTATGGATTTGGTGAAGGGAAAGATGCCAGGAATAGTCGAACTTATTTATAAGACCATGGACGGTGAAGATATAGACCTCTCCTCCCTATCTCAAAAGGAAGTTGAATATGTTAAGACAGCCAAGGTTCTTACAGGAGAAAACTTGTACTCCGATGCCTGGCTTGAAAGTTAGCACTCAGTTTGTCACCCTGAGCAATATCGAAGGGTCTAGGTTCTTCGCTACACTCAGAATGACAGGCGGGTTGTTGAATAACCTTGGAAAGTCAAGGAGGGTAATAAATGGAATATAAAGCACCAGTTGAAGAGTATACCGGGGTAGTTAGAGAGGTAACTATCGGGAAGGGAAAAAAGAGCCTGAAGATTGGGGGAGAGAATATTCTCCCTCTTCATTTTTTTGACAAGGGGTCAAATCCCAATCCAGCAAAGTTTGCCCTGGAAGTTCTCGATATGGAACCTCAGGATTGGGCGGAACACCTGTTTCAGCCTTTCAAAGATGTTATATCCGACCCGGTAAAATGGGCCAAGAGATGTGAGGAACTCGGCCCTGATGCAGTGTTTCTGCGTCTTGCAAGCACCGACCCGGCAGTGAAGGATAGTTCTGCGGACGAAGCAGCGGCCTTGGCAAAAAAGGTAGCCGAGGCTATAAATATTCCTCTGATTATTTATGGCTCCGGGGATGATAAGAAAGATGCCGAGGTCCTTCCTAAAGTTGCCGAGGCTTGCGATGGTATGAACCTCCTTATAGGACCGGTCCAGAAGGAAAACTATGAGGTTGTGGGAAAGGCACTATTAGACCACGGACACAATGCTAGCGCACTAAGTCCTCTGGACATCAATTTGTTGAAGGAACTAAACGTAAAACTCTGTAAATTTTTCCCCGCTGAAAAGATAGTTATCGATCCTGAATCCGCAGCATTAGGTTATGGCATGGAATACAGCTTCTCTCTGATGGAAAGGGTGAAGCAAATTGGAATAATCACCAAGGATAATATGACGATGATGCCCATTATGGCTGACCTGGGGGGAGAGTGCTGGAAAACAAAACAGGCTAAGGAAAACGAGGAACAAGGATTGCTCTGGGAAGGAATAACAGCCCTATCGCTTCTACTGGCTGGGGCAGATATCCTTGTCTTGCGACATCCCGAGACCTTGAATTTAATAAAGGAAACAACGGAGGTGAAGTAAAGATGGCAGTAGCGGAAAAAAAGTTGTCAAAAAAATTAGAGGAGATTCATGAGCGTATTAAGGCTGAGCTGCCATGGGAGCCAGTAGGTCCCACCCCCATGCCCGAGATGCCTGACCTCAGACAGTGGGACATGAGGTTATTAAAAACTTATGCGCCTTTTTACGCTCCATTCTGTGATTTGTGTTGCTTTTGTACATACGGTAAGTGTGACCTCACTGAGGGAAGAAGAGGTGCCTGTGGTATTGACATAGCTACTCAACAAGCCAGGTTTGTACTTATCGCATGCTTGATGGGATGTTCTGCCCACGCCGCTCACGGAGCTCATATTCTGGAATTCTTAATTGAAAGGCATGGCCCTGATAAAAAGATAGATTTGGGCGGATCAATCAATATCGAAGCACCTAATATAAGGACGGTCGTGGGCCTGAAGCCTGAGACCCTGGGAGACCTTCAAATAGCTCTAGACTATGTCTTCAAAGAAATTAGCCATCTTCTTGATTCTTGCCATACGGGGCAAGAGGGAAGCGCTCTAGACTACGAGTCTAAAGCATTGCACGCTAGCATGCTGGATCATGTGGGCATGGAAGCGGCTGATATCGCTCAAATAGTGGGATTCAATTATCCCACCTCACTTGCTGAGACACCCCTTGTTGAGATGGGTTGGGGGGCAATAGACAAGAGTAAGCCTGTAATTCTTGTATCGGGGCATAACCCTGCAACTTCGACGGTGGTAATTGACTACCTCAGGGAACACAACCTCGAAGACAAGGTTGAGGTCTGTGGACTTTGCTGCACCGCACTGGAAACAACCAGGTATTCGGACAAGGCTAAAATAGTTGGTCCTCTTTCCCGTGCGCTTTTCTTCATGAGAGCAGGCATTGCCGATGTGATAATGACTGATGAGCAATGCATCAGGACAGATACGCCTCAGGAGGCAGCCAAGGTCGGTTCAGCACTTATCGCCTGTCTGGACAAGGCTATGTATGGACTTGAGGATGCCACTGAGCTGGATGCAGATGAGATAGTGAGGCGAATAGTGGATAGTAAAGAGCAATTCGCCATCCTGGACTCTCCCAAGGCAGCCGAGGTGGCAGTTAAAGTCGCCCTGGAACTAGCTCCCCAGAGAAAAAAGGAATGGGTAACAGAAGAAGAAGCCATAGAGCTGGCTAAGAAGTGCACCGATTGCAAAATGTGTGAGCAGGTTTGCCCCAACCTTTTCAATATTGGTGCTGGCATAACTGAGGTCGCTAAAGGTAACTTTGACTTAATAAGACAGCAATTCCTTAACTGTATTGGCTGCGGTAAATGTGAAGAGGAATGTCCCAATAATGTTCCTATCTTTAAGATAATGCAGACAGCAGCAAGCATGGAGACTTGGAAGTGCAGAGCTGGACGCGGTCCGGTTATGGATACCGAGATAAGAAACGTTGGTGCGCCTATAACTCTGGGCACAATCCCGGGAGTTATTGCCTTAGTAGGATGTTCTAATTACCCCGATATAGATGATATTGCTGATATGGTGGAAGAATTCGCCAAGAGAAAGTATATCGTGGTTCTCACAGGTTGTGCTGCCATGGTTGCCGGAATGAAAAAGGATGCTGATGGCAAGACAGTTTACGAGAAATACCCACCTGACTTTGATGGTGGCGGCGTAGTGAACATCGGCTCCTGTGTCGCCAATAGCCATATCTCTGGAGCAGCAATAAAAATAGCTAATATATTTGCGGCACTTCCCCTGAGAGGCAACTACGAGGTCATGGCCGATTATGTTCTCAACCGAGTAGGTGCCTGTGGAGTGGCTTGGGGAGCATATTCCCAGAAGGCGGCTTCCATTGGCACAGGATTTAACAGGCTGGGTGTGCCTGTTGTTTTGGGACCACACTCCTCCAAGTATAGAAGGCTATACCTCTCCAGGAAGGAAGATGACGACTGGAAGGTAATGGATGCCAGGAAAAAGGAGATTGTGGATACCGTCGAGCCAGCACCTGAGCACCTAGCTTATGTTTGTGAGACCAAAGAGAAAGCTATGCCCATGATAGCCAAGCTTTGCATAAGGAGGAACGATACTCCCCAGGGGAGAGCGATAAAATTGAACCACTACATTTCCCTGTATAAGAAATATATTGGAGCCGGCCTTCCTGAAGATATTCAACTATTTGTCCGCAGGGACGCCGATATTCCACTGGTCTATAAGAAAGAAGTGCGAGCACATTTACAGGAAATCGGCTGGCAGCCCAGGGAGCCTATTGGATTGCCTACCCTTATCGGCACTTATCCCACTAAGGTTTCTGTGGATGCAGTAATACACTAGTAACAGGGAAAATGGCTTAAAAGGAGGAGAAAATGAGTGCAGTAATACCACGGCATAGAG
The DNA here is from genome assembly GCA_048621695.1 of Chloroflexota bacterium. Classification (GTDB taxonomy): domain Bacteria; phylum Chloroflexota; class Dehalococcoidia; order GIF9; family AB-539-J10; genus RBG-13-51-36. Next base: position 27,594 of record JBMCVZ010000001.1, read on the forward strand.
TAAATGTCTTGACGGGAATCAAATCTGCCAGACTGATCGAAGACCCCGCGGAGTATGCCACTCTGATTAAGAAGGCTAAGAGGCCACTTCTTGTGGTTGGTCCTCTATTGCTGGCATCTACAGATGATGGCAAAATCCTTATGGAATATGCCCTGGATATCGCTGAGGCCTGCAATATTCCGATATGTTCAACAGCTCAGACTAAGGGGAAGATCGTGGAGTTGGGAGTACAGCCAGATTGCTTTTACGATGTAGTTGAGATAGCAAACGCTCTTAAAGACCCTGACTGGCAGGGAGTTAAGAAGGAAGGAAACCATGACCTGGTAATGTTTTTCGGTATACGGTCTGATCTTGGTAACCAGGGTCTTTCTACACTCAAACACTTCGCACCTCATCTAAAGACTATGACGTTGTGCAAGCATTACTTCCCTCATGCCAACTACTCACTCCCTAATTTCAAGAAGGATGCGAAGTGGCTGGAGTTCTTAGAAGGATTGATAGCCAATTTAAAGAAAGGAGACTAAAGGAAAATGGAAGGCGAATTTCATGCAGATATAGGACCACAGTATGAAGGCGAGGTGATAAGGAAGGAAGACCTGTACATCGAGTTCGGTGGGCCAAAAGTAGCACATAAGTTTGAATTAGCAACAGTCAAAAGTCCTGATGAAATAGAGAATGAGAAAGTAGAGGTCATCGGCCCGGACATAGCTGATTTGAAACCTTACGATGCAGAAAAAGGCGGTGGCAGCTATCCTATTGGTATTCTGGTAGACGTTGCCGGAGGGGAATTGGACAAGGATGCCGAAGCCATCATTGAAAGAAGGATTCATATGTTCACCAATATGATTGAGGGTTGGTATCACATGAATCAGAGGCAGGATGTATGGATGAGGATAAATAAGGATGCCTATAAAAAGGGCTTTACTTCCCTGCGAGAACTGGGAGAAATTTATGTCTTGCTTTATACATCGGAAATGCCAATCATTGAGAGCATCCAGGTAACTATTATCACCGATGAAAAGAAGATAGAAGAGCTTCTTCCCCACGCTTTGGAAGTTTATGCTGCCAGGGATGAACGTGCGAGGACCTTGAATGATGAGGATGTGGATACCTTTTACGGCTGCGTTTTATGCCAGAGCTTCGCGCCAACGCATGTCTCTATCATAACTCCAAATAGAATTGCCAACTGTGGAGCGATAAACTGGTTCGACGGCAGAGCCGCTGCCAAGATTGACCCTGATGGGCCCATATTTGCCATACCAAAGGGAGAGCTTGTAGATTCGGTAAGAGGTGAATATTCAGGAGCGAATGCAGTTGAAGCTGAAAAATCTCTGGGAAACTACGATAGAGTATATCTCTATAGTGCATTTGAGCACCCCCATACATCTTGTGGCTGTTTCGAAGCAATTGTATATTACATTCCCGAAACGGATGCCTTTGGAGTAGTGCATAGAGAATACAAGGGCGAAACTGTAATTGGAGAGACATTTTCCCATATGGCTGGTGAAACTTCTGGGGGAAAACAAATAGAGGGAAGATTGGGAACTGGACTGGAGCAATTGAGGTCTCCCAAGTTCATCCAGGCGGATGGTGGTCTGGCCAGAATAGTGTGGATGCCCAAGGAGCTAAAGGAAAGATTTAAAGATGCTCTGGAGGCGAAGGGACTCTACGACAAAATAGCCAGCGAGGATGACGCTAAAAATGTGGATGAGCTTCTAGAGTTCTTAGAAAAAGCGGGCCATCCCTGGTTAAAAGGGGAAGTACAACTGCCAACATAAATATTAGTCAGTAGTCAGTAGTCAGCTAACTGAAAGCTGAAAGCTGATAGCTATCTAAGGAGGTTTGTTATGCCGATTGCAGGTTCTGAGATTGTCAAAATGCTTCCCGGAAGGAGACCGTGTAAGGACTGTGGCTTCCCTACTTGTTTTGCCTTTGCCATGAAGCTAGCATCAGGTGGAACCACTGTGGACAAATGCCCTTACCTCTCCGAGGAGACAAAAGCCAAGTTACTGGACCTTCTGGCGCCGCCGATAAAGCTTGTTACTATAGGCTCCGGGGATAAAGCGGTGAAAATAGGGAACGAAGAAGTGATATATCGACATGAGAAAACATTTGTCCATTCACCAGGCATCGCCCTCCTTATCTCAGATAAAGAAGACAAAGCCAAAATCGAGGAGAAAATAAGAAAGATAAAGGAATTGCAGTTCCCCTGGGTTGGCGTAAATCTAGAAGCTGACCTCTTAGCACTTCTTTTTGAATCAGGGGACAAGGACAAGTTTTTGGCTTTGGTTAAGAAAGCGTATGATTCAACGGACACGGGCGTAATCCTAATCTCGGAAGACATGGACGCCTTATTTGCTGCAAGGGATATATGTGCGGACAGGCGCCCACTTATTTACCCCATAACCAAAGAAAACATCGATGAGGCCATTCCGAAGATTAAAGCAAATCTTACTCCCGTTGGCCTTCGTGGCCACAGTGTTGAAGAACTTGTCCCTCTAACCACCAAATTAAAAGATGCCGGGATTGAGGAACTTGTTTTAGACCCTGGCTCTAAGAATTTACTGGAGGCAATAAGAGACCAGACTTTTATCAGGAAGGCAGCGCTAAAGCAAGGTTTCAAGCCTCTTGGTTATCCCACTATTGGCCTTCCTTGCTTCATGGCCAAAGATGGGCTGAGGGAAATGCTAGTGGGCTCGACATTTATAAATAAATGGGCCAGCATTATTGTCTTTTCTGATTTCGACCAGCATTCGCTGTTGCCTATTCTAGTGCAACGGCTTAACATCTATACCGATCCTCGTTTTCCTATGGCGGTGGAGGAGAAGTATTATGAGGTGGGAGAACCTGATGAATCCTCCCCGGTCCTTGTAACTTCGAACTGGGCTTTGACCTACTTCCTTGTCTCATCAGCTGTTGAGGCTACCAAAGTTCCTGCTTACGTTTGTGTTAAGGATGCGGAAGGACTTGGTGTCCTTACTGCCTGGGCGGCAGGTAAGTTTAGCGGCGATTCCGTAGGAACATTTATCAAGAAATGTGGCATCGAGGATAAGGTAAAACATAGAAAATTAGTTATCCCAGGGAAAGTGGCCAGAATCAAGGGTGAGCTTGAAGATGCTCTGGATCTTAAGTGGGAGATACTAATCGGTCCCCGGGAAACTACGGGAATAGGAGCTTTCCTGCCTGGGTTTGCTAAGCAACTTAAAGGCCAGTCCTGAGCTTGTCGAAGGAATGATTACAGAGGAGCAAGCTAGCCAAGTAGTAGCTGATATTTTAAGCTCACATAAAAAAGAGAGGAAAAATTTAATCCCACTATTGCAAGAGGTTCAGACAAGCCTGGGGTACCTACCCAGGGAAGCGATGCAAAAAATCGCTGGTTTCTTGGAGATGCCAGAGGTTGAGGTTTGGGGGGTTGCTACTTTCTATAATCAGTTTCGCTTTGTTCCGTTAGGAAAACGCCACACTGTGGTTTGTATGGGAACTGCCTGTCACTTAGCGGGGGGTAAACTTATTTTGGATGCACTGGAACGCGAGTTGGATATCAAAGTAGGAGAGACTTCCGAGGATGGTAATTTTAGCTTGGAAAGGGTCGCTTGTATTGGATGTTGCATGCTTGCTCCCGTGATTGTAATAGGGGATAAAATTCATCCCAAAATGACTCCTTTTAAAGTGGAGGAGGCTTTAGTACCTTATAAACAAGAACCTCAGAACGAGAAGAGTTAAGACAGACTCCTACGCCGCCTTTTTCTGTCTCAATCTCATGTGTAGCATGGCTTTCGAGGAAATTAATAATCAAGCGAAGTCGGAATGGGAAGCTCTGCAGAAAGGGAGCTATATCCTTATAGGTACAGCTACTTGTGGTCGGGCAGCGGGCGCCTTGGATGTAGTTGATGCCTTTAGCAAGGAACTGGTGGGGAGGGGTCTGAAAGTCCCGATTATCCAGACTGGCTGCATAGAGTTATGCTATGCCGATCCCCTGGTTACTATATGTAAGCCCGATTCTCTTCGCGTCGTGTATAACAATGTAACTCCGGATGTTGTACCCCGCCTTGTGGAAGGCTACATTGTGGGCGATGACCCTTGCCTTGAGCTTGCCTTAGGCACACTTGAAGGAGACAGCGAAGAAGGTGTTTACATTCCAGAACTTCCCCGGTTTGAACATGAGCTTCGCCTTATACTGGGCCGCTGTGGCTACATTGATCCTGAGAACATAAACCACTATATCGCCAATGGTGGTTATAGCGGTTTGGAGAAAGCGTTAAAGATGCCGCCGGCGAAGATAATTGGAGAACTGAAGAAATCTGGGTTGCGAGGGCGTGGAGGGGCTGGATTTCCTACGCACCGGAAGTGGGAGCTATGCCGTAAGGCTAAAAGCAGGCCAAAATATGTCATATGCAATGCTGATGAAGGAGACCCCGGTGCTTTTATGGACCGGGTCGTTTTGGAAAGCGATCCGCATCAAGTTATTGAGGGCATGATTATTGCTGGCTATACCATAGGCGCTGGGCAAGGCTATATCTATGTCCGTGCTGAATACCCTTTAGCTATTGAACGTATCCAGATTGCCTTAAAGCAAGCCGAGGAGTTCGGTTTCTTGGGAGATAATATCTTAGGTAGTGATTTTAGGTTTCACATCGAGATAGCAGCGGGAGCAGGTGCTTTTGTCTCTGGCGAAGAGACGGCTCTAATGGCAGCTGTTGAAGGAAAAATGAGCACGCCTAGGCCAAGACCACCTTATCCTGTTGAGCTTGGATTATGGAATAAACCTACCCTGTTAAACAATGTGAAGACCTTTGCTTATGTGCCTTTGATAATCAAGCGAGGGGGTGATTGGTTTGCCTCCATCGGCAGTGAGGGAAGCAAAGGCACGGCAGTGTTTACCCTGGCAGGCAAAGTCACCGATTCGGGATTGGCTGAAGTGCCTATGGGAACAACACTTCGTGAGCTTATTTATGATATCGGTGGTGGAATTGCTAAAGATAAACAGTTTAAAGCAGTACAGATAGGAGGACCCTCGGGAGGTTGTCTCCCCGAGACTTTGCTTGACATACCCATCGATTATGATTCCCTTCGAGAGGCTGGCTCAATGATGGGCTCAGGGGGTATGATTGTCATGGATGAAGATAACTGCATGGTCGATGCCGCGAGGTTTTTTCTTGATTTCTCTACCAAGGAATCCTGTGGTAAATGCACCATGTGTCGCTTAGGCACTTTGCAGATGCTACACATTCTAGAGGATATCACGGCTGGTCGAGGTAAAATAGAGGATGTCGATCTTCTCCTCACGTTAGCCGAGGATGTCAAGATAGGCTCGCTCTGCGGCCTAGGAAAAACAGCCCCAAATCCTGTCCTCACAACCCTGCGCTATTTCCGGGACGAATATGAAGCTCATGTCTTAGAGAAGCACTGCCCTGCCAGAGTATGTCCTGAACTCACTGTATATTATATCCTTCCCGATAAGTGTGATAGAGCCTGTGAGCATTGTGTTTTGACCTGTCCCACAGAAGCAATTAAGGGTGGTAAAGGGGAAGTAAAAATCATAGACCAGGAAAAGTGCTCTAAGTGTGGTACATGCTTGGAAGTCTGCCCACCAGAGTATGATGCAGTGGTGAAGCTATCGCCTGTTAGCTCGCTGCCTTCCGAGAATTTATCTGAGAAGGGGGCTAAGAAATGACCAAAACGGTTGCTATCGCAGGAAAAGGAGGTACAGGTAAGACCACCATTGCTGCCTTATTAATCAAGCTACTTTCGCAAAAAGGGTTGGTGCTGGCTGTAGATGCTGACCCAAGTACGAATCTTAACCAGGCGCTGGGCTTGTCTCTGGAGGATAATAAGACTGTGGGCAGAATACGGGAAAAGATGACCGAGGATGTCTCTAAGGGTCGCTTTAGCCCCACCATTGCCAAGCAGGAATATCTATTTGGTGAGATAATGGAATCTTTAGTGGAGTCCAAGGGCTTTGATCTTTTAGCCATGGGACGTCCAGAAGGGCCTGGATGCTATTGTGCCTCTAATGAGTTTTTGCGCGTCTCATTAGATAAGCTAGTGAAAGATTATAAGTATAATTATATTGTTATGGACTGTGAGGCAGGCATGGAACACATTAGTCGCCAAACAACCAGGGATGTGGATGTATTGCTTATTATGTCTGACCCTACCATAAGAGGCATCACCACAGCTGCGCGTATGAAAGACCTCATTGGGGAACTAAGGTCAAAGATAGACAAAGTCGGGCTTATAGTCAATCGTGTCAAAGGTGAGTTATCTCCAGAGATAAAAAAGGCAATCGATGAATCTGGCCTTCAGGTTATTGCACTTATACCAGAAGACTCTAATATGGCGGGTCTAGAAATGACGGGAAGACCCATCACTGAACTCCCCGGTGAATCTCCACTTCAATTGAAGGTCAAGGAGATGATTGACGGCTTGGGTTTATGATTGAGGAAATATCCTCCCGTGGTGGAGGATTTGCAAAAATAAGTCGAAAGGCAGGTAAGGACTTATGGATACAAAAGAATACCCGGCGATATGGTTGCAGACCGCTGGATGTACTGGGTGCTCAGTCTCTCTTCTCAACGTTATAAATCCCTCTATTAAAAATCTTTTGGTTGATGAAGTACTCCCAGGCAGTCATGTGAATCTAAGATTTCACCCTACTGTCATGGCGGGTTCGGGGGAGCCTGCCATCGAAGTTATGGTGGGTACTTCAGGGAAGAAAAAGGGAGGTTACATCCTGATTATAGAAGGGGCTATACCTACCGCTAAAGGTGGTATCCATGGAATCGTTGGTGAAAAGGATGGTAAGCCAATGACCATGAAATCATGGGTGGAAACATTAGCCAAGGATGCCCTGGCCGTCATTGCTTTGGGTAGCTGTGCTGCTTTTGGGGGAATTCCCGCTGCGTATCCCAACCCTACCCAATGTCGCAGCGTCGGAGAGGTTGTTCAAGCCAAAGGCATCAGCACTCCGGTGGTAAATATCCCTGGTTGTCCACCACACCCTGACTGGTTTGTAGGCACAGTGGCAACCATCCTGCTTTCTAGTCTGCCCAAACCAGAGGATTTGGATGAACATAGTCGTCCTAAGGCTTTCTACGGGCAAACAATCCACGAGAACTGTCCACGGCGAGCTTACTATGATGAAAACAAGTTTGCCAAGAAATTCGGCGAGCCCGGGTGTAATTATGAATTAGGATGCAGGGGGCCTATAACCCACGCCGATTGTCCTCTGAGGTTGTGGAACAATAAAGTGAACTGGTGTGTTGGTTGTGGTGCCACTTGTATTGGCTGTACCGAGCCTGAATTCTTTGACATATCCCCGCTTTATGAAAAAGTGAGCGAAGCTGCTCTGCCAGAGGAGGTTTGAATCAATGGGCAAGATCACAATTGATCCAGTAAGTCGTATTGAAGGACATCTTAAGGTGGAGGTCGTGGTTGAGGGTGGTAAGGTGAAAGAGGCCAAAAGTTCAGGAACGCTGTTCCGCGGCTTAGAGCTGATCATGAGAGGCAGGGATCCCCGTGATGCCCAGCGGATAGCTCAGCGTATCTGTGGAGTTTGCCCTACAAGCCATTCTACTGCCGCCGCTTTAAACCTGGATAGTGCTTTCGGCATCGCTGACAAAATCCCTGATAACGGAAGAACTATTCGTAATCTAATTCTGGGTGCAGCTCATATTGCTGACCACATCCTTCATTTCTACCATTTGGTGGCTCTTGATTATGTAGATGTGGCCAGGTTAGCAAAATACGAGGGGAATAATTCCACCTTAAACTCAATAAAAAACTTTATTGAACGAGGTGAATTAGGTCCTTTTGTACCTCGTTACGAAGGTGATTATCGGCTGCCGGATGAAGCTAATGAACAAGCAGTAGCTCACTACGTCTCGGCATTTGACATGCGTCGTAAGGGCCAGGAGATGCTTGCCCTGTTTGGCGGCAAGATGCCTCACAATATGGGCGTAATGCCAGGCGGAGTTGCCTCTATACCCACGGTTGATAATATGACATCCTTCTTGTGGAGATTGAAGGAGCTTCAGGAGTTTATTGATAATGTTTACCTCCCCGATGTGCTGGCAGTAGCCCGGGTTTACTCGGATTACTTTGAGATTGGCCACGGCTGCGATAATCTACTTGCTTATGGTTCTTATGAGCTGGATGGGAAAGAAGCTGACCTTACCAAGAGAAAAAGATTTTTTAAGCCAGGTATAACCTCTACCAGTCTCAGGTTTAATGAATTTGATCCGGCTAAAATCACCGAGGAAGTGAAACATTCCTGGTATGCCAATTCTATCAGCGGCAAACATCCCTCCCAGGGAGATGTTGTTCTTGATGAAGAGAAGGAGGGAGCTTATTCCTGGCTGAAGTCACCTCGTTATGGTAAAGCAGTTTTCGAAGTTGGACCATTGGCCCGAATCATGGTCAACTATGCCAGTGGCGACCCGCGGGTCAAGAGCCTGGTTGATTCTGCCTTATCCCGGGCAGGCTTAACCCCCGGTAAGATGTTTTCTGTCATGGGGCGTAATCTTGCTCGAGCCTTGGAAACGAAACTCATAGCCGATGCTCTGGCAGACTGGGTTCTAGAGCTCAAGCCCGGTGAGCCAGCTTATATAAGCTACGAACTCCCAGAAGAAGCCGCTGGAATGGGGCTGGTCGGTGCAGCCAGGGGTGCCCTAGGGCACTGGATAGAAATAAAGGAACGCAAGATTGCTAATTACCAGGTCATCACGCCTTCTACCTGGAATATTTCTCCCAAGGATGACGAAGACCAACCTGGACCCTTGGAGCAGTCTATGCTTGGAACTAGTATAAAGGATGAAGCTAATCCCTTTGAGATAGTGCGTATTGTGAGGTCTTTTGACCCTTGTCTCGCCTGTTCTGTACATTTGCTCAGTCCCAAAGGACATGACCTGGGGAAATTCAGGGTTTGTTAGTAAAAATTTAGAGGAAATTTAAGGAATGGGAAAATTTGTTCTGGGAATAGGGAATGCCTTATTAAGGGACGAAGGGATTGGTTGTCATGTAACACATGCATTAGAGGAAATCCCTCTAACTGATGTAAAAATAATGGATGGTGGCACGTGCCCTGACATATTGCAGTTTCTTGAGAATACTGACAAATTGATCATAGTAGATGCTGTTAAGGGTGGGGGAACGCCTGGACAAATTTACCGTTTTCATCTTGAAGACATAACTCTGGAGCAAAAGCCATGTCTATCTCTTCACGATGTGGGCTTGGTGGAAAGCTTTGTGCTGATGCAGCTTTGGCACCCGGATTTTATGGGGATAAGTGAAGCCGTAATTATTGGAGTCGAGCCCAGGGAGATAGACTGGGGATTAGAACTATCGCCGGAACTCCAAGGGAAAATGCCTCAAATAATAGATACAATTCTGGCAGAGCTGAATAATACGAATCCTAAAGGAGAGGTAAAATGTTGATTTCAGAGCAAAAACCTATAGAAGAAATCCTGAGCTATCTCGACGTGGATAAGGATATATTTCTCATTGGCTGTAAGGCTTGTGCTGAGGGATGGGGGAGTGGGGGAGAAAAACAAGTAGCAGAAATGGGGAAAAGTCTGCAGGAGCAAGGCAAAAATATTACAGGTTCAGTAGTTGTCGATATGCTGTGCGATAGAGCGTTAACCAAGTTGAAGCTCAGAACCTACAAAAAGGAAATTGCTGCTGCTGATTCTGTCCTGGTTCTGACCGATGGGGCTGGAGTGCAGACTGTAGCGGAAGTATTGGATAAGGCAGTACATCCTGGTTGCAACACTCTGTCCTCAGGTGGTTCCCACGCCGAGTGGAAAGAAGCGGAGCGCTGCCTTGAGTGTGGTGATTGTATGCTGGAGTTTACTGGCGGCATTTGCCCCATTGCTCGATGTTCCAAGCATCTGCTCAATGGTCCCTGTGGCGGCTCACAAGATGGTAAATGTGAAGTTGACCCTGATATACCATGTGTCTGGCAGCAGATCATCGATCGCCTTACCAGACTAGGACAGCTTGATAAATTAGAGAGGCTTGTGACACCGAAGAATTGGAGCGTGAGCCTTACATCAGGGCCACCTGTGAAGAGGTTTCCCTAGATGTGACTATGAGTTAAACAATTGGAGGCGTAATGAAGACTAAAAGTAATTTGGAAATGGTTCTAGGGGCTGGACAGTTTGCAGTTACAGGTGAATTGGGACCGCCACAAAGCGCCGACTCTGAGACAATTAGAAGAAAAGCGAAGATACTCAAGGGTCATGTAGACGCCGTTAATGTCACCGATGGCCAGACTGCAGTGGTGCGCATGTCATCTTGGGCAGCCTGTCTTATCGGTAAGGAAGAGGGTTTAGACCCTATTGTGCAGATGACTTGCCGTGACCGGAATCGTATTGCCCTTCAAATGGATATTTTAGGCATATCAGCACTGGGCCTCAATAATATGTTATGTCTCACGGGCGACCACCAGAAATTTGGCAATCATCCTACGGCCAAAGGTGTCTATGATCTCGATTCCATTCAATTTCTTAAGATGGTGAAGGACATGCGGGATGAGAGAAAGTTCCAGTGTGGCGAAGAGATGACGGTTGAGCCTCGCCTTTTCATCGGAGCTGCTGCCAATCCCTTTGCTGATCCCCTTGAGTTCAGGGCAGCACGCCTTGGTAAGAAAGTGGCGGCAGGGGCAGATTTCATCCAAACCCAGATTATCTACAATGTAGAGAAGTTCGCTGAATGGATGAAAATGGTACGGGACAGAGGATTACATGAGAAAGTAAAGATACTTGCTGGTGTTGCTCCCATAAAGTCAGTGGGTGCCGCAAAATATATGAAAAACAAAGTTCCTGGAATGGATGTGCCTGACAGCGTTGTTGAACGGCTCCAAGGAGTGCCTAAGGAGCAGGTGCCCAATGAGGGCATCAAGCTCTGCATTGACATCATCAAGCAAGTACATGAAATTGAAGGTGTGGCGGGTATTCATCTCATGGCTATCGAATGGGAAGAAGTAGTGCCCGAAATAGTAGAGGCAGCTGGTCTTTTGCCCCGCCCCAAATCTGTACAGTAATGAAAGATTCTAGTTCTTTATCAGACAGTCCCTGGGAACGGGGTTTCGATATCTCTTATAAGCTTGCTCGTGAGAGGCTGGCCAAAATCAATAATATAAAAGAGCAATGTCGCAAAAGTGGTGCTAGATATCTGGCACCCAACGAGATCGTTATTAATTATCTAAATCAACCGTACCATATTACACTTCCCGACATTGATATATTACTGGAGGGCAGTGATGCGAAAGTCCCGCTGAGAGACAAAATCCTGATACTTCACTATTTCACTGAAGCAAAGGGTAACCCGGCTGCTGGTAAATTGATTGCCTACAAACAGCTACCGGGAGGCATCAGTTATTTCCCGGCATTTTCCCGAAGAGCAATAACTCCTCTTGTAAAGCACTTTGGCAAAAGTCCTGAGATGCTAATAAAGGCAGCGGCAAAGTTAGGAGGCCGCGAGACAGACTACGGGGATGTTTCTGTGACCATTAATGCTTTCGACCATGTGCCCATAACCTTAGTGTTATGGAGGGGCGATGCGGAGCTGGCTCCCAATGGAAATATATTGTTCGATGCTAATATCTCTGATTATCTTTCCACTGAGGATGTAACTGTGCTTACCGAAACTCTTATCTGGAAGCTGGTGAAGGATATTCCATCTGCCTAACCAAATACCTAATAAACTTGCGCTATCGCTTTGACGCGAAATTAACAATCCCGATGTCTATATTTGCGTTAGCGTCCCAATTTATGATACAGTCCAAGCCTTGAAGCTACTCTCTGGAAATTGGTTGGTCGGAAATTTTGAAGGCAACTGTTTCAAACTCTGGGCTTTCCCTCTCCAAGGTCAAGGTGACATAATGTGCCTTATGTTCGTTGAGAAAGGAATAGGCAATGACTGAAGAAGGCATAATTACATTGAATATTGATGGTAAGAACATAAAAGCTAGGCAGGGGCAGACGATATTGGAGGCTGCCAGAAACTCAGGAATCTACATTCCCAGTCTTTGTTACTATCCCGGTATAAAACCGCTACCCCAAGTAATTCCTGATGCGGCTTGCCAGCTTTGCGTAGTGGAGACAAACAACAATATCGTGCTCTCCTGTGTTACTCCCGTCTCTGAGCGAATGGTAGTTAAGACAAAGACGCCAAAGTTACAAGAACTACAGCAGAAGAAATTGCTTGTCATTTTAGCTAGACAACCTGCAGATATCTGCTTTGAAAAAAGAAACTGCGAACTTCAGAAAGCCATCGACTATATCGGTTTAAAGGAGATACCTGTCCATGTTTCCAGGTCTTTAGCTACTTTAGAGGATAATCCTTTCTTCGCTCGTGATTCAAGCTTTTGCATTTTATGCCATCGCTGTCTTCGGGTCTGCGATGAGATAAGAGGACTAGGGGTGATCGAACCTGCCTTTCCATGTTACAAAGCTTGTCCTGCTGGTATAGACGTTCCTCGTTATATTCGCCTTATTGCCAAAGGGAGACCAAGCGCTGCCTTAGCAGTGATAAGAGAAAAGGTTCCCTTTCCTGCTGTATTGGGTAGAGTATGCGCTGCCCCATGCCAGAAGGAATGTCGGCGTGGCCTAGACGTGGATGAAACATTACAAATAAGAATTCTTAAGCGCTTTGCCGCTGACAATGGTGATGATAGCTGGAAAAAACAAGCAAAGTCCCTTCCACCAACTGGCAAAAGCATAGCGGTAGTTGGGGCGGGACCAGCAGGGCTTACCTGTGCTTATTATCTGGCCAAGCTAGGACACAAGGTAACTGTATTTGAAGCTCTCCCCGAGCCCGGTGGAATGATGAGAGTGGGGATTCCGGAATATCGCCTTCCGCGGAATATACTCAGCGACGAGATTCGAGAAATTGAGATGGCGGGTGTGGAAATCAGACTGAACACTCGGGTCGAGTCCTTAGACTCCCTTTTTGAACAGGGATACCAGGCGATTTTTCTAGCCATCGGTGCTCACCAAGAAATGAAGCTGGGGGTAGAAGGAGAAGGCGTGCTTGGGGTAATTGGGTGTGTTGAATTCCTTCGCCGGTTTAATCTTGGAGAGGAAGTGGAGCTGGGGGATAGGGTAGGGGTGATTGGTGGAGGAAACGTTGCCCTAGATTCTGCACGCACTGTTATACGGCTTGGCGCTAGGAGAGTGACCATTTTCTACCGCAGGACAAAGAACGAGATGCCAGCCCAACTAGAAGAGATAGAACAAGCATTGGAGGAGGGAGTTGAAATCATCTTTCTCGTTGCTCCTTCGAAGATTTTCAGAGAGAATGATGACCTGAAGCTGGAGTTGATCCGCATGGAGTTAGGAGAGCCTGATGCTAGTGGCAGACGCCGACCTGTTCCGATTAAGGGCACTGAGTTTATCGCTGAGCTTGATACTTTAATTGCTGCCATTGGCGAACAACCAGATGTTCCTGCGGGCTTCCAGGTCGAAGTAAAGCGGGGGAATATTTTGAAGGTCAATGAAGACCTAAGCACGAGTCGAGAGGGCGTTTTTGCTGGAGGTGATTGTGAGAGTGGCCCAGCTTTGGTCATCGATGCTATTGCAGCGGGAAGAAAGGCAGCTCAGTCCATTGACCGTTATCTTGGTGGCAGAGGGGATATTACAGAGCATCTGGTGCCTGCCGAGGAGGCAATGGCCTGGTTAGAAGATATATCTACAGGAGAAAAATTGGCTACCATTTCTTATCTTGCGCCACAGACACGCATTGATGGTCTTTCTGAAGTGGAGCAGGGAATGAATTGGGAGACAGCCGTTGCCGAAGCTCAACGCTGCCTCCAGTGCCATGCTATTGCCCCCTTAAATGAGCGAACACTTCGCGAGGTCGACTGCAAATTCTGCGGTGCCTGCGTTGATTCTTGTCCTACTAATGCCCTTGTTGATTTGGCTACTCGCGGGCTGGCGGAGCCTGACCGTGTAGTTACCACAATTTGTCCCTATTGTGGTGTTGGCTGCCAGTTAAATCTTCTGGTCAAGGATGAAAAGATAATAGCTTCCACCCCTGATCCAGATGGTGTGGCTAATCATGGGCAGGCATGTGTTAAAGGTCGCTTTGGCATCGCCGAGTTCGTCCATCATCCCGAGAGGCTGACCACTCCCTTGATAAGAAAGAATGGGGAGTTGAAAGAGGCATCCTGGGAAGAAGCACTGGAACTGGTGGCTAAAAAATTGAAGGGTTACACACCAGCTGAAGTAGGCATCATCGCCTCAGCAAAGTGTACCAATGAAGAAAACTATGTCATGCAAAAATTCGCTCGAGCAGTGCTGGGTACTAATAATGTTGATCACTGCGCTCGGCTATGTCATGCCCCTACAGTGGCTGGCCTGGTGCAGAGCTTTGGCAGTGGAGCAATGACTAATTCAATCAATGAAATTGGCGACGCCGCTTGTATTTTGGCTATCGGCACTAATACTACAGAAGATCATCCTGTGATTGGGCTTGAGGTGAAGAGAGCAGTAAATAATGGCGGGAAGCTCATCGTGGCCAACCCCCGCCAGATTGACCTGTGCCACTTCGCCAGCCTCTGGCTGCAGCATAATCCCGGCACAGATGTCGCCCTGCTCATGGGGATGATGCGGGTTATAGTAGATGAGGGATTATTGGACTCGGCCTTTATCAAGGATAGATGTGAGAACTTCGATGCTTTCAAGGAGTCGCTAAAAGATTTTGACCTTGATACTGCTGAGCAAATTACTGGCGTGCCACAGGACAAAATAATCGAAGCTGCCCGTATTTTCGCCACTAATAGTCCTGCCACCATACTTTATTCCATGGGCATTACTCAGCATTCTCACGGCACTGACAACGTGCTGGCTACCGCCAATCTGGCAATGCTCACCGGCAATATGGGCAAGCCTTCAACCGGGGTCAATCCACTCAGAGGTCAGAACAATGTACAGGGTGCCTGCGATATGGGTGCCTTGCCTAATGTCTATCCTGGCTATCAATCAGTGGCCGATCCAGCTATTAGAGAGAAATTCGAAGCTGCTTGGGGCTTCGGATTACCACCATCCCCAGGGTTAACCTTAGTTGAGATTTTCGATGCCGCATACCGCAAAGAGATAAAGGCGATATATCTGGTTGGTGAGAACCCGGCATTAAGTGACCCTGATACCCAGCATGTCTGGGAGGCGCTGTCTCGGCTTGATTTCTTTGTTGTTCAGGATATATTCCTTTCTGAGACAGCAAGACTTGCCCATGTTGTCTTGCCAGCGGCGAGTTTTGCTGAAAAGGATGGCACCTTCACTAACACCGAACGCCGGGTACAGAGAGTGCGGAAAGCTATCCAGCCCGTAGGCGATTCCAAACCTGACTGGTGGACCGTCTGCCAGTTGGCCAAAAAGTTGGATGCCAAGGGCTTTGACTACAGCCACCCATCTGACATAATGGAGGAAATTCGCAATCTTACGCCCAGCTATGGTGGGATAGGTTATCAGAGATTAGAAAATGGTGGACTTCAGTGGCCTTGTCCTATTGATGACCATCCAGGCACGCCGATATTACACACGAATATTTTTGTTAAAGGGAAGGGTAGATTCATACCACTAAAATACATCCCTCCTGAAGAGGTGCCAGATGAAAACTATCCTCTGATTCTCACCACAGGACGCAGCCTGTATCATTTCCACACTGGCACCATGACCCGCAAGGTGGCTGGACTTAACATTATAGAGCCTGAAGGGGTAGTGGAAATCAGCCCTCAGGATGCTTCGAAACTCGGTATAGATCAAGGGGGCAAGGTAAAAGTTATCTCTCGGCGTGGTGAAGTTATCACTAAAGCTAAAATAACTGAAACAATGCCACCCGGCTTAGTGTTCATGGCTTTCCATTTCGCCGAAAGTGCTGCTAATATCCTCACCAATCCCAAGCTCGACCCGGTGTCCAAAATTCCCGAGCTCAAAGTCTCAGCAGTCAAAGTTGAGAAACTGTAGGCACTTTATAAATAATAGCATTGCGATGCACCAGAGCCTCAGGTGTAGCAGAAGGGAAACAGCCTCTTAGGCTGCTCTAAACTATTGCTCTGATTATAAAGCTTTGTCGGCGTTTTGATTATTATTTGGGTGCCCTTTCCTATTTGGGAGCTAACTTCAAGTTCTCCACCTATTAATTGGGCTCGTTCTACCATACCGGTGAGCCCCAACTTACCTCGACTGGCAAAATCACTTAGCTGCCGGGGAAGCTCAAAACCCTTGCCATTATCGCTAATCGTTATTCTGACCTCGTTTTCCCGGTATTCCATCGTAATGCTGGCTTGGGATGCCTCAGAATGGCGGTGAATATTATTTAAGGCTTCTTGAACAATGCGGAACAGAACTAGCTGTGTTTCTGGAGGGAGTGGTGGGACGGCATCTGCTTCGACCTGGATTTCGATTCCACTAAAGTTATGTGTTTCCTCAGCCAGCCATTTGATAGCCGCCAGCAAACCTAAATCATCCAGAATGCCTGGCCTGAGAGCCTGAGCATAGTGCTTAATGCTTTGATAGGTTTGCTGGGACAGTTCATGTAGTTTCTCCAACTCATTTCTCAGCTCTTGAGGCAAATATCTCTCAGATTTAGCGGCAAGGTTATCTACGCCATGTGTTAGAAGCAATATTTGTTGAGAGGTGTCGTCATGAAGTTCACGAGCAAGGCGTTTCCGTTCTTCCTCCTGAGCTTGCAGAACCTGCCTGAGGTAGAACTGCACATTATCCTGTAATTTTCTCTCTTCGGTTATATCACGAGCCATATTCTGAAAAGCTTTGGGCTTGCCATCGCTAACAATAAGACGAGTGGATAATTGAAAGATTGCTTCAGAGCCATCTTTTTTGATTGCCCGCTGCTCATAGCGGTGTTCCATAGCTTCGCCTCTCAATAGCCTATCTCTCACCTGTCTCGCTAAAGGCACTGCCTGTGGGGTAAGAAACTCGCGGACATTTTTGCCTGTAAATTCTGAAACCGAGTAGCCCGTGAGCCTTTCGCAGGCTTTATTGGCCAAAATGATATTGCCCTCTATATCGTGAATCCAGATAGCATCGCTGGCGTTAGCAAATAATTCCTCATAGTTTTGTTGCGACAATTCCAGATTCTTTATAGCCTCTTCTAATCTACCTTGCCGCTGTTTATCTTGATGGTAGGCTGCCATAAGTGCAATGGCTAAAGCGCCAATAACAAGGCTAGCAAGGCTTTCCAAGAGCGCATCTCCTAGATTAGGGCAAATCAAAAAGGTGCGAAGTAACATTACCAAAGCGCTTGATAGCCATACTGCGGCGCCCCCGATTATTCCCAGTGTCCAGCCTGCATATACTACTAACAAGAGATAAAGAAGTCGCTCCAAACTGTGCCGTAAAAGCTCTAGATCTGCGGGCACCGAGACCTCACCCAAGAAAGGTATTTGAAAAAGGAGCTGCGTAAAATGAGATATGGTTAGGAGAATGAACAAAACGATAATAATCCAGAGGTGTGGGTTTCCTAACCTCGGAGTTTGTCCTCGGTATTCTCTAAGGTAACTAATCCCCATTGTAATCCTTTGACTATTGCCTCACTGCGTGAGGCAACATTCAATTTGTTGAAGATATTAGTTAGGTGAGCTTTGATAGTGCGCTGGCTGAGAAACAATTTTTCTGCTATCTCTTTGTTGCTCATTCCCGACGTGACTAAATTAAGTATCTCTGATTCCCGCTCACTCAGTAGGTCCGACGCCTTGTGCTTCCCAGCTGGCGCTGTTGTAGCTCGCTTTAGCAATTTGGCGATAATTTTGGGGTGGAGCACTGATTCACCTGATCTTATGGCCCGAATAGCCCCAACCAAATCACGCCCCCTAGCGCTTTTCAGCAGATAGCCGGCAGCTCCGGCATCAAGTAATCCCAGTACATACTCGTCATCATCATAAGCAGTGAGGACTAGAATGGCTGTGTCAGGAGCAGACTCTTTGATCTTTCTGGTGGCTTCAATTCCATTGAGTTTGGGCATGACAATGTCCATCACCGCTACATTGGGCTTCAATTCTGAGGCAAACTTGACTGCTTCCTCGCCATCACCGACCTCAGCCACAACTTCTATGTCCTCCTCACCCTCTAGTGCTCGATGTAGGGCTTCACGCACCAAAGGGTGGTCGTCAGCAATCAAGACTGTTAACTTGTCTCTTGTTCCCAATTTTCCAACTTGTCGAACCCATTATAAGCTCATGTGCACTTTAGGGCAAGCAGACTGCCCTTTTGGACGTAACTAAAATACTACTGCCAACTGTAACCTATGGACGATGGCTGACAATCAAGCAATTGCTAGACTTAGTTTAAAGCAAGAGGAAAGGATGGATAAGGATGACTAAATGGATTCCAGTAACAAATGAAGAGGTTAAGGAAGGGGTTGTGTCAGAGAGAAGGG
The DNA here is from genome assembly GCA_048621695.1 of Chloroflexota bacterium. Taxonomy (GTDB): domain Bacteria; phylum Chloroflexota; class Dehalococcoidia; order GIF9; family AB-539-J10; genus RBG-13-51-36. Next base: position 45,990 of record JBMCVZ010000001.1, read on the forward strand.
ATTTACTCGCTGTTTTAAAGAGAGCGGCTAACGAATCGGAATTCTTGGCGCGATTAGCTGAGAATCCTCACGAGGCTCTAAAAGAGTATTACTCTTTGACTAACGAGGAGAGAGCTGCCTTAGCCAGCGGGGACATCAGGAAAATAGAATCATGGGTAGGTAAGCTAGATAAAGAGCTAGCTACCTGGCTGTGGTGCCGGCTATCTCAAGAGAAATGGTGAGTAGTGAGGTATGAAATGGTGAATCATTCGGCAGTAGAAGACACTCAGGCGCTACTTGGGCGAGAGACGGTGATGCAAGAGCGCCTAAGCGAAATTCTATCCTCCTACGATGGTAAGAAAGAGGAGCTTATTCCTATCTTGCAGCAAGCGCAGCAGGCTTTTGGTTATCTGCCAGAGACGATAATGAAAAAAACAGCTAAATTCCTCAAACTGCCAGAAAGCACCGTCTTTGGGGTGGGCACATTTTATGCTCAATTCAAGCTTGTTCCAACAGGGAGAAACATTGTCAGGGTTTGTCGCGGCACTGCCTGCCATGTACGTGGCAGTGCACAGATACTTGGCGAAATAGAAAAGCAATTAGGCATTAGTGCAGGTGAAACTACGCCAGATCTTGAATATTCGCTAGAGACGATAGCCTGCTTTGGTTCGTGCGCACTGGCACCAGTTGTGGTTACTAACAGCAAGGTGCATGGGAGGATGACGACTTCCAAGGCAAGGGATATGTTAAATAAGGAGGAACAGTGAGTTTCGAAGAAATCAAGAGCCAAGCTATACTGCAATGGGAAGCAATGCAGCAAAGCGAGAAAACTCGTATTTTAATTGGCATGGGAACTTGTGGGCGAGCAGCTGGTGCTGACGATATACTTGATGTTCTTAACCAAGAGTTAGCCCAGCAACATATTCAAGCTGATATTCTTAAGGTTGGTTGCATCGGTCTTTGTTATGCTGAGCCCTTGATCGAAGTAATAAAACCAGGCATGCCTGGTGTCTTTTACGGCGATCTAACCCCCGAAATTATAGCTGAGATCGTCAAGGACTACTTAATTGACGGCAACCCTCGTCCTGAGTTAGCTTTGGGCACTCGTGGAGAAGGGACATTAGATGGTATTCCCAGGCTTTTTGAATTGCCAGTACTTAAACCTCAAGTGCGTATCTCTTTGCGCAATTGTGGAAATATCGATCCTGAAAGTATAGACCATTATATTGCTAATGGTGGTTATGAAGGTCTGGCCAAGGCGTTGAGAATGAACCCCCAGGAAGTGATTGATGAGATAAGAAAATCGGGGTTGCGAGGTCGTGGTGGGGCTGGCTTTCCAACAGGAGTTAAATGGCAGTTCTGCCACGATGCTCCCGGTAATATCAAATATGTGATATGTAATGCTGATGAGGGGGACCCAGGGGCATTTATGGATCGAGCGCTTCTTGAAGGTGATCCGCATGCTGTGTTGGAAGGAATGCTCATTGGTGCTTATGCTATAGGTGCGACTGAAGGGTACATTTATATCCGAGCCGAGTATCCGCTAGCAATCCAAAGGTTACGGACTGCTATTAAGCAAATGGAGGAATATGGGTTATTAGGTGACGATATTATGGGCTCTGGCTTTAGATTCCATATCAAAATAAAAGAAGGAGCTGGGGCCTTTGTCTGTGGTGAGGAGACAGCGTTGCTGGCTTCTATTGAGGGCAAGAGGGGAATGCCACGGTCTCGTCCTCCTTTCCCTGCTGTCTCTGGATTATGGGGCAAGCCTACTAACATCAATAATGTGGAGACTTGGAGCAATGTCTCAGCTATTTTCCCGAAAGGTGCCGAATGGTATGCCGGCTACGGTACAGATAAGAGCAAGGGAACCAAGAACTTTTCTTTGGCAGGCAAAATTGTTCGCACTGGGCTTATGGAAGTCCCAATGGGAATTAGCTTGCGTGAGATAGTATATGACATAGGTGGGGGCATTCCTGGAGGGAAACGCCTTAAAGCAATCCAGACCGGAGGACCATCGGGTGGTTTCATACCCGAGCGTTTGGTAGACCTGCCAGTCGATTACGAATCTCTGGCCGAGGCAGGGTCGATTATGGGCTCAGGTGGGATGGTAGTAATAGATGAGGGTACTTGTATGGTTGATATGACAAAGTTCTTCCTCACCTTTACCCAAGCTGAGTCATGTGGCAAATGCATACCATGCCGGTGGGGCAATAAACAAATCCTGGACATACTAGAGGATATAAGCAAAGGAAGAGGCAGGTCCGACGATATTGGATTGCTTCAAGAATTGGCGGAATCCGTCAAAGATGGTTCTTTATGCGGTTTAGGACAAACTGCTCCTAACCCGGTTCTTACTAGTATCCGTTACTTCCGAGACGAGTATGAAGAGCACATCTTTGAAAAAAGCTGCTCGGCGCTTCACTGCCAAGCTCTTATATCTTACTACATTCTTCCTGACAAATGTAATGGCTGTATGATTTGTGCCAGAAACTGTCCTGTCCAAGCAATTGAGGGCAGCAAACGGATGGTGCATGTTATTGATCAGCATAAGTGCACAAAGTGTGGGAATTGCTTAGATGTCTGTCCATCTAAGTTCAGTGCGGTAGTTAAAGTTGCCGGGAAGCCTTTGGATATCCCTGAGAAGCCTATGCCTATAGCTGCCGAGGCTTAAGTATTTTGTTAGTATTAAGGAAGGTGCCACGATGAGTGCAATCGTTACAACCAAGGTTGAAGAAAAGGACATAGCCACCATCAGGCTGACTATTAATGAACAGGGAGTCGAAGCGGAAAAGGGAGTCACTGTACTTGAGGCAGCACTGAATGCTGGTATCTATATTCCCACGCTATGTTATGATCCTGACCTCAAGCCCTATGGAGGTTGTCGGCTCTGCACGGTTGAGATTGAAGGAATGCGGGGCTTGGTCAGCTCGTGTACCACGCCAGCAACCGATGGTATGGTGGTACACACCGAGACAGAACGAGTAAATCGGTCACGCCGTATCACCATGGAGCTTATTATCGCTAATCACCACGGCGATTGTCTAACCTGTGCCAAAAACCAAGACTGTGAGCTACTTAAGATTGCTCGATATCTAGGCATGGAACAAGAGCATATTGACCGTCTGAGAAAGGGCACTCAAGTGCTTCCTATGGATAAAAGCCATCCGGCATTTATCCGTGACCCGAATAAGTGTATTCTTTGTGGCAGGTGCGTGCGAGCGTGCCATGAAATAGCTGTCGTTGGCGCCATTGACATGGCCTTCCGGGGCAATTCTGCAAAGGTAGCCACCTTTGGTGATAAACCGATTGTCGAGTCTATCTGCAAGTCCTGCGGGGAATGTGTTGCCCGATGTCCTACAGGAGCATTGATACCCAAATGGGAAAAATTACCTGCTAAAGAAGTTAAAACCATCTGTCCCTACTGTGGAGTCGGCTGCTCCATCTACTTAGGTGTTCGTGATAATAAGATTGTTTCCGTGCGAGGTGACCCCGAGGGTCCAACTAACAAGGGCAGCCTGTGCGTTAAAGGGCGCTGGGGATACGATTTTGTTAGTCATCCAGAAAGATTAACAGCGCCCCTTATCCGATTACCAGGCGTTGCCCGGCAAGCAGGTCACAACGGGAAAGTGCAAGAAATCTTCCGTGAAGCTAGCTGGGATGAGGCTCTTAAGCTGGTGGCAAACAAGCTACTTGAACTCAAGCATGGTCACGGAGCAGATAGTATCGCTACCTTAAGCTCAGCTAAGTGCACCAATGAAGATAACTATGCTATGCAGAAATTCGTTCGCTCTGTGATTGGGACTAATAACATTGACCATTGTGCTCGGTTATGCCATGCCTCTACTGTCGTTGGGGGTATCGCTGCCTTCGGTCAAGGGGCAATGAGTAATTCTTATTCCGATTTTGAGAAGACCGGACTTTTCTTCGTCATCGGCTCTAACACTACGGAATGCCATCCAGTTATTGGCGCAATAATTAAGAGAAGAGTCAAGTTTGACGGAGCTAAGCTTATTGTGGCTGACCCGCGCTCTACGGAGCTTGGCGAATATGCCACTGCCAAGCTTGTACACAAGCCAGGGACAGATGTTGCCCTTATCAACGGACTAATGCATGTTATCATTAGAGATGGCCTTGAGGATAGGGAATTTATCCGAAAGCGCACTGAAGGTTTTGAGGATATGCGCCAGCTTGTGGAACGATTTACTCCTGACGTGGTAGAGGCCATAACGGGGGTTCCCAAAGCTGATTTGGAAGCGGCCGCCCACCTTTTCGGTGCGGCGAAAAGCGCTTGTATCCTCTACGGAATGGGTATCACCCAGCATACCACCGGCACAGATAATGTTAAAAGTGTGGCAAATTTGCTGCTACTGACCGGCAATATTGGCAGGGAAGGCACGGGTTTCAGCCCTCTTCGGGGCCAAAACAATGTGCAGGGTGCTTGCGATATGGGTGCCTTACCTAACGTCTATCCCGGCTATCAAAAGGTTGATGATCCTGCTGTGAGAATGAAGTTCGAAACTGCTTGGGGAGCTAAATTGAGCGACCATACGGGGCTGACAGTTACCGAAGTGGCTAATGCTATACTCAGGGGAGACATTAAAGGACTCTATGTCATGGGTGAGAATCCTATGTTAAGTGAACCTCACCTTGAGCATACCAGGCAGGCAATGGAGAAACTCGAATTCCTGGTAGTGCAAGATATCTTTCTCTCCGAGACTGCTTGGTTAGCTGACGTTGTTTTCCCAGCTGCTGCCTACGCTGAAAAAGATGGAAGCTTTACCAATACTGAGAGGCGAGTTCAGAGAATAAGGCGGGCCCTTATGCCGCCCGGGGAAGCAAAGGCTGACTGGGAGATTATATCTGCTTTGGCGAAAAAGATGGAAAAACCGTTTGACTACCAGAGTGCCAGCCAGATTACGGAAGAAATTGCCTCCCTGACTCCTATTTATGGTGGTGTCCTTTTCGACCGCCTTGACAATGGCAGTTTGCAGTGGCCTTGCTTGGATACCGCACACCCTGGAACGAAATTCCTTTACCAGGATGGGTTCGCACGGGGACGGGGCAAATTCCATGCTGTAGACTACGCACCACCGGCAGAATCGATATCCAAAGGTTTTCCGCTGGTTCTCACTACAGGACGGGTGCTGGAACATTGGCACACCGGCACCATGAGTCGTCGCTCTAACGTACTCAGTGAACTTAACCCTAACGGTGTAGTTGAAATGAGCCCCAGCGATGCATTGAAGCTTGGCCTTATTGAGGGAGATTCAATAGTAGTTGCCTCAGAGAGGGGTCGATTGGAGGCACCATTGCATATTACGGAAGAGCTACCTCCTGGAGTCGTCTTTATGCCCTTCCACTGGCATGAGGCGGCAGTGAATATCCTTACCAATGATGCTCTTGACCCAGTGGCTAAGATTCCGGAGTACAAAGTCTCTGCTGTAAATGCTGTATTAGCGGTGCTCGATAGAGCTGCCCAGGATAATGCCTTTCTGGCTCGACTAGCGGAAAATCCCGCAGGGGCTCTGAAAGAGTACGAACTGACAGCGGAAGAAAAAGCTGCGCTGATGAGCGGAGACATACGCAAGATAGAATCATGGCTGGGCAAGCTGGATGAGCGCCTTAAGACGTGGCTTATGCTGCGATTATCTCAAGAGAAATGGTAGCTCCTACTATCATTTCTATTCTCTCGACCATCTCCTCTCGGCTGCCAGCTTCCTTGCCCTGCCCAGATCAGCCTGGCTATTTACGTTGAAAAAGCTTAAGTGCTCAGGGTCAAATCTATTGATCTCGTCCTCTTCAACGTATTTCACCTTTACCTTGCTATAAAGCTTTCTAATCCTCTGTTCATCTTGCTCAAGTAGCCCGCGGATGGGAATTAAACAATTCTTGGAATAAACCGCGCAAAGGGGCTCCAATTTATTCTTTGTCCGCGGAACAACGACATCAAATATAGAACAAACTCGGGCCATATATTCAAGCAAGCCAACGCTTAGAAATGGTGTATCACAGCCAACAACGATAGCCCGCGAACCAGATGAGGCCATTAGACCCGAGTAAATGCCCGTAAGCGGACCCTTTCCAGGATAAATATCGGCCACTGTTTTTGTCCTTACAGCCGAGGAGCAGGGAATTGCTTCGCCATGAGCAGTCGCTATGATGATTTCTGTGCTGACTGTAGCAAGGCGGTCGATCACCCATTGGATAAGAGTCTTACCGTCAATAACTTGAAGCGCCTTGCTTTGACCGAGCCTCGAACTTTTACCACCGGCGAGAATAATAGAAGTCATATCCAAAACGCCTGAAATACAAAGCTACGCTAGCATACTGGACAGCATCAGGCAAGCCGTTGTTGCTTGCGTAATCTTTCCTTCTCTATTAGAATACTAACATAGGCACATGAAAAACCTTTACTGCAGGTTTCTAGCCAAATCGAGATAGGTAGTTTTCCATAACAGACCATCATGGAAAAATTTTACAAGATAAAAGTAAAAGAGGTAATGATACCCGTGAATGATACCCCATTTATTAAAGAGAATGCGGTTTGGGCGGACTTTTTTACCAAGCTCTCCCTTAGGGCACACGCATGGGTGGTTGACAATATTAAGGACATGAAAGTGGTGGGGGTAGTAACGGAACACGATATGCTGCGTTGTATTATTCCTCCTGGAGAGAAGAAAGTGAAAATATTCGGAATTCCCAGGGCTGAGATATTGCATAAAGAAAGTGTAGTTCAGGACGTTATGACACATAATCCTGTTGTGTGTTCGCCGGAAGAAACTGTGGCTGACGTTTTGAAAAAGTTTTCCTCCTTTGATATCCGCAGATTAGCAGTTGTGGATGAAAATAAAAGACTCTTGGGAGAAATAACAATCCAGGTCCTGGTGAAAGAATACAGACATAAGCATAAGTTCATGAACATGGTATGAATATCTATGTGCTTGTCGCTCTAATTCTCATACTTGGATTTATACTCGGCAAGATATTACGCAAACTACGTTTAACAGAAATTCTAGCATATATCCTCGCGGGTATTATCATAGGACAGGTTCTGAATTTCACCCCACCCGAACAATTCACTACCATTATCACCGGAGTCACACTTGCTCTTGTAGCCTACATAATAGGACTGAGTTTCTCCTTCATTTTTCTAAAAAGAATGGGAAAGCAACTGGTCATCATATTGATTGTGCAGGTGTTCATGACTTTTATTGCGACATTGGCTTTTGTGTATCTATTAACGAGAGATCTCCCGCTTTCCATCATTTTGGGTTCGCTTGCTCCTGCCACTGCTCCGGCAGGAACAATAGCAGTTTTCAGGGATTTAAGGGCAAAGGGAACACTTACGGACCTGACTATTGCTCTTGTGGGACTGGATGACGCGCTTGTCATACTTATTTATTCTGTGGGGATTCGGTTGACAAAGATGTCATTGGGCGCAGAGGCAAGCACTTCCTTCTCCTTTGCTAACCCATTATGGGAAATTTTTGGTGGCTTGGCACTGGGAGCGGCAATTGGAGTTGCTATTTCCTACGTCATGAAGAAAATACATCTCTCTTCTGACAATATCTTCCTTATTTCTATCGCGGCTGCTATTCTCTGTTGGGGTCTTGCGGAAATGATTGGAGTTTCGGCAATTCTCACATGTATGGCCTTAGGAACCGCCGTGATTAACCTAAATGTCCAAATCGGCAATCGCTCAAACGAATTAGTAGATAATATCATGACGCCGGTATTTGTTTTATTTTTCGCTGTTATTGGTATGCAGATGGAATTCTCACTTTTTACTCTCATGTGGCCGCTTATAATCGTGTATGTTGTTGGTAGAAGTATTGGCAAGATAGCAGGGTGTAGCCTTGGAGCTGCCATATCAAGGTCTGAGCCAAAAATTAAGAAATATCTTGGCCTTGCCATGCTAGATCAAGCAGGTGTCGCCATGGGTCTTGCTTTCCTGGCAGCTCAAGCATTATCAGGGTATGAACTCGGAGGCACAATAATCACACTTATGGCGACCACAACGGTAGTTCATGGACTCATTGCACCGCCTCTAATACAATATGCTGTTAGGAAGGCAGGAGAAGGACGTATATAGTAGTCCATGAAAATCCTGGGTATTGAAACCTCCTGTGATGAAACTGCTGCTGCCGTAGTGGAGAACGGCAGCAAAGTTATCTCCGATGTTGTATCTTCACAGATAGACATTCATGCTCGCTATGGCGGCGTAGTCCCCGAGGTCGCCTCAAGGCAGCACCTCCTCGCTATTATCCCTGTTATCAGCCAGGCAATGACCGAAGTCTCCTGGCAGGATATCGATGGTATTGCTGTGACTTTCGGCCCGGGGCTGGCCGGGTCGCTGTTGGTCGGTGTTAATGTGGCCAAGGCAATCGCCTTGGCTAAAAGATTACCTATTACCGGGGTTAACCATCTTGAGGCACATATCTATGCTAATTGGCTGGATTTCTCACTTGAGTCCTCTCCCTCGACGGGAGAGGGAACGGTGAGGGTGAATTGCAAAGTGAAATTCCCCTGCCTCTGCCTCGTTGTCTCCGGTGGACACAGCGATTTAGTATTGATGAAGGGACATGGGCAATTTGAGAAATTGGGACGGACCCGGGATGACGCTGCTGGCGAAGCCTTTGACAAAGCGGCTAGAATCCTGGGCCTGGGCTACCCCGGGGGTCCAGCTATTGAACAGGCAGGTCTCTCTGGAATCCCTTGCTTGCCTCTCCCCCGAGCCTGGCTCAAAGAAAGCCATGATTTCAGCTTCAGCGGCTTGAAAACCGCTTTGTGGCATCTTGTTCACAAAGGAGGAGTCTCAGTGCCTAACGCTGCAGCAAGCTTCCAGTTGGCTATAGTCGATGTTTTAGTTTCCAAAACAATTGAGGCAGCAAAGCAAATGAAGGCGGAGCAAATTTTGCTGAGCGGTGGGGTGGCAGCCAATGAGACGTTAACTCAACATTTCCTTGACAATTCGCCAGTCCCGGTTCTTATTCCCCCTCCTCGTTTATGTACAGATAATGCAGCTATGGTGGCCGCTTGTGGCTATTACCGCTTCCAGGCTGGCAAGATAAGCGGTTATGACCTGGATGTAATGCCCAGCCTCAGCCTTGGTTAACCCCTTTAATTTTGAGGCGTGAAGGAATCCCCTCCTTCACGATCATAGGAAATTCTAAATACTAATTTCTAAGCTCTAAACAAATCCCTTCAAAATGCAAAGATAAAAGTGCAAAATGACAGAGCAACAGTAAATAGAAAATTGAAATGCAAGAAGCAAAGACAGTGGTAGTAAAAAGAATCCAGAATCCGGTAGCCACCGGGGAAATTTTTTTAAACGCCGAATTCTGGCTACTAACTACCAGTTTCTAAATTTTCCGGCAGGACTATTTGGCTATTTTCTACTTTATTCAACCGTACTCATTTTGCCTTTGGACCCGGGCTGGAAATCCCTTTTCCTAGGACTTGGGGGCTATAGCAGGAAAACCTTTTGAATTTTGACTACTGACTGCTGGTTTCCCGCTTTGGTACTTTTTGGTGATAGACAGGCTGTAGAGCTTCTATTAACATTTTAATAGGTGTACAAACCTCCCCCTCTTAAGATAGGAGGGGTCAGGTCCCAACTTTGTCGAGAATGCTCGATAAAATCGGCCGGAGTTACGAATTCCCCTCTTAAGGTAAGAGGGGTTAGGGGAGTTATGAATTCGTGAAGGAATACTTTCCTTACAGGATAACCAGTCTAGGGAGTAACAAATTGGAGAAGGACGGAAAACGCCTCCAGAATCAAGTCGTAACTCTTAAAACGGCAATCGAGGAGGCGATAAGCAAGGGGCAAAAATCCATGGACGGCCTTAGCGATATTTCAAGGTCCAGGCTGGTTTCCAATAAGGATGTTGTCCTCACCCACATGAACGCAGGTTCGGAGGTTGTCGGCTAGGTCGACGGCTTTTTGAGCTTACGCCCAGTATTCCTCCCTTACGTCGGAATAGGCTCCGCAATCGCCTTGTTGTCATTGCGAGGAGTCCCGATGAATCGGGACGACGTGGCAATCTCACCTTATAGTTCTCTCTCCCCTGGCGGGAGAGAGTTAGAGTGAGGGGGATTTCGTTTGTCATTTGGATTTTGACATTTGAGTCTTTTCAGTCTTTGCATTTTAACTTGTCATTTTTGTTTTTTGTCTTTGATTTTTAATATCGTTCAGGATTTGATATCACCTATCTCTAATCTCTAATTCCTAATTCCTGCCTCCTGACTACTGTCTACTAGTTTTCTGAACGTGCTTATCGAGCCGCAGAGGTAGCGGCTGCCTATTAAGCAGCGGGCCGCTGGTTCGGATCTCTCCAGGGACGCCACTAAGTCAGGCAAAGGAACCGCTTTTCTAGGTAACCGACAACTCAGGTAACAATCTGACGAAGTGTTTATGAGCGAACTTTTTTGACTTCCACAATCCAATATGTGAGGGCAAGAAAACCTTCACAGCATAGTTTATATCCCGAGTAATTCTCCTCTGGGTCTAACGGACGAGCGCATTTATTCGCGTATAGGTTTCCCATTCACCGCCTAAGTTCAGCTTACATTGTTAGCCTGCTATATTAAACTTGCATAATTCACTATATATTTACAGTACCTACTTGACAAATGACTAACCATGTGTTATACTTACATTAGTATGTTCAGGAGGTATCAACATGGTTACTATATCAAGCCTTCCGCAGATATTAACTCCAGACGAGATAGCCGATTATCTGAAAGTAAGTTCCAATGCTGTTCTGAAAGAATTGGAGGGTGGATACCTGAGAGGATTTAAAATAGGCTCAGAGTGGCGTTGCACTGATGTGGCGTTGCTAGATTATATAGGAAAGAACGTAAACTCGTTATTGATTAATAGGGGAGCTTCAAAAGAACTTGAATGTGAGCCAACCAGCTTCACGGAAATTGGAGAATTCGACTACCAGTGGCCTCTTGCGAGTGAGCATTTTGAAAATGGATATGAAACCACATGTAAAATTAACGGTCGTACATATACATTCAAAATTGGCTTTACTGATCGAAAAGCAGCAGGGCAAATGCGCCGTCGCGTTGTGGTATGGATAGATAACTGGCCTTTGGTCGAATTTGCTGGAAGCAATAACTACGAATCTGATGGGTTACTTGCCAGCGTTATTAAGGTTGAAGGCGGAAAGCAGCTTCGCCCATCAGGAAAAATGCCTGATGAATATAAAGATTTTCATATTGCAAAGTATGATTCCATAGTGCAAGGGCCATATGCCAGCCGAAACTTGGCGGTCATAGTGTCAAAAGATGACCTGGAATCAATGCTTCATCATGCAATCATTAGAGCGAAATTGAAGAACCGCATATGATCCGTATAGAAAATTAATGATTGCACGTATCGTGAAGTTGACGAAAAAGAGATTTTGAGGGAGAAGCCATGGAAAATGAATTATCCAATATGGATATAGCGTTATTTGCTCTCTATAAAAAGGGGGGTGTTTCTCAGAAAGTTCACACGGAAGAGGTCGCGTGGGAAGCATACCAACTCGCAAAAGAAAGATTCTCGTGGAGATTGCTAAAATTCAGACAAATGGGATTTCCGGATAAAACGCCGGTACGCTTTGCTTTAGAACAGGCGAAAAAGAAAGAAAATGGCAAGCTTGTTTCTGGTAGATCAGGCGGTGATGCTGGTGGAGAACTAGAAGGTTGGTGTTTTACTTCGCAGGGAGCAATTTGGATTAAAGAAAATGAAACGCGTATCTCAGAAAATTTAAAGCAAAAAGTACCAAATGTACCCAAACGCGAAGCAGAACGATTTATAAAGAAAATAAAAATCGATGCCTTCTTTAGATACTTTCAAGAAAAAGGGAATTTGGACGAGGCGTCGCAATATATGTTTACTGATATGTTAGTTTGCGCTCCAGATGCATCTAAAAAAATTATAAGGCAGAAATTCGAACAATTGTATTCTAATGCCGAATTAGTTAATGATTTAGAAATACTGGATTTTCTAGGGGCATGTAAGGGAAAATTTAACGATTTAGTCACGTAACCAAAAGGAGGCTGAAAATGAAGTTGGGTGTTCCTATCGATGTTAAGATTACAACAAGGCATTTTGCTTTCAGTAGGCAGTTTGCTATTAGAGATGTTTATGATGCGCTTGTTGAATTAATAACCAATTCAGATGACAGTTATCACCGGTTATATAAAAAACAGCTTAGAGGTGACGATGGAGGGCCTATTTTAATCGAGATTTGTGAACAGAGGAAAGGAGAATCTTCTTCAATAATCATCTATGATAAGGCTGAGGGAATGACATTAGAGACCATGAGTGAAAAATTCGGTGATGTTGGTAGTCGCCGCAGCGAAGAAGGTGATAGAGGATTCATGGGTAGAGGTGCTAAGGATTGTACTGAGTTGGGTGGAATGATTATTGAATCTATAAAAGAGGGGAAATATTATAAATGTGAATTGACTACTAAGCCTCAGTTTATCCCTTGGGAAAATGCTAGAAGTGTTAACAAAGAAATGAGAGAGAGATTAGGTATTGAGCGAGGAAATGGTACAGTAATTAGATTACAAATCGAGGCACAACATAGAATTCCACATGTGGCAACGATAATGCGGGATTTACCATGGCATTATGCATTAAGAGATATTTTGTCTGAATATAGCCCAACTAAGCTTTTGATTAGAAATTCAAATGACCCGAGGATGAAACCAGAGAAAATTGTATATAGGCAACCTGTGGCAGAATTGGTATGTGATGAAAGTTTTATAGTCCCGAGTTATCCGCAAGCAAAAGCAAAACTTAAGATTTGGAGAGCCAAGGAACCATTTGAGGATCCGAGTGAGCGTTTCAGACGATCTGGTTTATTGATCAAAAGTGAGAGAGCAATTCATGAATGCAGCCTTCTTTATTCCGGGTTGGAAAAAGAGCCTTATGCAAAAAGATATTTTGGAAGATTAGAATGCTATTGGACTGCACCCCTATGACTGGACAGATAAGGTTAGGAGAGGCTGGCGGGGT
>JBMCVZ010000002.1:0-34093 GCA_048621695.1 Chloroflexota bacterium
GGCTCCTGCGGGCTGAGGTATTTCTTGTGGAGTTTGCCGTTATTGTTCATCTCGCCGGTGGAGATGACTATAGGGGACAAGGTCCTGAAGGACATACGAGACTCGAAAGATGGCTGTCTCAATACCTCAACCTGTTCCACAATGAGCCGCTGCCCCGTCAAGGACAGGAAGCCTTGCTGCAAAATCCCGTGCGCCAGGCCGGACACAAATTCTTCCCTGGGGGAGGAGATGAACCAGTCCATCTGGCCTTGCAGAATGAGACCCTCCTTGAGGGCCTTCCGCTGTGAGCAGAAGAGCGGGGAGAAGGTGAATAACTTGAAGGCTTTGCTCTCATGATAAAAGCCTTCGTCATGGAGGAAATCTGAGAAAGAGGTATCAGCCCCACCCAGAAAGGAGTAAATAGCCGAAGCTAAGGGATAGTTATAGTTGTAAGAGAGCTTAAGTTTTCCTTTTTCCGGATGAAGAGAAATCCTAAACCTCACCAAATTAATTATATCATGGCTACCCTTTGCCACAGGGTGAGGTGTAATCCAACTTTTTGCCCTGGAGGCCACAATAGCTAAGGTGTAGCGGGTAACTATGTGTGGTGGGTTGGGAAGCACGAGTGTTAAGAGGTTTATGCCTGATTCAGGAGGTCTTGACCTGGTACTTAGCTCTGCCTTCTTCGTAGAGGTCGCCGCCGTAGATGTCGTTTACTACCGTAACAGGGAAGTCTTCTACTTCCATATTTTGTAGTGCGCCCCTTCAGAGTCTGGCCGTTCGTAACTCCCCTAGCCCCTCTTATCTTAAGAGGGGGACTGCCCGGCACGAGGCTAAAGCCTCGCACTACGTTGTCGTTCATAACTCCCCTAACCTCTCTTATTATAAGGGTGGGATTGGCTTTTTTCAGGCGGCGGAGGGCTTCAGCACCGAGCCCTTCGAATGGCCGTCAGGCAGTAACAAAACTAGGTGGAGCTATAGATGGCCAACCGTAATTTTCTATCTCTGGCTCTCTTGATGGTACTATAACATTCCAAGTTACTTCGATTCCCTGGGGAGAAGGTATTTCTAATCCTTTCTCTTGCAGCACTGAGATGTATAGCTCTGTGACCTCTCGAAGGTTGTAAACGGCTTCCTCTGGAGTGCTGCCGTGGCTCATGCAGCCTTCCAGTTCAGGGTGATAGGCCATAAAACACAGTTCGTTATCTGTCGTTACATCAGGAACTACAATAGTAGAGTAGGGTACGCCCGTATCCTTCTTAACCTTGTTTTCCATGTTTAGCCTCCAATTCTTCAAGCCTCTTAGCAATTTCCAATGCGTGGTCAATATATCCTTTCGCTAGAGACCGAGACCGCGTCACGGTCGCTCTCAATTCTGGAAATTTCGGGTGAATATATACACGATGTTTAGCTCCTTCTCTAAACTCAAAACCCAATCCAACATACAGTTTTTCTAAGTCGTCAGCAGACCAACCGCTTTTGCTGCGGCGCATCCTTTCCAACAAGCGCCTAACTGGTGGCATTCATCTCAAGCCTTGGCCAGCGGAGGCGTATAGCTTACTCGGAAAGGCACTCTCTGTTTGGTTTCTCCCCCTATGAGAATGTAAAACACGTAGTCTCCCTCTGCGTCGAATTTCACGTTGTTGAAGCCCACGAGTGAATTTATTCGTACAAGTCTGCCCGGCTCGCCCTTTGGGACTTCAAGGTTACCCCGTACGGACAGGAATTGGTTTGCAGCTTCATCTAATAGCTTGATCTCTACGTCCTTTCGTGTTTCCCATTCGGCTGGGCCTGCCTCTGCCTGCCATACCAATAGCATTTGAGGATGAACATAAGGAAGGACACGAGCATTTATGTGAGTGAAAAGACCCATCACATTCAACTTGCCGTCCCTAGTTACATTTGCGTAATCGGCTAGAACCGCTAGAGTAACTTCCATACAAGCTAGAATATCACGAGGCCGATAATCATGCAACCTGCGAATGTCTGTGCCTCACCCTAAACACGATGTCCTGCAAAATTTGGTCTTGTCGTAATGGCAGGCGTTGACTAATCGGGTTCGTTACCTCGGAGCTTAAAGCACTTAGTTCACCCTGTTTTAGCCTGGTATCTGGCTCTGCCTTCTTCGTAGAGGTCGCCGCCGTAGATGTCGTTTACGACGGTGACAGGAAAATCCTCCACCTCCAGACGGCGAAGGGCTTCAGTGTCAAGTTCTTCGTAGGCTATCACCTCTGCTTTTCGGATGCTTCCAGAAAGCAGAGCGCCAGCACCGCCGATTGCACCCAGGTAGACTGCCTTGTATTTTATCATGGCATCCTTGACCGCTTTTGACCGCGAGCCTTTGCCGATCATCCCTTTCAACCCTTCGGCAATCAGGCGAGGAGTATAGGCATCCATCCTCCCACTGGTGGTGGGACCAGCCGAGCCGATTACTCTCCCCGGCCTGGCCGGAGTGGGACCCATGTAATAGATGGTGGCTCCCTTGATATCAAAGGGCAGAGGCTTTCCCTGATCCAGAGCTTGCAGCATCCGTTTATGCGCGGCATCGCGGGCAGTATAGATGACTCCTGTAAGTAAAAGACTATCCCCGGCTCTAAGGTCTTTCAAGGCCTCGTCAGTTAATGGGAGCGTAATTTTCTTTGCCACAGCTCTCACCTCTCTTCTTGGAGCAAGAGGCCAAAGCCTCGCACTACATTCATAATTCTAAATTCCATAGTGCGACCATTCAGGGTCGTGCGGCACGAGGCTAAAGCCTCGCACCACATTCGTGTTCGTAACTCCCCCTAGCCCCTCTTATCCTAAGAGGGGAATTGTTTGGCGCCAAGGAGCACGAGGCTAAAGCCTCGCACTACACTTTCGAGTTATGCCAGCACTCGACATTTACGGTTTGCATTGGCCACCTCTATTAACAGTCTGTATTGGGCCTTTGCGTCTTTGCTTCAAGCGCGGTCTCTACTTTATTCACAGGACTGCTTCTTCACGGCGGTCGCACCAGCACTGCATGTTAACTGCCACCGGTAGACTGGTAATATGGCAAGGGAAGGTCTCTACGTGAACCGCTAAAGCGGTAACTGTGCCGCCATAGCCCATGGCACCAATGCCCAGATTGTTAACTCTCCCCAGAATCTCTTTCTCTAATTCGGCAACCTCATGGTCGGGGCTTGGTTCGCCAACTTTACGCAACAATGCCTTTTTGGCTATAAACATAGCCTTGTCCGTCGTTCCACCTATGCCGACTCCGATAATAACCGGCGGGCAAGCGTTGCTACCTACTGCATCCACAAGGTGCACGACAAAATTTATCACCCCCTGGCGCCCCTGCGCGGGAGTCAGGACGGTCAGACGAGAACAATTCTCTGAGCCACCTCCCTTGGCCAAAATGCTGATTTTAAGCCTATCTCCGGGAACTATATCGGTATGAATCATAGCTGGTGTGTTATCCCTGGTGTTTACCCTGGCGAAACAAGGCTGGCTCACTATGGATTTACGCAAATAACCCTTGTCGTACCCCTGGCGTACTCCTTCGTTGATTGCAGTGTAGAGGTCGCCGCCGATTATGTGTACTTCCTGACCCAGTTCCAACATGACCACTGCAGCACCAGTGTCCTCGCAAATGGGAATCTGTTCCCTATCAGCGATTTCTACGTTTTTCAAGAGTTTGTCCAATACATCACGGCAAACAGGGGACTTTTCTTTTTCCCTTGCTTGCTTCACAGCCACTATCACATCGGGGCACAAATAATAGCAGGAATGCACAAATAACCTGGCTATGGTGTGGGTTACGTCACCAGCCTGAATTTCTCTCATTGCACCTAACATTCATCATAAGCCCATAACGTCGACCAATTCTCGCACGGCATCGGCTGATTTCCTTAATGCAGCATCTTCTTCGGGAGCCAAATCAAGCTCTATTATCTGCTCAACACCGTTTTTACCCAATTTGACAGGAACGCCTACAACCACTCCATCGAGGCCATATTCTCCCTCCAGATAGGCAGCGCAGGGTAATGTCTCCTTAGTATCCAGAATTATGGCATCCACCATTTTAGTTACGGCTGCTGCTGGGGCATAATAGGCACTGCCAGTTTTAAGCAAGCTCACTACTTCACCTCCGCCCCTAACTGTGCGCTCCACCAAGCTATCAATCTTCTCTTTAGGCAACAGTTCGGTAATAGGAACACCGTCAACCGTACAAAGCCTGGTGATTGGCACCATTGTATCACCATGCCCGCCTAAAACACAGGTGGATACATCCTTTACTGAGACATCGAGTTCTTGAGCGATGAAAGCACGAAGCCTGGCAGTGTCGAGGATACCAGACTGTCCAACTACTCTATTCCGGGGGAACCTGCTTATATGGAGAGCTAACTGAGTCATAGCATCTACAGGATTGGTCACCACGATAATTATGCAGTTAGATGAATGCCCGACAACTTTCTCGGTGACCTCCCGGACTATTTTCATGTTGGTGAGCACCAGGTCATCCCGGCTCATCCCAGGTTTACGGGCTATACCCGATGTAATGACTACAATATCCGAATTGGCAGTCTCTTCATAGTCATTAGTTCCAATAACCTTCACGTCCGAATCGATTATGGGGGTGGCCTCCAGTATATCCAGCCCCTTGCCCTGAGCAAGCCCTTCAACTATGTCCAGTAATACAATGTCCGCATACCCGTTTCCAGCAATTCTGAAGGCACAGGTGGCACCGACATTCCCAGCGCCAATTATGGAAACCTTGCCGTGCAATTGTATTTACTTCCTTTTTGGTTCCTCTTATGTTGCCTCTTCAAACATGAGGACAAATTTATACAATGACAGCTAATGTATCTCCCGTGTTCACTGATTGCCCGGGTTTTAAGCTGATTTCCTTAACCACTCCATCGATGGGGGAAGCTATGGTATTTTGCATCTTCATTGCCTCCAGGATAAGCAGCGTATCACCAGCCTTTACCTTATCATCTACACTAACTAAATAGCGGATAATCATACCGGGCATGGGAGCCGGCACCTCTGTCCCATGAGTAACTCCAGCAGGCGGTGCTTTCTTTTCCTCCACCTGTGGTTGTGCCTCTATAGTTGTAGATGGTGTGGGCGAAGGGTCAACGGCACCTGGACGTGGAGAAACAGTAATGGTTGGAGAACCACCCACAGCCTCGACATCCACTTCATAGTATTCACCCTCAACAAATACATTGAATGTTCTTACACCGGGCCCCCTCTCAGGCGCCGCTTTTTCTGGCTTTTCCGACAGCTTACCAGCTTTAGCTCTGGCGATTAGCTCATCCTCTTTTTTCACCTCCTCAAGAGTCTTAGGTGCGCGGGGAGGTTTCCAATCGTCGGGGATAGTTTTATCCATGCCATATTTATATCTCAAGAAGCGAGAGCCGGTAGTGGGATAAAGGGCATAGATAAGCACATCCTGAATACTCTTGGCAAACTCTTCGGACTCCTTCCTGGCTTCTTCGAGTTCTGGTTCTAGCATATCAGCGGCCCGGCAGTCGATTGGCTCTTCACCCCTCTCATAGCCATTGAGCACCACTTTCTGGACTTTCTTATCGATCGGTGCCGGTGATCTACCGTAAAGCCCCCAGCAATAATCCTTGGTTTCTTTGGGGATCATCTTATAGCGTCCAGCCAGGACATTTTGCACCGCCTGAACGCCAACGATCTGGCTTGTAGGTGTAACCAGAGGAGGGTAACCAAGTTCTGCTCTGGTTTTAGCAGTTTCCGCTCTAACTTCATCCAGCTTCTCCAGAGCATTGGCCTGCTTCAGCTGTGCCACGAGGTTTGTGGTCATGCCACCAGGAATTTGGTGCAGCAGCACTCCAGTATCGATGACCGACATTGCCGATGTGTCCAAGAAATCTCTGTATTTAGGGGCGATTTGCTCCAACATCTGGGCACACTTAAATAGTTGTTCAATGTCGAGCCCTGTATCCCTGTCTGTACCGTACAGTGCAACTACCAGAGGTTCGATAGCCGGTTGCGAGGAGCGTAAAGCAAAGGGAGATAAAGCAGTGTCAATGATATCAACGCCAGCCTCAATGGCTTTTAACAAAGACATAGAAGCCTGTCCACTGGTGTAGTGAGTGTGCAACTCAACAGGGACCTTCAGGTTTTGTTTAAGAGCTTTTACCAGCTCATAGGCATCATAGGGAGAAATAAGTCCAGCCTGATCCTTAATACAGATAGAGTCAGCACCCATGTCCCGGAGGGCAAGAGCTTTCTTGACATAGTATTCCAAATCATAGACCGGTCCACCCATCCTTGGCTGAGTCAGCGAATAACATATAGCTCCCTGGTAGTGTTTACCTGCCTTCTTAATTGCGTTGGCAGCACGTTCGTGATTACGCTCGTCATTTACAGCATCGAAAACACGGAAAATATCAATGCCCACTTCGGCAGCCTGTTCTACAAAGGCATCGACTAAATCATCGGGGTGATTTCGATAAGCAACTAAATTTTGCCCCCGTAAAAGCATCTGTAGCGGAGTATCAGGCATGAGTTTCTTCAATTTGCGAGGTCTGTCCCAGGGGTCTTCACCCAGGAAACGATGAGGCACGTCAAATGTTGCCCCTCCCCAAACTTCCATAGAGTAGAAGCCACATTGATTCATTTCAGGTGCCATCCATTCCATATCTTCAGTTTGCATCCTGGTAGCCAATGTGCATTGATGCCCATCACGAAAGGTGGTGTCACATACTTTGACCGGGTTTTTGGCCTTCGGCCTCGTCTTAACCTTATCGGTAGTTAGATCTTTGGCCAAAATTGGGCCTTTTCCTAATTCGTTCATAAATTACTCCTTTCAGTCATTACAGGTTTTTTCTTTCTTTTCATCGTGAACATGGCGCAGAATCTGGCCCTTTTACTAGCCTCTTCGCCTGGGTTTAGAGCTTAATTTCAGGATAGCCGCCAAATACCATCGCTCTAGCAATGATTTCTCGCTGCCAGAGCATTCTCATCAACTCCTCATGCCCGGAACTATCCCGTGAGCCTGAGACCATCACTGGCCTTTGCTGAAGCATTGCTGGCCTCACAGCCTTTTCTTCCTCGTCCATGTAGGCAGCCACAGCAGCGGTAACGGCAGCTATTGTTCCTTTTTTGTTTTTCAATTACGTCTCTGTTTAAACTTCTTTACACAGGGATATTTCCATGTTTCTTTGGTAGCCTTGTCTCATGTTTAGTAGAGAGAAGCTCCAAAGCCCTGATTATCTTGGGACGACTCTCCTGCGGGGAGATAACTTCGTCAATGTAGCCCCGCGAGGCGGCAATGTAAGGATTATATAGTAGGTCACGATATTCCTGAATTCTTTCCTGCTCTTTTGCTTGAGGGTTCGGCGCAGCGTCTATTTCCTTGCGAAAGATAACTGGCGTCGCTCCTTCAGCACCCATCGCTGCTATCTCCGCTGTGGGCCAGGCAAAAACAAAATCGGCGCCTAAATCTTTACTACACATGGCAAGATATGAACCTCCGTAGTCTTTGCGAATGATCAAGGTAATCTTAGGAACCGTGGCCTCCGAGTAAGCCCACAAAAGCTTAGCTCCATGCCTTATTATTCCCAGCCACTCCTGTTCTTTCCCTGGCAAGTAACCAGGAACATCGGCAATGGTAAGCAAGGGAATATTGAAAGCATCACAGAACCTGATAAATCGCGTGATTTTGTCCGAGGCATTGACATCGAGACACCCAGCAAGATGGTTCGGCTGATTAGCAATAACTCCCACTGTTTTACCATTAAGCCTAGCAAAGCAAATAATGGCGTTTTGGGCATAATAATAATGAGGCTCAAGTATTTCACCGTTATCGACAATGGATTGGATAACAACCCTCATATTATACGCCTTGCTGGACTCGTCCGGTATGATTATGTCAAGAGCATGGTCAACACGGTTCGGGTCATCCATAGTCTTAATCGAAGGAGGACCCTCCATATTATTTGAGGGAAGATAACTCAGAAGTTTCATAATGAGCTCGATAGCTTGGGCATCGCCATCACAGGCGAAATGGCACACACCACTTTTGGTGGCATGAGTCATGGCACCGCCCAGCTCTTCGGAAGTTATTTCCTCCGCAGTGGCCTGTTTAATAACTGCCGGGCCGGTGATGTGCATGTGGCTTGTCTCCTTCGTCATGAACACCCAATCTGTCATGGCCGGTGAATAGACTGCCCCCCCGGCAGTAGGTCCCATAATTGCCGAAATCTGGGGAATAACCCCTGAGGCTGCGGAATTCCGGAAAAATATCTGCCCATAGCCCGACAGGGCATCAACGCCTTCCTGAATCCGAGCCCCTCCGGAGTCATTAAAGCCCACTATGGGAATACGGCATTTCACAGCCAAATCCATTACTTTACATATCTTCTTAGCATGCATCTCACCCAGGGTCCCTCCCATGGAGGTAAAGTCCTGAGAAAAAGCACAGACAGGGCGACCATTTACCATGCCATATCCAGTAATAACACCTTCCGCGGGGACAATAGTTTTATCCATGCCAAAGAGCGTAGCTCGATGCTGAACAAACAAATCGAGCTCGTGGAAGCTGCCATGGTCAAAAAGCAAATCGAGCCTTTCACGAGCAGTTAATTTTCCCGATTTGTGCTGCTTCTCCACCCGCTCCGGGCCTCCCAAGGCTTTCATTTTTCTCTCTTTCTTCCTCAGTTCCTCTAAACGTTCAGCACCCGTACCCATACTAATTTCTCCTCACGCATCAAATTCCCTATGAAAAAGGGTATTTTAAACAGAATTCGCAAGCAAGGCAAATCCTTGAGCCTGAGAACCATTACTGGAGTTTGCTAATCTATATTACCTCTATTTAACAACATTAAGCCCGGACTTAAAGCTTGACAGCCTGGCTTAGAATGGTATTATGGAAGGAAATTTGAAACCACAACTAATTGCTATAGACGGTCCTGTGGCAGTCGGCAAGAGTAGTGTAGGCTCACTGCTAGCACGAAGATTGGGCTATGTTTTCTTCGATACAGGGATGATATACCGAGCATTTACCTGGAAGGTTCTAGAATCAGGTATATCCATCGAGGACGAACAGAAGATTTGTCAGTTAGCCAATACCACCAAATTTGATTTTGTCGCTTTACAGGGATGCTATCTTTCGCCCTTCATTGATGATGAAGATGTCTCCTCCAAATTGCTTCGCGCTGAGGTAGAGGCAAAGGTCTCCCTGATATCGAAGATAGCCCGGGTACGCCAAACACTGATACAGGAACAGCGCAGGTTAGCCCAGCGTGGAAAGTTGGTGATGGCGGGCAGAGACATTGGTACGGTAGTCTTACCTTGGGCGGAATTAAAGATTTTTCTCACCGCCTCCACTGAAGAGAGAGCAAGGCGCCGCTGTAAGGAACTATTAGAACGAGGAGAGAATTCGAGTCTAGAGATTGTCATTTCTGATTTGAAGAAACGAGATGAGATGGATATCAATAGAACCATATCTCCGCTTAGACCGGCTGAGGATGCAACAATTATCGATACAGAAAATTTTACCCTGGAGCAAGTTGTAGATAAAATATATGCTTTGGCGGTAAATTTATGACTATCCCTCAAAAGATTCTCTTTATTATATCCAGAATATGCAAACCCGTATTCCGTATTCTTTTCTCCTGGAAAGTTCAAGGAAAAGAAAACATACCCTTAAATGGCCCACTTATTTTAATAACCAACCATGTCAATCTCTTCGATCCGTTTTTTCTTATTTTTAGTTTTCCGCGATCCATTAATTTCATGGCAAAAGAGGAACTCTTTCACTCGCCTTTTTCGAGACCCTGGCTTCTCTGGGCTGGTACCATCCCAATACAACGTAGGGGGAAGGTTAGTGATAAACAGAAGATGCTTAGGAGCGCCAGGGATGTATTAGAAAAGGGATTAATTCTGGGAATGTTCCCGGAGGGTGGCAGAAGTCGCGACGGCAGACTCAAAAAAGGTAAGCCGGGCTCCGCAGTTATAGCCTCAAAAACAAATGTCGCCATTCTTCCTATCGGCATCGCCGGCACGGATAAGATTAAGGGCATAAGCTGGCTGTGGAAGCGCCCCCATATAGTTATTAACATTGGGAAGCCGTTCAAACTACCTCCAAACGACAGCAAGATGAGCAAATCACAAATGCAATTATTGACCACACTACTAATGAAGGAAATCGCTGCTCTTTTGCCACGCGAATATCAAGGCGACTATGAGAAACATGGAGATTGAGAAGGCTGACAAGCTGGGCTTATGCTTCGGCGTCAAACGGGCCATCAACATGTTGAAGGAGGTAGCTAACAAATATGGAGAAATAGAAACGCTAGGACCACTAGCACACAATCGACTATTAGTGGAAACGTTGACCAATCTAGGAATAAAGCCAATAAATCATCTCGACCAGGCCCAGGGAAGAAGCCTAGCTATCACCACTCATGGTGCAAGCCCAGCGGTGATATCTGAGGTCGAAGCCCGGCACATACACGTCATTGATACCACCTGTCCCATAGTCCGCAAAGCCCAAGACACGGCTAAGGAATTAGCTGAGGCTGGTTTTGAAGTCATCATATTTGGTGAGGCAGAGCACTCTGAGGTCAAAGGCCTACTAGGTTGGACAGGAGGCAAAGGTATAGCTGCCCTCAACGTGAAACAAATAGACAAGAGCAGAAAATCGCCATCACGCCTGGGCATTATCTCCCAGACAACCCAAACCCAACTTGCTTTTTCCGAATTCACCAGGCAGCTTATGAGTATGATTGGGCCTAAGATTGAGGAAATTCACCTCGTTAATACTTTATGCAAAGTAACGCAGGGTCAGCAAGAAGCTGCTATAAGGTTAGCTCGCAGGAGTCAACTTATGATAGTGATAGGCGGAAGTAATAGTGCCAATGCCAGACACCTTGTTGAAATATGTTCTCCCTTGGTGGAAACTCATTTGGTAGAAACAGTAGAGGAAGTCGACAATTCCTGGTTCGCAGGTAAGCACCATATTGGTATCACGGCTGGAGCATCCACCCCGGATGAAGCTGTGGAAGAATTAATAGCCAAGCTGAGTTCTTTATAATCTTCAGCCAAGCCTGCCGGCCAGCCTCCTGCCACCAATAAGGTGAAGATGAAGGTGAGGCACTGCTTGTCCCCCATCGGGACCACAGTTAATTACTAGGCGATAGCCCCTCTTGTCTATCCCCTCTTTCTCAGCCAGATTTCTAGCTATTATGATAAGGCGGCCGGCCAGCTCTTGCTGTTCCTCAGTAAGTTCAGCTGAAGATGTGATATGAATTTTAGGTATAATGAGCAAGTGTGTAGGTGCTTGCGGCGATATATCTCTAAAGGCCAGAAAATCCTCATCTTGATAGACTATGTCACCAGGTACTTCGCCAGTAACGATTCGACAGAAAATACATTCCTCTGCCATAATTTAATTTCTTTAACATATTACACCTTCCTGTAGCAAATTCTCAATCTCGTCCTGCTCCTAGCCTGGTTTTGTAATATTCCATTGGTGCAATCTCCGGGAAGCAGAAACAATATTTTCATACCTCCGGAGCTAATATATTTTTTGCCCAATCAATCGCCCATCGTGACCTGTTTAATCAAACTTTTGCATTTTCCATCCAAATATGCTAGATTTGAACAAAAGAATAAAGATTAAAGGTGGGGGATACCCACCTTTTTATTAAATAGAGGAAATTAAGTAGGAAAGAAAAGATGAAAACAGAGCTTAAGGCTGCGATTACTCAGCTTTCGGCCGAGAGAAACTTGCCTAAAGAAGTGGTCTTGGCTGCCCTGGAATCAGCGCTGGCTTCCGCATACAAAAAAGAGGCATCCGCACTGGAACAAGATGTTTTGGTAAAAGTCGACCCTAACGCTGGCGAAATCAATTTTTATATCCAAAAGGTTATAGTTGAGTCAGTTACTAATCCAAATCGTGAGATCTCCATTGACGAAGCTAAAGAATTACAATCTACAGCACAAATTGGTGATGTAGTAAGCATGGAATTCACACCCAAAAATATTGGTCGTATCGCTGCTCAAGCAGCGAAACAAGTTGTTCTGCAGCGATTGAGAGAAGCAGAACACCGCATTATGTATGAGGAGTTCACGGACAAGGAAGGAAAGGTTGTTACTGGCGCAATTCAATTTATCGAACCTAAACGAATTTATGTCAGACTGAATAGGACAGAGGCAATATTTCCTCTTAACGAGCAGGTTCCCAATGAACATTATTATAGAGGGGAACGACTTAAATTTTATCTTCTTGAGATAATCCAGGGGAGCAAAGAGCATCAAATAATAGTTACGCGCTCTCATCCTAACCTGGTACGTGGCCTCTTTGAGCTAGAAATCCCTGAAATTCACAATGGTATTGTGGAGTTAAAAGCTATAGCTCGTGAGGCTGGACATCGAAGCAAAGTGGCGGTGGCAACTACTCAAGAAAACGTTGACCCTGTAGGCTGTTGTCTCGGTCCTCGGGGCATAAGACTTCAAAGCATCATCAATGCATTAAATGGCGAAAAAATAGATGTAATCCAATGGCACGCCGACCCTGCGGTGTATATCGCTAACGCTCTCAGCCCCTCTCAAGTAGCAAGCATCAAAATCGATGAGGAAAGAAACGCAGCTACTGTGGTTGTTCCTGATAAGCAACTCTCTTTAGCCATAGGCAAAGAGGGTCAGAATGCCAGGCTAGCAGCGAAACTCACAGGTTGGCGGATCGATATTAAGAGTGTCTCTGCTATCGAGGCAGAAAGGCCGGTAACACAAGAACCAGAAGCAGTGGCGAAGGCTATTCCTACTGAAATTATGGAACAGGAACCACTTGAAGAAGAGCTAACTGAGGAAACTGAAGTCGAAAAACCAGTTGAATTTCCAAGCACTTCAGAGGCTCCACCTGAGAAGCCGGAAGAAAAACATATTCGTTTTGCTGAAGATATCCTGGTGGGGGTGTCAAAAGCAGAAATGCCAGACAAGGCAAAAAACGGAGTTAAAGGTAAAAAGAAGAGAAAGGTGATAAAGCATAGGAATCAAGATGACGAATTTGTAGATGATGAGAGCGAAGAGTAAGCATCTACCTCAGCGTACTTGTATATCTTGTCAACAGATTAAGGAAAAGAAAGCATTGATTCGCTTGGTGCGTGCTGAGAACGGAGTTATTGAAGTGGATATATCTGGAAAGAAGCCGGGCAGGGGTGCTTACTTATGCCATAATATAGTTTGTTGGGAATCGGCACTGAAGAAAAATCGTTTAGAATATGCCCTGCGAACAAAGCTTAGTAATGATAATCGTCAAATTCTAACTGAACATATCCATAACTTATTGGAGGAAAGCTAAATTTGGATGATAAGAAATCGGGATTGAAGGAAGAACTCCCCAAAATTGAGCTGCCGCCTTCCATAACTGTGAAGCAGCTAGCCGACGTATTAGAGGTAGAGCCTGTAAAAATAATTAAACAGCTAATGCGCAAAGGCATCATGGCTAATATTAACCAGCCCCTTGATTTTGATACTGCGAGCATAATAGTTACAGACTTTGGCTATGATGCTAAAGCAGCAAAAGAGCCTAAAGCTTTGCCCTCCCGAAAAGGAAAGGGGAAAGGGAAACTGTCAATTCGCCCTCCAGTGGTTACAGTTATGGGACATGTTGACCATGGCAAAACTACCCTCCTTGATGTCATCAGAAAGACCAATGTGACTGCGCAAGAGGCAGGAGAAATTACTCAACATATTGGCGCCTACCAGGCTTTAGTGGATGGACGCAAAATTACCTTTTTGGATACACCGGGACACGAGGCATTCACTGCCATGAGGTCCCGAGGAGCACAAGCAACTGATATTGTAATTCTGGTGGTTGCTGCTGATGACGGTGTTATGCCCCAGACTGTGGAAGCTGTAGACCACGCCAAGGCTGCCAAGGTGCCCATAGTAGTAGCCGTAAACAAGATTGATAAGCCTGATGCTAATCCTGAACGTGTAAAACAGCAGCTTACTGATATGGGTTTGGTTGTTGAGGAATGGGGTGGGGATACTGTTTGCGTACCCATATCAGCTAAACAAGCGCAAGGAATATCGGATTTATTGGAAAACGTATTCTTGGTTGCTGACATATTAGAACTAAAAGCTAATCCTGATAGCGCTGCAGAGGGGGTCATCATTGAGGCTAAGTTGGACAAAACTAAAGGTCCATTAGCTACCTTTCTTGTACAAAAGGGTACCCTTAGATTAGGTGATGTTGTGGTAGCTGGAGGCACTTGGGGTAAAATAAAAGCCATGTTTGATGATAAAGGGAAGCAAGTTCACAAAGGGGAACCGTCCACTCCAGTGGAAGTCCTCGGCTTGAATGAGGTGGCAAAATCAGGAGACCTCTTTATGGTGCTTCCCGATGAGCATGAAGCACGGAGCATTGTTGAAAAACAAAAATCTCCTAGACCACATCCCACCCTAAGCTTAAGTGCTCTGTCCAGCCAAATAAGCGAGGGGCAAATAAAAGAACTCAACATAGTTTTGAAAACAGATGTCGACGGCAGCATTGAACCTGTAAAAACTTCTATAGAAAGATTGGGCACAGAGAAGGCAAAAGCGAGGGTCATCCATGCTGCTAGCGGGAGCATCACCGAGAGCGATGTGCTTCTAGCCTCGGCCTCAAAAGGCATTATAATCGGTTTCAATACTCCCACCTCACCTGGAGCAACACAGCTAGCGAATGCGGAAGCGGTGGCTATCCAACGCTACGATGTAATTTACAAGCTGATAGAAGACGTGGACAGGACACTGAAGGGAATGCTTGAGCCGACTTACACTGAGGTACTAAGTGGGCGTGCTGAAGTAAGAGCTGTCTTCCCCAGTGGTAAACTGGGGAAAATAGCCGGAGTTTATGTTATGGAAGGAAAGATATCGAGGGATGCCCAGGTCAAAATATTGCGCCAGAATAAAGTTATTGGTGAATCTCGGATCCCCAGCTTAAAGCGTTTTAAGGATGACGTCGCTGAAGTCTCCACTGGCCTTGAATGTGGCTTAGGGATAGAGGGGGCTGTCGATTTTCAAATCGGCGATATAATTGAATTTTATCGGAAGGAAAGAACAGGTTAATTATACTTCCCAGATAGGAGATTCAAATGAGCAGGCGAAGTGAACGAACAGGCAAAATGATTCAACGTGAAATCAGCGGACTACTTGAGCGTCAGGTTAACG
Organism: Chloroflexota bacterium; assembly: GCA_048621695.1. Lineage (GTDB taxonomy): Bacteria > Chloroflexota > Dehalococcoidia > GIF9 > AB-539-J10 > RBG-13-51-36. The sequence continues at coordinate 15,142 of JBMCVZ010000002.1, forward strand.
ACCCCAGACTGAGCAAGCTTATCTCGGTAACCGAAGTCACGCTTTCACCCGATCTTAAGTATGCCAAGATATTTGTTAGTACCTTGGGCAGCGAAATGAATAACAAAGAAGAGATGCTGGCAGGCTTTAACAACGCTTCAGGCTTCTTGCGCAAGGAACTTGCGTCGCACCTAAAATTAAAATATACCCCCCAGCTTAGCTTTCATTATGATGATTCCATTGAGCGAGGAGCAAGGTTACTTAAACTGATGGGGGAACTAACTAGCACTGAATAGCTCTATTCAATGTGGCCGAGGTCGCTTTGAAGGTATTGACATTAGTATCTATAAATATGTATAAATTGGCATAAAAAATGCCTGAATATGTTCTAATCTTAAAGTCCGGGTAGTTATTAATGCAAACATATTGTTTCAAGTGCCGAACAAAGATAAGAACTGCCCAGCGCATAACCCTTCAAACGGGAAACCAGCAATTCAGGGAACCTACCCTGTGCACAGAACCAATGTATATAGAATCGGTAAGGCCTAATTCCAATAGCAAATTTCCCACATTTATGAAACGGAGGCGACAATGGGAACAATAAATGTAGCCATTATAGGTGTTGGTAATTGTGCATCTTCTTTGGTGCAAGGAGTTCACTACTACAAAGATGCTAAGGAAGATGAGTTTGTCCCTGGTCTAATGCATGTCAATCTGGGAGGCTACCATATATCTGATATCAATTTCGTGGCTGCATTTGACATTGATAAAAACAAGGTAGGCAAAGATTTAGCTCAGGCTATTTTCACCAAACCAAACAACACATTTAAATTTTGTGATGTGCCTAAGACGGGAATCCGAGTCGAGCGAGGTATGACGCATGATGGATTGGGCAAGTATCTATCTCAAATTATCACCAAGGCACCAGGTCCGACCGCCAATATTGTGGATATACTCAAGAAGACCGGAACTGACGTGGTGATCAATTATCTGCCTGTAGGAAGCGAGGAGGCAACTAAGTGGTATGTAGAACAAGTGCTAACTGCTGGCTGCGGCTTCATCAATTGTATACCTGTTTTTACTGCACGTGAGCCTTATTGGCAAAGTCGCTTTGCCGAGCATAGACTTCCCCTTATTGGCGATGACATTAAATCCCAGGTTGGCGCTACCATCACTCATCGAATGTTGACCAGACTTTTCCGCGACCGCGGTGTCAAGCTGGAACGAACTTACCAACTGAACTTTGGCGGCAATACCGATTTCTATAATATGCTAGAACGAGAGCGCTTAGAATCTAAGAAAATTTCCAAGACCAATGCCGTTACTTCACAGTTAGACTATGTTCTTGATCCTGATAACATCTACGTTGGCCCCAGTGACTATGTACCATGGCTAGCTGACCGCAAATTTTGCTACCTGAAGATGGAAGGTCGCACCTTCGGTGATGTACCTCTGAATATAGAGTTGAAGATGGAGGTATGGGATAGTCCTAATTCAGCCGGGGTAGTAATTGATGCCATAAGATGCTGCAAACTGGCCCTGGACCGAGGCTTAAGCGGAACCATAGTGGGACCTTCAGCTTATTTTATGAAATCTCCACCAATTCAATATTCTGACGAGGAAGCTCGTGTAAAAACCGAGGCGTTTATTGCAGGACAAGAGCAAGAGGGCCCTATATCTCTGCCCGAGCTAGAGCCAGTTGAAATTGAGGGATAAACCACCTTTGTGCCAAAAGTGCTAACTTCAGGAAACGCATCCAAAAATAAATCTGTATGCAAGCTTAGTTACTAGAGCTTGTTACGTTTGAGAAGGGTAACAAGTTGCTCGAAATTTCCCTCTCTACTCCGCGGGCTGTAGGTAGGTTTAGCCGTATGGCAAAATTTACCTCCAAAGGTAAAGGATTAGGCTTTACTCATATAGAAGCAAATGCCTCAATTTCTCCACTGATGCTTGGCGAAGTTATAGAGACCGCAGTCCCTATTTCAAGCATTCATTCTCATTGCCCGGCAGTAATGTCATCCAAAGGAATTCCAATAAGTAACCTTTCCTTAAGTTCTCTGGATAAGAATAGGCGAATGAAAGCCGCTGGCTTCACCAGGAAAACGATAGGCATTCACTAGAAAGAAATAGTAAACTAGTTAGAAGCCTGAATGAATTTAGCAGATATTCGACGGAATTTAGCCCATAGTATTACCGATCCCATAGTCGGGATTTTGAGTAAAAGCGGGATAACGCCCAATGCCCTTACCATTATAAACCTGGCTCTGAATATAGCTGCGGCCTTTATTATAGCTACGGGGAATTTTCTTCTTGGCGGTATTTTAGTCCTGGTTGCAGGCCTATTTGACATCCTTGACGGAGCCTTAGCTCGGTTCATCAAGCAAACTACCAGGTTTGGCGCTATTCTGGATTCAGTAGCCGACCGCATTTCTGAGGCAGCAATACTCTGTGGTCTCCTGATTTGGTATATACCGCAAGAAGGCACCGGCTTAGAAATTGTGCTTATTTTTATTGTTTTAATTGGTTCCTTCCTAGTTAGCTATATAAGGGCCAGGGCGGAAGGACTCGGCTGGCAATGTCAGGTTGGCTTGTTTACCAGAGCAGAACGGGTTATAGTATTAGCAATAGGTCTACTGATAAATCAGATTTTTATTGTTTTATGTGTGCTGGTGGTCTTTGTCTTTTTCACTGTAGTTCAAAGGTTAATTCACCTATGGAAGCAATCAAAAATTGAAGGTGATTAAATGGCTGTTATAGTTATTGTGGGAGGGCAATGGGGTGACGAAGGTAAAGGAAAGATAATTGACCTCTTAGCCGAGAAGGCGAACGTGGTAGCTCGTTTCTCGGGCGGAGATAATGCTGGCCACACTGTGATCAATCCCTATGGCGAGTTCCAGCTGCATCTTATCCCTTCAGGTATTTTCTATCCCCAGGTTACTTGCGTTATTGGGAATGGCGTAGCTATTAACCCACCAGTGCTTCTTGAAGAAATAGACGACCTGCACAATCATGGTGTAGATACAAGCCGCCTTTTTATTAGTGAACGTGCTCACTTGATCATGCCCTATCATACTCTCCTCGACGCACTGGAGGAAGAAAGGCGTAGCAAAGGGGCCATCGGTACTACGCGTAGAGGAATTGGCCCTGTTTTTGCCGATAAAGTAGCTCGTTTAGGAATTTGTGCTGGAGATTTGTTAGATAAGGATACATTTTGGAGCCACTTGAGTGCAGCTCTTGAGTTTAAGAATATTATCTTAACAAAGGTATATCAGGTCTCACCGCTATCGTTGGAAGAAATTTATGCCCAATACTGTAATTATGGGGAGCAGCTAGCTCCTTTTATCCGGGAAACTAGCTCCATAATTCGTGAAGCCGCCGCAAAAGGAGAATTTGTTTTATTGGAAGGTGCCCAAGGAGCTTTACTTGACCCTGACTTCGGCACCTATCCCTATGTGACCTCTTCCTCCCCATTGGCCGGCGCGGGATGTATTGGAACAGGCCTGGGTCCAAGGCAAATCGATAGTGTAGTCGGTGTGTTTAAAGCATACAGCACTAGAGTCGGGGCCGGACCCTTGCCCACAGAGCTCAACGACGAAATAGGCGACTTTATACGGGAAAGGGCTCAGGAGTATGGTGCTACTACGGGAAGGCCACGGAGATGCGGTTGGTTTGATGCTGTGGCTGGTCGTTTTAGCGCTCAAATAAATGGCCTTAGTGATATAGCTCTAACTCACCTCGATATCTATGATGGCTTCCCCTCAATTAAAATATGCACCGCCTACAAATTTAATGACGATGTGCTAACTTCTTTCCCTAGAGATATAGCCGTATTGGGAAAATGCAAACCTGTTTACGAAGAATTGGATGGTTGGCGAGAATCAATAAGTGGAATTCGAAATTTCGAAAAGCTTCCAGTTGGAGCTCGCAATTATATGGCTCGGCTTGAAGACTTCCTTTCCTGCCCCATCAGCCTGGTTTCCGTAGGACCAGATAGGAGGCAAATCATTGAAAGAAATCCAAAATCCGAATTATGAAATACTAAGAATAGCGAAGCACAAAATAAAAATGGCCGAAAGGTTTTCGATATTTGAATTTGGATATTTGGATTTTTCAGAGCTCAGAAATTGGGATTTAGAATTTAACCAGGGATAGCCAAATCTATCTTGTAGTTCTTCAGTGTCGCCTTTATAAGCTCGGCTGATTTCTCATCAGGCTCAACCAGTGGCAAGCGAGGTTTACCCACTGGAAAACCTAAATAATTCAGAGCCCACTTGATAGGCACAGGATTGGAAACGGTGAACAGCGTATTTACCAGAGGTAATAAATCTCGATGAATCCTGGCTGATTCGTGAACTTTCCCATCGAGGAACTTGTTCATCATGTCTTTTATCTGTGTTCCTACCAGATGAGAGGCGACGCTAATCACGCCATAGCCGCCCAAAGCGAGTATGGGGAGGGTATCACTGTCATTGCCACTGTAAACTAAGAAATCCTCTTTTGTTCTACGAATAATCTCAGCTATCTGCCCGAGATCGCCACTTGCTTCTTTCACGCCTACGATATTATCAATCTGGCTCAGCTTGATTACCGTATCAGCAGCGAGGTTAGTAACCGTACGCGATGGCACATTATAGAGGATGCAAGGCAAGGTGGTACTCTGGGCAATAACTTTAAAATGCTCCCACAAGCCCTGCTGGGTTGGCTTATTATAATAGGGCACAACTAATAGACAAGCATCGACACCAGTTTTTTCGGCTGCTTTTGTTAGTTCCTGGCCTTCTTTTGTATTGTAGCTGCCTGTGCCAGCAATTACTGTTCCACGGTTACCCAACGCTGATTTCGTTTCGGTAAAAAGCCGTAGCTTCTCTTCCCTACTAAGGACGGGAGATTCGCCGGTGGTACCCGAGACCACTACCCCATCACTACCCGAATCTAGTAAAGATAAGGCTAGTTTCCTAGCTAGTTTATAATCGACTTCCCCCTGAGCATCAAAAGGTGTAACAACGGCTGTTAGTAAGCGACCCAGCTTGTTCTTACCCGACCTATTCATTTAACCTAGCAAGACTCTTTTTAGGGCTTATCCAACCCCTCTCTATCCCCTCCTCTGCAATTTGTACAGCATTTAGCGCCGCCCCTTTACGCAGATTATCAGCCACTATCCACATAACAAGTCCGTTGGGATGCGATATATCTTTTCTGATTCGGCCCACAAACACATGGTCTGACCCACTGGCAGCCCAGGGTTGAGGGTAAAAACTGACAGTGGGGTCATCAAGTACCCTAACTCCAGGAGCTTGGGCCAAAATCTTCCTTGCTTCCTCTGGAGTGATAGGCGAACTGAATTCTATATTAACTGCTTCACTATGCCCAAAGTAAACGGGAACCCGGACGCAACTAGCCGAAATAGCTATATCCTCAGCATGCAGTATTTTCCGTGTTTCCTCCACCATTTTCTGTTCCTCTTTTGTATATCCATTATCCAAAAATACATCGATTTCCGGCAGAACATTAAAGGCTATTTGGTGAGAGTAGACGTGAGGGCAAATACGGCGCCCTTCCAAAGCTAGCCGCGACTGATTTGCCAGTTCTTGCATTGCAGCAACACCACTACTTGATACTGCCTGGTAGGTGCTTACCACAATTCGCTTTATGGGATTGAGTCTGTGCAAAGGATAAAGCGCTACTACCATTTGAATTGTGGAGCAATTCGGACTGGCAATTATCCCCTTATGCCATTCTATGTCCTCAGGATTGACCTCTGGGACAACCAGAGGCACTGTGGGGTCCATCCTGAAAGCAGTACTATTATCGATGATCACTGTTCCAGCTTCAGTAGCCCAAGGCGATAACCTCCGACTAATATCATCACCAGCAGAGAAAAAGGCAATATCAACATGACGAAACGCCTCGGGTTTTGCTTTCCTAACTTCAATTCTCTGACGATTAAAGAGGAGTTTTACTGCTGAAGAATGGTCAGGAACTAGTAATTGGATAGAAGCTATAGGGAATTTACACTGTTCAAGTATCTTAACAATTTCTTGTCCCACAATGTCGGTGGCATCAACAATAGCTACGTCGAATCCTTCCATGACTTTTCCTACATCTTCAGCAGGGCATCCAACCCGTAAGTTAGCCCCCTATGTTTTTTCACTTCCTTAATTGCTAGGATCACGCCAGGCAGGTAACATTCTCGACTAATAGTATTGTGATGCAAGCTCAGAGTTTCACCCGCTCCGCTAAATATAATTTCTTGCCCAGCCATAACTCCCGGCAACCTCAAGCTATGGATAGCTATGCCATCCATCTGTCCTCCTCTAGCATTGCTGAGTACTTCACGTGTAACTTCAGGATAAACGAATGGTTTACCGTGCGTTTGCAACATTGCTCTGGCTGTAGCTACAGCAGTCCCTGAAGGAGCATCAGCTTTTTTATCATGATGCATTTCGATAATTTCTACATGGTCAAAAAACTTGGCAGCAAATTTTGATAGGTGTATAAGAAGAGCTGCCCCCACAGAAAAATTGGGTGCCACTACTACTCCTACCTTGTTACCCTGGCTTAACTTTTCAATTTCTGCCAAATTCTCTTCAGAAAGGCCTGAAGTTCCTATAACCATGTTAACTCTTTGTTTAATAGCAGTGCGAGCGGCTGCTATGGATACTTCGGCATTAGTGAAATCTACCACCACATCAGCATTGCAGCTCTTCAAAAGCGAATCTAAATCGGAAGAAAATGGTATCAACTCGATAGTCTCAGCTAAAGGAAGGTATTTCTGAGTTACTTCCTTCTCTACAGCGCCCACTGCCTTTAACCCGGGCTCACGAACCACGGCTTTAGTTATCTCCTGTCCCATCCTTCCTAAAGCGCCATTAATAACTACTCTTATGGGTTCCATGTGATACACTCCAGAGGCGAAGCAATTTATTTCTTGTAATTGCCACGCCGTTCGCCTTTACCATGTGGATGAACAAATTTCTTCCGAGGATGTTTATGTGCCGCTGAATCCTTAACCTGGGCACCAGGAAGACGGGAAAGTCCTTCAAATACCGCTTTGCGTGATAGATTTATTCTGCCAGCGTTATCAATTCCGATGACTTTCACCATTATCTCATCACCCACTTTAACCACATCTTCGACCTGTGGTACATGATAGTTAGCAAGCTCGCTGATATGGACGAGGCCCTCTTTCCCTGGCAAGATTTCTACCATGGCACCAAAATTGAACAGTCTGGTCACTTTTCCAGTGTAAACCTCTCCCTGCTCCACTTCCCGGGTTAAATCCTCTATTATCTTGATTGCCTTCTCGGCTGCCTCTGCGTTCGAAGAGCCAACAATAACTGTACCATCATTCTTTATATCTATAGTTGTCTTGGTTTCATCTATAATAGACCTTATGACCCTACCCCCAGGACCAATGACGCTCCCAATCTTACCCTGATCGATCGTCATTTCATACATCCTGGGAGCATAGGGACTAAGGTCAGAGCGACTAGCACTAATGGCTAAACTCATTTTTTCCAGTATTTCCAACCTCGCCTCATGAGCTTGACTTAAGGCTTCAGCCAGGATGGTATAATCTATCCCCCGCAGCTTGATATCAAGCTGCAAAGCTGTGAGCCCGCGAGCCGTGCCGGCAACTTTGAAATCCATGTCACCATAGGCATCTTCCATACCAACGATGTCAGTTAGAACAACATAGTCCTTATCCTTTCCGGTAACTAAACCCATGGCTATCCCCGCCACAGGCGCCTTGACGGGTACGCCAGCATCCATCAAGGAGAGGGTCGAGGCACAAGCACTAGCCATAGATGTGCTTCCGTGAGAACTAAGCACTTCGGAAACTAGACGTATTGTATAAGGAAAATCCTCCTCTGACGGCAATACTGGTCCAATAGACCGTTCTACCAAAGCTCCATGTCCAATCTCCCGCCTGCCTGTTGTTCCTATTCGTTTCACTTCGCCAGTCGAAAATGGAGGGAAATTATAATGATGCATAAAGCGTTTGGTCTCCTCCAAACCTAAGCCGTCCAATAACTGCTCCCGACTGGTAGACCCCAGAGTGGTAATAGTCAACACCTGTGTTTCCCCACGGGCAAATAGTCCTGAGCCATGGGTGCGAGGAAGAATACCAACTTCACATCTAATAGGACGAATTTCTTTAGTTTGTCGACCGTCTAAGTGTCGCCTCGTCTGTAATATTTTTCCCCTCACTGCAGCTTTAAGCTGGGTTTCGAAAGCAAAATTGATTTCATCTTCAGAAAAAGACTCAACCAGCTTATCCCTTGTTTCTTCCTTGAGGGATGTCAAAGCCTTATCCCTTTTTAGTTTCTCCGGTTCATCCAGAACCTGGCTTAATCTCTCATCAATTAGGGAAGCGATTTGAGATGAAAGCTCAGGGGCAATTTCCTTAGATTTGATTTCTAACTTAGCTTTGCCGTAGATTTGCCTTAGCTCTTCCTGAAGCTCAATGGTCTCCTGGTTCACTTCGTGTCCCAGCCTAATTGCCTCCAGCAATACTTCTTCGGAAACTTCTCTGGCACCTGCCTCCACCATTACAACGTTTTCTTTACCACTAGCAACAATTAAGTCAAACAAGCTATCTTCAATTTGTGGGAGGGGAGGATTCACTACTAAGGCATCATCTATGTAGCCAATATGTGTTGCTGATATAGGACCGAAGAATGGGATATCAGATGATGTCAGAGCTGCTGAAGCACCAATGAGGGCGCATATATCAGGGTCATTTTCTTGGTCGACAGATAGCACTGTAGCCACAACTTGAATATCATTATGAAACTCCTTGGAAAGAAGAGGGCGCAGGGAGCGGTCAATGAGCCGGCTGGTTATAATTGCTTCCTCCGTAGGTCGTCCTTCTCGTCTAATGAAGCTGCCCGGTATTTTACCGGCGGCATAGAGTCTTTCTTCGTAATCCACTGTTAGAGGCACAAAATCGACTCCCTCTCGGGGCTCAGGACTTACACAGGCGGTAACCAAAACAACTGTGTTGCCATACTGAACAGCAACAGCACCGCTGGCTTGTTGAGCTAATTTGCCTACCTGGATGCTAAGCACCCTACCAGCTATTGAACGCTCCAAAATATCAGGCATACTATTCCTTCAACCCCAACTTTGCAATAAGAGAATGATACCGTTTGGGCGCCGTCCTGTTTAAATAGCCCAAAAAACGCTTCCGTTTCCCTATCACCCCGTGGAGTGCATGCCGGGAGTGCCGATCTTGGGGATACAACTTAAGGTGCTCTGTTAACCGATTTATCCTTTCGGTAAGCAAAGCCACCTGGACGTCGACCGATCCACCATCATTTTCCTTAAGCCTAAATTGGCTTATGATTTCCTCTTTTTTTTCCTTGTCCATTGTTATAGGCTCCCTAAAATAGTAGTGTCGTATATCATATCACGACAAAAAGATATTGTGAAATTGACCAAATGAGTGGGATACCTTATAATTGCCTGGTAAAGGCAACTTTTATGCACGAAAGTTGCGGTGTTTTTGGAGTTTACGCCCCGGGCATAAATGTAGCTCAGACGACCTTTTTCGCCCTCTTTGCTTTACAACATCGTGGTCAAGAGAGTGCCGGCATCGCTGTCATTGATGACAACGGAATAAAAATACATACCTGTATGGGATTAGTTTCCCAGGCATTTACGGAAACTGACCTCGCTTTGCTCAAAGGAGATATTAGCATCGGGCATAACCGTTACTCCACTACAGGCTCAAGCAGACCTACGAATGCACAGCCTATTATAGCGAAATCAGATGGGCTAACCGTTGCGCTGGCACATAACGGCAATATCATCAATGCTAAATTGCTCCGCGATGAACTTCATGAGCGCGGCTATTATTTTAACGCTAGTACTGATTCTGAAGTCATTGCCAACTTGATTTTGGCGTCACCTGGACAGAACTGGCAGGAAAAAATAGAACACGCCATGAATCGCCTCCAGGGAGCTTATTCACTGGTGATTTTAACCGAAAATAAACTGATCGGGGTTCGTGATTCCTTCGGCGTTCGTCCGCTATGTCTCGGAACTATTGACACCGGATGGTGCATAGCCTCCGAAAGTTGTGCCCTAGACCATATAGGTGCTCAATTCATTAGGGAAATCGAACCTGGCGAGATCGTCACCATTGACAGCCAGGGAGTAAAAAGTTTTAAGAAGAAAAATGGCAAAAAGGCACTATGTATCTTCGAATATATTTACTTTGCCCGCCCGGACAGCATCATCCAAGGCAAATTGCTCTACTCGACAAGAGAAGCTATGGGTAGAATACTGGCCAGAGAATATCCTGTTGATGCTGATTTCGTTATGGGTGTTCCTGATTCCGCTACTGCCGCTGGGATTGGCTATTCTAATGCCTCGGGTATACCGTACTGTGAGGGCCTCTTAAAAAACCGTTATGTAGGACGTACCTTTATTGAGCCTGACCAAAGGATACGGGAGCTCGGCGTCCGACTAAAATTCAACCCTCTTTCTCAAATAATTGGTGGGAAAAGATTAGTAGTAGTCGATGACAGTATTGTTCGTGGCACCACTACTCCTCGTGTGGTTAGTCTGCTTAAGAAAGCAGGTGCTGCCGAGGTCCATCTCCGCATTTGCGCCCCTCCTATCCGCTATCCATGCTTCTTCGGCGTAGATATGGCAACGAGATGGGAACTCATTGCCGCGAGGAAGACTGTCCCGGAAATCAGAGAGCACCTTGGGGCTGATTCACTTGGATACCTTAGCCTCGATGGCCTAATTCAGGCTGTAGACCTGCCCAGAGATATTTTCTGCCTTGCTTGTTTTACTGGAGCATATCCCATTCCGGTTCAAATAGAAATGGATAAACTAGCTTTGGAAGTACTGCCTGAGGAGGAACTCAGTGAAATCCAGTTCTAAGGAAGCTTATGCGCTTTCTGGTGTAGATATTCATCTTGCTAACAAAGTAAAGGGAACGGTTTTCCAGCAAGTTCGAGCTACTTTTCGACCCGAAGTCATCGGCTCAGGATTTTTCGGCAGTATGTTCGAGCTCAAAGGATATAACGAGCCCGTTTTAGTCTCCAGCACTGATGGGGTAGGCACGAAACTCAAAATAGCCTCGCTTACAGGCAAAAACGATACTGTGGGCATGGACATTGTAAATCACTGCGTGAACGATATCCTTTGTTGCGGTGCTGAGCCCCTTTTCTTCCTCGACTACATCGCCATGGACAAACTTAAGCCTGAGCAAATAGAAGCCATTATTTTGGGTATAGTCCAGGCCTGCGGGGAAGCTGGTTGTTCGTTAGTCGGCGGTGAAACCGCTGAAATGCCCGGCATATACTCCCGGGAGACCTATGACCTGGTAGGTTTCATTGTTGGAGTAGTGGAGAAAAGAAATATAATCGATGGTAGTTCTATTGTTCCTGACGACGTAATCCTCGGCTTACCTTCATCTGGCCTACACACCAATGGCTATTCATTAATACGAAGAGTCTTTGGTATAGATGCTAACCCTTCGTGCTTAAACCAATTCTATCCTGAACTGGGAAAGAGCCTCGGTGAAGAATTGCTCCAGCCCCACCGTTGCTACTATCCACAAATCAAATCGGCTTTGCCCATGATTAAAGGTATAGCTCACATTACCGGTGGTGGCTTTGCGGGTAATATACCTCGCATCCTACCTCAAGACCTCGCTGCCCACCTTCATAAGGATTCCTGGGATATACTGCCAATTTTCAAGCTCGTTCAAAAAGAAGGCGATATAGATGAGATGGAGATGTACCAGGTGTTCAACATGGGGATAGGCTTGACCCTTGTTTGTTCACCGCAGCAGGTAGCCAAGATTGTCAGTATCCTGCCCCAGGCTAAAATTATCGGTGAGATAATCAAAAGAGAAAGCGAGGAAAGAGTACTAATAAATTGAAGGGGCTCTGTATGCGCGCAATAGTTAGTGTTTCGGATAAATCAGGGGTAGTTGATTTTGCCCGAGGTCTAAAGGAGCTGGGCATTGATATATTCAGCACTGGCGGTACCAAGAAGGCTTTAGAGGCCGCTGGGATAAAAACACATAGCGTATCCGAGCTTACTGGCTTTCCTGAAATCCTCGATGGCCGGGTGAAAACCTTGCATCCCGCGGTGCATGGAGGCCTTTTGGCCCGGCGTGACCTTCCCCAGCATCTATCCGAGCTAACCCAGAACCGCATTGAACCCATTGACATGGTGGTGGTCAACCTTTACCCCTTTGTGGAGACCGTGAGCAAGGCTGGAGTTTCCTTAGACGAGGCGCTAGAGAACATCGATATTGGAGGACCTAGCATGCTTCGTTCCGCAGCCAAAAACTTCCCCTCCGTCCTGGTAGTGGTCGATCCCGGCGATTACGATACAATCTTGCAAAAGCTGCGACAGGCCAACATAGATTCAGAATATAGGAAGCGATTAGCCCAGAAAGCTTTCCAGCATGTTGCCCTTTATGATACGGCCATCGCTCAATACCTTAACGAAGAGTCCTTCCCCGAAGAGATGACCATAGCCTTAAAGAAGTGCTACAACCTTCGATATGGCGAGAATCCCCATCAGCAAGCTGCCTTTTATTTTGAGCAAAACGTGAGACGAAGAGAGGATGGCCTGGCAGCCCTGGAACGGCTCGGCGGACCGGAAATTTCCTTCAATAATCTTCTCGATTTAGACGCTGCATTAAACGTGTTGAGTGATTTTACTGCTCCCACCGTTGCTATAATGAAACATACTAATTCCTGCGGACTTGCTTCCCATAATGATTTAGCCGAGGCTTACCGGCGGGCCCTAACCGGCGACCCTGTAGCTGCCTTTGGCGGCATAGTTGCTACCAACCGAATTATTGATTTAGCTACTGCCAGGGAAATAGATAAGCACCATTACGACGCCGTTATCGCACCAGAATATGAAAAAGGGGCTCTGGAATTACTTAAACGCAAAGAAAGCCTGCGCCTTGCTAAGGTTACCCCCTATAGTCCTTCGCCATCCCAACTGTATTTCGATTTCCGCTATATCAGAGGCGGCTTTCTGACCCAGATGCCGGATAGTTTAACCGAAGACGAACTCAAGCCTCGCGTCGTAACCAAGCGCCAACCAAGCGAGACAGAGTTATCGGATCTGCTCTTTGCCTGGAAGGCAGTCAAAGGCATAAAATCCAACGCCATAGTTATAGCCAAGGATAAGACATTGTTGGGCATGGGAGCCGGGCAGCCGAGCCGAGTGGTAAGCGTTGAGCTAGCTTTGAAAAAATCTGGCGACAGGACTAAAAACAGTGTCCTTGCCTCAGATGCCTTCTTCCCCTTTACCGACGGTCCAGAATTGGCAATCAAGGGCGGAGTGACTGCCATTATCCAGCCCGGTGGCTCGGTAAGGGACAACGAGGTAATTGAGTTGGCAGATAAATATAATGTCGCTATGGTATTTACCGGTGTTCGCCATTTTAAGCACTGACTTTTCACAAAGTAGAGGGAAAAATGTTAGGAAATAGGCAGGCTGTAGTATTTAGAAACCTTATGCCCGAGATCCCATCAACCACATATGCCACTTTCGGTCTCTACAAATATCCCGCTAAATTCATCCCTCAAGTGATAGCCTATGCTTTGACAAATTATGGTCGCCCAGGTATGAGTGTAATTGACCCTTTCGCTGGTTATGGAACTGTGGGAACAGTGGCTAGGCTATGCGGAAATGATTACGAACTGTGGGACTTAAACCCACTCTTAAAGTATCTTCATTCTGTGGCTATCATGCATCCAATAGAAATTGATTCAAAGGCCCTTGTGCGAAACATCAGGTACACCGAAGAGCTCTTTAACATTGCAGTCACATCACCAATTTACGCAAGCTAAGTGGATTGAAAAGGCAATAATCATGAAATGGAACGACTTGATTGAACTGATAATGAGCAGGAACAACGGGATAGCCTCTCTTAATTTTCTCTATCGGCAAGCTCCCAATTATAGAGAATTGCCCTCCAGAGACTGGCAAAAAACACTCAGAGGCGTTTTATATAGAGAAGTGCACAGGGGTAGGTTTAAGAAAATTGGTTTAGGCGTTTATGCATTATCAAGCTACGAAGATGAAACGGCTGCCTATTCTTATGCCTTGAGAAGCAGACCAGTCAACGAATATATGAAAGATATAAAGGATTACCATAGTGCGATTGAAGGAATGTTAATTGAGATTGGAAATTTCTTTGAATATATAACATACACAAGCGACCTTAATAAAAGCTTTGATGGTAAAAGGTTAAGAGAGCTATGCGCAGTAACAAATGTCCCAGAGTTTACATATCCTGAACTACGGACACTTATTTCAAAGTCCGACACAATTTGGTTTTCAAAATCCAGACTTCTGTTCCCAAAGTATATTTTCGAGGTTGAATCGACTACAGACTTCACAAGCTCCATGCTAAAAATGTACCAATTGCTGAATTTCGATGCGAAATTCATTCTTGTCGCTTCAGAGGGTAGAAAAGATATATTCACAGACCGGATTAACAAAGAACCTTTTTCTAAAGAGGCGCATAAGTTTTGGTTTCGCTCATTTAAAGACGTGATAGAACTTTATTTCAATTCTGTTGAACATTACGAATTAAAATCCAGATTTCTTTCGTAGGAACGGGAAGCTGATATGAAAATTTTACAGGAAAAGCAACCAGAGACGGTAAAATTGGAACGTATCTCGGTAAGGGTTAAGTTCTTTTATGCTAAAACGAGCAAGCCAGATGAATTTATAGAGGAACTTGAACAACTATGCCAAAAATACTGCCATTTGGGCGATTTCTTCTTCAAATATAGTATCGAAGATTAGCGTCAGTAAACAGATCTGGTCATGAACATATAAAATGTTAGACAACTGCGAGAATGAGGCTTTTGTCATTTCCAGTGCCAAGAAGTATGGTATTATCACTTGATCCGAGGGGATAATTACGAGAATGCTTATAATTAGCAAAGAGGCTTTGCAAAGCGCTATGTCGCTCAAGGAGAAAATAGCTGACGTCGAAAAAAGGGCAGAGTGTATTGCTGATGTAGAGAATATGATAAAAATAAAAGAATCGCACATAGCGAGGGCAGAGTTGGCTTCTTGTTGTGACAACATCTGCAATTTGGTACCACAGATAGAGAGCGAACTACAGATGCTCCAGAAGATCTTAGAGGTTTTAAGGAATGGGGATAGCACGAAGGCGCATTCTTTGTTAGAAGATTACATTGGCTTCTTGCAGGAAAGCTATAGTCCTCAACCTGATCACTGGTGAGGTCATGGCCAGAGTAGTAATTGTAACAGATATGTTACGTGGCTTTCTCGAGGAAGGCTATCCGCTTTATTGCGGCATCGAGGCTCGTCGTATCATACCTAATGTCCAGAAATTACTGGAGCGCGAGTTAGAACAGGGCTCGAAAATATTCTACTTGTGCGACCACCATACACCCGACGACCCCGAATTTAAAATGTTCCCACCCCATTGCATTGAAGGTACTGAGGAAGCTGAACTCATACCCGAGCTTTCGCAATACTCCGGTGAGATAATACCAAAAAGCACTTTCAGCAGCTTCTACAACACTTCCCTGGACAAGAAACTGGAGGCAATCAAGCCCGAAGCTATAGTCGTTTGCGGCGTAACCACCCATATTTGTGTTTTGCAGGCAGTAATTGATGCCAGAAACAGAGGCTATGAAGTTGAAGTCCCCGTTGATTGTGTTGCTTCCTTCGACAAAAAAGCTCACGCCTTCGCCCTGGACTATATGGATAGTGTGCTGGGAGCCAGGCTCATAAAACCTTTGGCCAAGGTTTCTCCACCTCATTTCGAAATCCCGGATTCCTGGTTGAACGGGGAAACTGCCGATATCTATTTTCCCCGCACCGTCGAAATACTTAGGAAAGAAGGAATCAATCCCGTAGCAACTATGGAGGTATTTCCTAGCCGGGCGGGTATCTTGTGTGGTATAGAAGAAGTTAAATCTTTGCTGACAGAAGTTCTTCCTGAGGATAATTGTGAAGTATGGGCGTTATCTCGAGGCGAGTCTTTCGAAAGAAAAGAAGTGGTCTTGCGCATAAAAGCTCCTTATCAAAGCTACGGAAGTTATGAAACAGCTTATCTAGGAATACTCTCCCATTGCAGCGGCTGGGCCACCGCTGCCCGAGAATGTGTTGATGCTGCCCAAGGCATTCCTGTCATCAGCTTTGGAGCCCGCCATGTACACCCCTCAGTGGTCGGCATTATGGAATACTCCGCGATAGTCGCAGGTTGCACTGGCTGCGCCAGTACTTCTGGGGCAAAACTTGCCGGTATCGAACCTACAGGAACCATTCCCCACGCCCTCATCATTATTATGGACAGCACTGCCAAGGCCACTCTTGCTTTTGACAAGCATATGCCTTCCGAAGTTCCCCGCATTGCTCTGGTGGATACTTTTGAGGACGAGGTCAGAGAAAGTGTAACAGTGGCCAAAGCGATGCAAGGAAAGTTACAGGGCGTAAGATTAGATACACCATCAGAAAGAGGTCGAGTTACTGCTGACCTGGTCAAAGAAGTTAGAGCCTGGCTGGACCTCGATGGATTCAAGGATGTGCAAATAGTGGTCAGCGGTGGACTTAACCCGGAACGAATCAGATATTTTATCGATGAAGTAGCGCCCGTGGATATCTTTGCAGTTGGCAGCTACATCACCGATGCTAAGCCCATTAATTTCACCGCCGACCTCCACGAAATAGAAGGCAAACCCATCGCCAAAAGAGGCAGAATGCCCGGCATCACCCCCAACCCCAGGCTGAAAAGAGTGATGTAAAACTCCCAGCAGAGCTTGATCACACTTATTCATGTTCTGATTGCTGAGCTCGGGCAGGCTGCTGTTCACTGCGAGCACCCCCCGTCTTTTGTTCTTGCAAGCAATTCGCTTCTTGTCATTCTGAGCCGCGACTTGTCGGGATGAAGAATCTCACCTCACTCGCACAGGAGCATTTTGTATGCCCTTTGGCCGCGAAGATGGCTATGGCAGACATAACAGGCAGGTTTTTAAGCTTTCCCCTCTTAAGATAAGATGGGAAAGGGGAGTTATGAAAGTAACCCCCTTTATCCCCCTTATTCTAAGGGGGATATGCTTTTCTTATTTCTTCCACCACCCTGGGTAATGTCTCGCCTGTCTTCCCCTGAATTAAATAGTCTGACACGCCTTCGTGGGTGAGCGGCGTAGGGTCCGCATTTACCTCTATTATCTTTACATTAGCCGAACGAAATCTTGCCATCCTGGGTAGATTGGCAAAAGGATAAACCACTGCTGATGTTCCACAAATAAGCATCAGGTCACACTTCGAAGCTTCTATTTCTGATTCCTCCATTACATCCGAAGGTATTGGCTCCTTGAAGTGAACCACATCATATTTCAGGGCAGCACCACACTTACAGTACGGTGGAAGCTCGTCCAGCGAGACTTCTTCTCTGGCAAACCTCGAGCCGCAAGAAATACATCTCAGGGCGTTTACGCTACCGTGATATTCTAAAACCTTCTTATTCCCCGCCTTTTTATGTAGACCATCGATGTTTTGCGTGATTACGCACTTCAGTATTCCCAGAGCCTCGAGCTCGGCTAGAGCATAATGACCTGGATTTGGCTCGGCCTGCCTGATTTGTTCATAAAACGTCCCGTATGTCCCATGAATTCCGAGCACTTCTTCCCAGTACGCCCTGGCGTTATTCAGAAAAAGTTCGTATCTTTGATAAGCCTTAGCCTCTGCCTCTTTATTCGTAGTCCAGATCCCCTTTGGTCCCCTGAAATCAGGTATGTCCGATTCGGTCGATATGCCCGCCCCGGTTAATGCGATGGCATACGTACTTTCCGCTAAATCCTTTGCTGCCCGCTTGATTAGAGTCTCCATATTCATCCGCAAGACACTACTATTGTGGCAAAATCCAGCCTCTTTGCCAAACTCGCGAAAAAGAGAGTGTTTAACAACATCCAGTTGTCATTCTGAGCCCCTTGCTTCTTGTCATTCTGAGCCCTTTGCTTCTTGTCATTCTGAGCGAAGCGAAGAATCTCGGAGATTCTTCGTTATCCCCATTTCATCAGGACTCCTCAGAATGACATTGCCAAACACTCTTCAAGCGAAACCAATCCCCTCTATCTCTATAATACTGCCATTGATTTTTGTCCTGGCGCCAAGAAACTCCTCGATAAGCCACAGGTTTGTCTCCACATGTTCAGTAATGCGGGGCACTGAATACGTGGTGATCCCCTCAGCTAAGCCGGCATAGATTATAAGCTGGTCTGCAATATATCTATCAACTGCGGCGCCAGTTTTGACATCCTCTATAAACCTCTCCGCCACATATCTCCCTATTGATTCCGAGCTCCTACCCGGCCTCCCTCCCCTGTCGGAACCTATCCGGTTGCCCGAGCTCGTCTCGGCATATATCGCCAGGGCTGCTCCTTCTTGAAGGGAGCTTTCATCATCAATTATCTCAATTTCTCCTTTATAACCATAAGAGCTTAATACCTTCTGGCATTCCGCTGCCATCCTCTGGCTTACTCTCTTTTCTTTCAAGTGCGAGGAAAGCGCCATTCCCTTTACACTCAAAATCTCCCCCCGCTCGGTAATATTTAAAGCCTTCAATTCCCCTGCCGGCTCGACTCTAACTTCTATAATCCCCCCACCTCTCGGCACATAGCCAGGACGCATTATGTCAAGTCCAGCCCGGACACCCATTCGTTCTAGAAACGGCAGCAAAACAAACTTCGTATGATAAGCCGAAGGGGCAAAGTCTTGAAACAGTCCGCCTTCCAGCCTGAATTTGGAGGGCTTCCGGGCAAAGCAGGCCAGAGGCAAAAGCGTCTGGGCCATCATGGTGGTTGAGCCCGCCGTCCCTATATCCCAGCTATGCTCTCCTCCATTGAACCTTCCACCGGGTGTGTAGGTAATCTCTTTAGTGTAGATTACCGCTTAAAATTGACCCAGTTTATCGCTGAAAACTGACCCACCC
>JBMCVZ010000003.1:0-26020 GCA_048621695.1 Chloroflexota bacterium
CTGGGAGTTATGAACTTAACCCCTTTCTGGGCATGAGATTTGGCAGCAGCATGCTCGTTAAGGGACTAATTGCCGCGGTTATAGTCACGGGCCTGGTTCTGCTTAAGCGAGACAAATTGTTGAAGCCACTGAACGTGGGGATGGTCGTTATTTGCGCCTGGAATGGCTTTGCCATTTTATCTTGGATCTAAAGCCGCGACAACAAAGCCTGCCTAGTTCTCTTCTTCCGTGGTAATCTCAAACAGCTTTTCCGGGCTCTCCAGATGGTCAATATATAGAATACCGTCGAGATGCTCTATTTCCTGCTCTAGAGCCTGAGCCAGAAGTCCCTCTGCTTTGAGGCGGAATTCCTTACCGTATCTGTCTAATGCTTTGACCTTCACTGTTACCGCTCTCTTTATTTCCCCGAAGTAACCGGGTATGGATAAGCAGCCTTCCTGGACTATCCGCTCACCCTCCTTTTTTACTATTTCAGGGTTAATTAGAGTAATCAGTTCATGTTCTGGCACCTCGATGACTGCGATGCGGAGCAACACTCCTACCTGGGGGGCAGCGAGGCCGGCTCTGTTTGGGTCAGCGTGTAAGGTATCAATCATGTCATCGATTAACTTTTGAATGGAGTCATCGATTCTGGTTACTTTTTTAGCCTTTTGCCGCAACACGGGATCGGGCAATGTACGAATCTGTAAGACTGCCATGCTTCCTCTGAAAATGCGGCTGGGTTTTTATTCAATACTGATTATAACACTGTGTGCTTGAATATTCGAGGCGACCCGTGAAGGAAGGGATTCCTTCACGGCCTCGTAAAACTGATTATGACACTGTGTGCTTGAATATTCGAGGCGTGGCGAGCCACGCGGCCAAATACCAAATTCCAAATTCCAAACAAATCCAAATATCAAAATTCAAAGTTCCAAACAGTTTTGGTCATTCATATTTTGTGCTTTGATATCACCTGAAAAACAACGTCTGTTCAATTGATTGAGAGGGGTTCCGGGGTCGTAGGGGCGGGTCTTGTACCCGCCCGCAAGGCGGGGATAAACCCCGCCACTACAAAGCTCCTCTTCAAATACGAAATTCCAAGCACGAAATGGTAAACAAATCCCAATGCCGAAATTCAAAATCTCAAACGTCCCGAGCATTCATAGTTTGTTCTTTGATATCACGTGGAAAATAACCTCCGGATAACACAGGATTTTCATCGTTGTTGGTGGCGCAACGCACCATGGCTAATTGTTTGGGATTTAGTGCTTTGAGTTTAGAATTTAACTCGAAAGTTGCTTAATCCCGATGAATTGGGGCAGGGCAAAGAGTCTGGTAATGCCCAGGATAAGCTCTGCGTTGTAGCGTGGTTGGTAAACGCCTCATATTTTGCCAAAGCGGCGCTGGCGGCGTTTATATTCAGAAAGCGCTTCCTCGATGTCTTTAAGGCCAAAGTCGGGCCATAAAACTGGAGTGAAGTAAAATTCACTATAGGCAGTCTGCCAGACGAGAAAGTTGCTCAGGCGGATCTCACCAGCCGTGCGTATGACTAAATCGGGGTCGGGGATGTCGGGGTTATATAGATACCGGGCAAACACGGACTCGTCTATATTGTTACCGGGAATACCAGCGTCGGCGATACGTCTGGCCGCCTGGGCAATTTCATCCCGCCCCCCATAATCGAAAGCTAGGCAAAGCGTAAGGCCGGTATTATTTTTAGTGAGTTCGACTGCTGCTTTCACCTTTTCCCTTAGTTTCCGGGATAGCCTGTCCAGCCTGCCCAGATGTATGAGTCGGATATTTTCTTGATGAAAAGCCTGAGTTTCTTGGTCAATCTTCCTTCGCAGGAGACTGAGTAAGCCTGAGACCTCTGTACTCGGCCGGTTCCAGTTCTCGGTGGAGAACATGTAAAGTGTCACGTATTTTACTCCGTAGTTAGCAAAAATTTTCACCACCGGGCGGATATTCTCGCTGCCAGCATTGTGTCCGACAAGCCGCGGTAAATGGCGTTCCTTTGCCCAGCGACCATTGCCATCCATGATAATGGCAACATGCCGGGGAGGATAATTTGCTTGAATCATAAACCAGCCTCACGAAAAAGGAGATGTCTGATTTTCAGCAGAGGGTAAGCCGAGCTACGTCTCAGGACAGCCAGGAATAACCTGCTGTGCCAGTCAAAGGAAAAATTGCCTGAGTTGAGCAAAGCCTCAACCATGCCGCTAGAGTCCACCATGTTGAATATTCCCTCAATTTGGCGGTTGCTTAGTTTAGCATAAAGCCACCTGGCCCAGTAGCCGCGGGAGAGTTCCTTGCCCATTTTTGCCTTCCACTGTTTTTGATAGCGCGAAAGTTGCCCGGCGGTTAAATTGTCACGGCTCAGAGCCTCATCAAGCACCTCGGCAGCTATCCGGACACCAACATGCCCGAAATATATTCCTCCACCGGTAGTTGGCTTCACCTGTCCGGCAGCATCCCCGATAACCACTACCCGGTCTCCATAGGTGCGAGCTAAGGTTCCTATGGGGACAGCCTTTTGCTCGATTTCCACCTCCCGACCTGTTATTCTACCCCGGTCAAAGAGATTGTCGAGGAGATTTTGCAGATGTAGCCTGGCCTGAGATGTTGCTAAAAGACCAACATATGCTTTGTTTGTTGAAGTGGGCACAAGCCAGGCAAACGCACCCGGTGCTATTTTCTGATCAAAGTATACTTCCAGTTCATCAACGTTTGTCGCTTCAATTTCGACCTGAGCACCGACCAGGAAATTCTTGATTCTGCCCAGACCCAGCTTCCAAGGCAACTTGGGCCTGAATCCATTAGCCAGCACCACAGCTCTAGCACTGAATATCTGCCTCGCTCCGAAGCCCAAGGTTTCCACCTTTATGCTATCCTTCCCGGGAATAACGTCAACTACCGGCGAAGAGAAGAAATATTGTACACCCTGCGATTGGGCTTTAGAAGCTAGCGCTTTGTCTAATAGAAGCCGGTTGACAACATAAGCCTGAACCGTTTCAGTTTGGAATCTTAAGCATCTTTCTGAAGGGGAGAAAAACCTGGCCGAATTTACCCTGGTGAGTATCACGTCGGTGCCGATGTCCAGGGACTGCAAACATTCGGCACTGATTATTCCTGTGCAGCAGGGATTAATTCCTGGCGCACTTTTTTTCTCAAAAACAGCGACATGGTGACCTGACGAAGCCAGTTCGTAAGCTACATAGCTTCCGGCTGGCCCCGCCCCTACTATGATGACATCGTAAAATTGGCCCGACAATTACCTGCCACTTTTTTTTGGATTTCTCCTGGATTATATAACATATCGTTTAGCCATATCTATTTGAGGCTGTGTAAAAATGTAGTGCGAGGCTTTAGCCTCGTGCTGCACGACCCTGAAGGGTCGCACTACAAAATTTAGAGGTGAAGAATTTCTGAGATAACCATGACAAATCTTAATCCAAAGCTAGATTGAAATTAGACGGCCTCCTATTTGTGGATTTGACACGTACCTTGCCATTTACCGAGGTACAGCAGATTACTGACACTCCTTTTTTGTCATTGCGAGGAGCCCCGATGAATCGGGGTGACGAAGCAATCTCTAAGCGAGGTTCCTCAGTCCAACTATAGCGAACTGTAGCTTCGCAGTGAGATTGCCACGCCTTTGGCTCGCAATGACCCCTCCCCTTGTCTTTGCGAGGAGCTGTAGGCGGCGAAGCAATCTTGGTTGTGAAGATTGGGGATTGCCACTTCCCGACAAGTCGGGGCCAGCACCGACAGTGTCACCGTCTATCTGAACTAGCTCAGCCATATCTATTTGTCGGTTTGACAGATACCTTGCCGTGTAGGGAGGTACAGCGCATTAATCACAGCAGTGGCTGAGATGTTTTAGCTGTGGGTTGAAACCGGGAACTTGGAACTTGGAATTGATAACTGATAACTGATAACTGATAACTGATAACTGATAACTGATAACTGGTTCTGCCCTACCTGGATTATTACGGACAATGCCGAGCTGCTCTGTGCCAGCTAGAATCAGTGGAGTTAACTGTCTTCACCGTGTGCTCTTTCCCTTCTCGCTACCCTCTGCTTTGGCTCCAGGAACAGAAGGTCCAAGGTACTCCACCAGGCGTTTCCATAAATTGCCATGGTGCTTGGCCTCATCTCTAAGCATTCCCTCTATATCCGCTCCGGGGTTGAGATACTCAAGCGTCTTGTGATTTATCATCTTGAGTAGATTGATAAGGGTACGCCTGTCCTCATTTGATAGTGGCGACAAGATTTCCTGGATAAACTCCCAGCCTGCCTGGGTTGCCGGTTTGAGGGCGTTCTTCCCCCTGTCGCTGATTGTCAGATTTACTACCCTGCGGTCAATCCTGTCTCTTGTCCTTCTGATCAGACCAGCCCTGACCATGCGGTCAGCTAGCATGCTGATACTGTTCGGGCTACGTTGTAACCACCGGGCTACTTCGCTTGGCTTTGCACTACCGCCGAAGTATTGTATAGTCACAAGCACTGCATATCGCTCTGCATTAAGCTTGTATTTACTAAATAGTTTGTCCTCACATATCTTAAGCAAAGCGTCGGCTCGGTGTACCATGAGCCAGGTTGTCAAAATTAAGTTTTCGGCTTCGAACTTTTCTGCCATATTTAACCTCTCCCTACGATTTCATAGGAACTTATTTCAGGGTACTTTGGTTGTCTTGCCAGAGCATTATTATAACAGACCTTACAATACAATATACAAAAAATGAACATGATTCAATATTACTCTCTCCAATCCATGCAGTCTCGCATCGCCTTAAGCATAATCCATTCAAAATGTGCCCGGGGAATTCAAGCAGCAAAAAATTACTAATAGAAAACATCCCTGAAGCACAGATCAGAAGTCGGCAGGGCAAGGTATCAGAAGGGGGTCATGCGGGGTCATAACCCCCCTTAATCCCCCCTTACCTTAAGGGGGGATAATGAGAGTGATGAAGGCAACTGACCTGTCCGCCAAGATTACCTAAATAAGTGGTGGCGGGAGCGGGTCAAGCTCCCGCCGCCTATATAAACAGAAAGGAGGTAAGTGTTGAAAAAACGTTTATCAAATGAGCAATAGCTTCATTCGCACCTTTTCGAATCGTTAACGATATATCAGACTAAGAATAGCACTATCTGAAAAAAAATGTCAATAGCCCAAATGACCTAAAGCCTGACTTAGGGAGGAGTTATTAGCGCATAAAAAATTTGACCCAAAAATTATTATGATTTGGCCTGACTATAGCTTCAGAAGGCATTAAGGCTAGGCTATGACGAAGATACCTGTGCATTCTAGGTGATATAATTGAAGATAGGTCTCTATTAGTTAGCTTGTTAGCGGTGGTTACTGTTGAAACGAAGCCACGATGTAATTGTTGTTGGTGCTGGTCCGGCTGGGGCAACACTGGCTTACGAGCTGGTCAGAAGGGGTATCGCAGTATTAGTTTTAGAAAAGGAGAAATTTCCCCGCTATAAGTGTTGTGCTGGTGGAGTCACCAGCAAGGCAGCGAAACTTCTGGATTTCGATATCTCGGAGGTAGTGGAAGACGTTATTAATGAGGTTAGCTTTACTTTCAATCTGGATAACCATTATCCGGGACAACATAGTCAGCCACTGATTTACACCGTGATGCGCGATGTATTTGACCATTTCTTGGTGATGAGGGCACAGCAACTGGGAGCTGTATTTATGGACGGTCAAAAGGTAACGCAGGTACAGGTGAGCGGTGATTGGGTTGAGGTTTCGGCTGCCGGCGAACGTTTTTCGCTCCAGGCTGGCGGTGGGGGCTGATGGTGCTTACAGCGTAGTAGCAAGAGAGCTGGGTATGGGGAGGAGCATGGAATATATCGCAGGGCTGGAGTCGGAAATTGTTGTGCCCGAGGAAGACCTGGCGAAATGGAAATCGCGGGTCCAGATAGACCTGGGGTGCATCCCCGGGGGTTATGCCTGGGTGTTCCCCAAGCGTAACCATCTCTCTATCGGTGCTGGATGTCTTGCTTCCAGGGCAAGACATTTGGACCGTCACTATCAGAAATTCTTAAATTCGCTAGGTATTGGTAGTTACACTATCGCCAGGTCAAGTAGCCACCTCATACCGACATATACAAGAGGGAGGTTTGTCTGGCAGGATAAAGCCTTGCTTCTGGGGGATGCGGCCGGGCTTACTGACCCATTGACAGGCGAGGGAATTTATTACGCCATGCGGAGTGCACAGCTTGCTGCACCAGTGATTGAGAACTATTTAGCGGGGGACGAAGCCGGGTTACAGGATTACCAGGAGATTGTAGAGAAAAAGATAGCGTCTGAACTGAGGATAGCGCGTAAGTTATCAAGATTATTTGTCCGCTTCCCCCGTTCGGCGTTTGGAATGTTGGACCGGAGTGACGGGGCGTGGAGAACTATCTGCAACTTGATGCTTGGCGAAATAGACTATGCCACTGTTAAGGGAAAGGCGGGCGGATTAAAGGGCATGTTTAACCGTATGCTGCGAGCTTAGCTCAGAAACCTCGGTAGCTGGAGCATAAATAGGAGTAAAATTTGTTATAATTTAAGGCGGGTGAGTGAAGTGTCTAAGATACTGGATAAGGTAAACGCCCCCGGCGATGTTAAGGGGCTAGCTCAGGATGAACTAGGTGAACTCTGTTCCGAGCTCAGGGAGTTATTGGTAAGCCGGGTTAGTGAAAACGGAGGGCATCTGGCGTCCAGTCTGGGGGTGGTGGAGCTTACTATTGCCCTGCACCGGGTATTTAATAGCCCGAAGGACAAGATAATCTGGGATGTGGGGCACCAGAGTTATGTTCATAAGTTGTTAACGGGAAGAAGGGGGCGATTTGCCTCACTTCGCCAGTATCACGGAATCTCAGGATTTCCTGATAGAGATGAAAGTCCTCACGATGCTTTCACTACGGGGCATGGCGGCACCTCCATTTCAGCGGCTCTGGGCATGGCTCTGACACGCGACCTTGCTCGCGGTAATCATCACGTGGTAGCTGTCATCGGCGATGGATGCCTCACCTGTGGCATGACTTATGAAGCGCTGAATCACGCCGGGCATGTGGGCACAAGGCTTATCGTGGTGCTCAATGACAACGGCATGTCCATATCGCCCACAGTAGGAGCGATAGCCAGGCGGCTTAATGTAGTGCGAACAACCCGTGGCTATATAAGAGCTAAGAGACAAACGAGGCGCTTGCTGTCTCGCTTGCCCGGAGGAAAGGGACTGGAGGGGGCATTGCGCCGTATGAGGGAAGGAATGAAAGCTATGGTGATGCCCACCATGATGTGGGAGCAGCTTGGCTTTACTTACCTGGGTCCGATAAATGGTCATAACATTGCTGAACTGGAAGCAGCTCTAACCCAAGCCAGGGATTACTACAAGCCAGCAATCGTCCATGTCTTGACTACGAAGGGCAAGGGTTACAAGCCAGCCGAGGATAATCCTACTCGCTTCCACGGGCTGTCCCCCGAAAG
Organism: Chloroflexota bacterium; assembly: GCA_048621695.1. GTDB lineage: Bacteria > Chloroflexota > Dehalococcoidia > GIF9 > AB-539-J10 > RBG-13-51-36. Next base: position 7,469 of record JBMCVZ010000003.1, read on the forward strand.
CGAGGGCTTGGCTACAACACCTACGTATAGTCAGATATTTTCTCGAACAGCAGGCGGGCTGCTCAAGGAGAATCCCAGGGTGGTAGTGATAAGCGCTGCCATGGTAGAAGGCAACAGTTTATCTTCTCTGGTCCAGGAGTTTCCTGAGCGCATCTACGATGTAGGAATTTCCGAACAGCATGCCGTTACGTTAGCAGCCGGTCTGGCTACGCAGGGCTTTACACCGATTGTTGCTATATATTCCACTTTCCTGCAGCGAGCATTTGACCAGATATTGCACGATGTTTGTCTCCCTGATCTGCCTGTAGTCTTTGCCCTTGACCGCAGCGGCATTGTCGGGGAGGATGGCAAAACACATCAAGGGATATTCGATTTGTCCTATCTTGGTTTGATGCCTAATATGATTGTTTGCGCACCTAAGGATGGGAACGAACTGCAAGACCTGCTCTATACCGCCCTCAATGCAGAGCATCCGATGGCAATTCGTTATCCGCGGGGTCGGGGAACAGCTGTTCCCCTAGCCACCGGGCTTCATCAACTTCCTATAGGTAAATCTGAGATACTAAAGCAGGGTGAAGATATAGTCATAATAGGCATCGGCTCTACTGTCATCCCTTCTCTGGAAGCAGCGGAACAGTTAGCCCTGGGGGACATTGATGCCATGGTAGTTAATGCCCGATTTGCTAAACCACTGGATACAGAGCTCATTCTGGATGTAGCCAACCACACCAAAAAGGTGGTCATAGTAGAGGAGAATGTTCTTAGTGGAGGCTTTGGTGCCGCGGTGCTGGAGCTGCTGGAAAAGGCAGAAGCCTCAGATGTCAAAGTGAAGCGATTAGGCATTCCTGACGAATTCGTAACTCATGGAAAGCAAGATTTTCTTCGCTCTCTCTATCATCTGGATGCCCAGGGAATAGCCAGGGAATGTGCTGATTTTCTAGCTCAAGTCCAAGCCAAGGTGTAGTGATAGTTCCCCACCGCTGTCCCTTAATAGTAACTTGTATCTTGTCAAACTTTTCGAATCTCCAGACCCAATTATACTTAACCGTACAAATCTTTAAAATCCTTAACAAATAAACGTGCTACGTCGCATCACCAACAAACAATGAAAATCTTGTGTTATCCTTATGCAGGTTATCTCTATGGCAGAAGGCCAATTCGACATTGGTGCCATCAACTCGGGCTGGCATGAGAGCGCCCCTACGGTATTCAATTATGGTGACGAGATGCAGCAACCCATATTGATGTAGTGGCGGGATTTATCCCCGCCTTGCGGGCGGGCACAAGCCCCACCCCTACGGTATCCTATTATGGTGGCGAGATGCAAGCCATATTGATGTAGTGGCGGGGTTTATCCCCGCCTTGCGGGCGGGCACAAGCCCCACCCCTACAACTCTTAAACTCCTCTCCATTAATTGAACGGTGGTTGTTTTCTAGGCAAATTCAAATGACCAAATTCAAAATTAAGAACCGTTTTGAACTTCGATTACATCGGGGAGGTTTGAATTTTGAGCTTGTTTAGGGTTTCTCGAATTTCAGATTTTCAATTCAAGGTGGTTAGTCCTTGTTCTCTTGAGCCATTCGCTTGAGCTCATAGAGCTTGGTGATTGCTTCCAGAGGAGACATGGAGTCAATGTCAAGCCGGCTAATTTCATCAGCTAATAGGGAGTCTTTCTGGAAAAGAGGAAACTGGAGCGACGATTTATGGCGAGGGATTTTGGCTTTTTGGGAAGCGTGACTTTCCAGTTCAGCTAAGACTTCCTGGGCTCGGACGATTACCGATTTGGGCAGGCCAGCCAGCTGAGCCACATGGATGCCGTAGCTTCTGTCGGTGCCCCCGGGGACAATCTTGTGGAGAAAGATAACTTTGTCTCCTTCCTCAGCCACAGCAACGTTGAAGTTTTTCACTCTGGGCAGGATACCCGCCAGGTCCACCAGCTCATGATAATGAGTGGCAAAAAGCGTCTTCGCTCCAAGCTCGGGGTGGTTGTGGATGAATTCGGCTACAGCCCAGGCAATAGAAAGCCCGTCATAAGTGGAAGTGCCCCGCCCAATTTCATCCAGGATGATAAAGGAACGATGGGTAGCATTATTCAAAATATTTGCCGCCTCGGTCATCTCTACCATGAAAGTGGATTGGCCGGCAGCCAGGTCCTCCTGTGCACCAATGCGAGTGAAGATTCGGTCAACAATTCCGATATTCGCTGAATCAGCAGGGACAAAGCTTCCTATCTGAGCCAGAAGAATGATTAGGACTACCTGCCTGAGATAGGTGGACTTTCCTGACATGTTGGGACCGGTGAGTATGATAAGCTGATTATTCTTATTACATAAATAAGTGTCATTAGGAACAAAGTTATCGCTGCCTATGCTCTGTTCCACAATAGGATGGCGCCCTCCCTTGATGTCAATGGCATCCTCGTTGGCCAGCGTTGGACGGACATAACTATTTCGTGCTGCTACTTCAGCAAGGCTGGATAGGGCATCGATTTGAGCGATGGCTCTGGCGGTGGCCAGGATTTGCCCACCAGCAGCGGTTATCTGCTGGCAGAGCTGTCGGAAAATAGTGGTTTCCAGGTCAGAAATCTTCTCCTGAGCATTTAGAATCAGCGATTCATACTCCTTAAGTTCGGGGGTGAAGAACCTTTCCGCCTCCGCCAAAGTCTGTTTACGAATATAGTCCGGGGGAACTAAGCTGAGGTTAGCCCGGGATACCTCGATATAATATCCAAATACCCGGTTGTAGCCCACTTTCAGGGATTTAATTCCCGTACGTTGCCTTTCCCTTTGCTCTATGCCAGCCAGATATTGCTTAGCCTGCCGGGAATTACGGCGAATTTCATCCAGCTCGGAAGAAAAACCCTCCTTTATCACACCTCCTTGCTCCAAATCGCCTGGCTCATCGGCAATAGCCCTGGCGATTAAATCCACTATATCGGGGCATGGCTTAAGTTCGGCGCTTAACCAGTTTATGGGTTCCCCGTCTGCCATGGCCGCTTTCAAGTCCGGAACCTTCTCTAAGCTGGAGCGCAGTGTTAACAACTCTCGGGGCATAACTCTGCCACTACTCACCCGGTTAACCAGCCTCTCCAGGTCAGCGATATCTGATAAAAGAGAGGTGACTTTCTGGCGAGCCAGACTATCTTGATGAAACCAGGCGACCGCTTCTTGCCGCCGATTCAATATGGCGAGGTCCAGAAGGGGATGCCCCAGCCAGTTCTTGAGCAGCCTGCCACCCATGGCTGTCTTGCTCAGATCAATGATGGAGAGTAGTGAGTTGCCCGTTTCTCCCCACCTGCCGCCCTGAAAAAGCTCCAGGTTGCGGATAGTCTGGCCATCGAGGGTCATGAAGGAAGCTGTAGAGTACGTAGCAAGTTTGCTTAGCTGGGGCAGGTTTTCCTTTTGTGTTTCCTTGACATAATGTATTAATACGCCAGCAGTTCTTATGGCTAAAGGCAAGTGGGCACAGCCATAGCCTTCCAGGCTAGCCACACCAAAATGTTCCAACAAAGCTTCCCAAGCAATCTCCGGCTCAAACCAGTAATCATCAAGCCGGCTTATGGTAAATGGAAATTGAGCATAAATTTGGGCGTTTTCGGGAATGAGAACTTCACTGGGCTGTAGCCGTTCCAATTCAGGCATGACCCTTTCAGCAGGAAGCTGGGTGGTGGCGAACTCGCTCGTGCTTATATCGACATAGGAGATTCCTGCTTCCTCGCCTTCAACAACCAGGCTGGCCAGATAGTTATTACTATTGCTCTCAAGGAGATTGGGCTCTACCACTGTCCCCGGCGTCACCACGCGAATGACGTCCCTTTCTACCAGTCCCCTGCCTGCAGGAGTAAGCTGCTCACAAATAGCTACTTTGTAGCCCCGGTTGATAAGCTTGGCCAGATAGTTATCCAGAGCGTGGTGAGGTATCCCCGCCATGGGCACCCTGTTTCCCTTGCCCATCTCCCGGGAGGTGAGGACAACGTCCAGCTCTCGCGAAGCAACCTTGGCATCTTCATCGAAGGTCTCGTAGAAGTCACCCAAGCGAAAGAAAACTATAGCCTCGGGATACTTCTGTTTAACCCTGAGATACTGCTTTCTAAGGGGAGTCACAGCCATCTATGTTATTTTACTAGCTCTTCAGGGATATATAAAGCAGAGTAAAAAGTGGGAGAGGGCACCAGAATCAGCTAGAGACTATAGTGCTCACATATAGGAGGCGTTGAAATCGATATCCTTTCTATTAACAATGGAAGGGAAATTGGTATATACTGAAGTTAGGTGAGATAATAAAGAATCACCAGGATTGGCAGAAGGAGGTGAATAATGAAACTACCTGCCTTTGAAATAGAACAAAATGGAAAAAAATTCTACGCCGGTTACATGCTGGCTCAACAACTCTGTGACGAGAAAAAAGTGAAGGCTGATGCCTGGTCGCCTGGTAACCGTGAAGGTTACCAGAGGAGGCTGGATGTGGTCAGGGCTAGGTTATTTACTAAATACGTGGCAAATCCGGATAACATTTCTCCCCCGGCAGTCTTGTTAAGCGTCCGGGAATCTGTTGAATTCACATCCAAGGACGGAAAGTATGGAATTTTGAGCATACCCGATAGCTCGATATTATATGAAGTAGACGGTCAACATAGAATCGAGGGCCTTAGGGAGGCCATAAGAAGAGACCAAATTGACTCTAATTTTGCTTTGCCGGTCATTATAATATGCCCTGTAAAGCTAGGAGAAAAGGAGGCGAAAAATCCGCGTTTTTGTGAAGCTAAACAGTTTGTTGTCATAAACCGCACCCAAAAGACAGTTCGATCTGACCTGTCAGATAGATTTATTGCCAGACTCGCACCTGAACAGAGGGAAGAGCTTGAGGTATTGGGGGCAGTAGAGACGCTGGAGAGAACTCAAGCAGCTGTTCAAATTGCAGATAAGTTGACTAATAAAGCGAGGTCCCCATGGGAAGGCAGGATTAAGCTGCCGGGTAAAAGGGGAGGTGGCGTTAGCCAAAGAGCGTTCACAAACTCCCTGGAACCTGTCCTCAAAGACCCAATACTCAAGACTCTTGAATACGATGAGCTCATTGATGCGTTGGATCAATATTGGATTGCATGGAGGAACCTCTGTCCGAAGGCTTTCGAAGAGCCACAGCAACATGTTATCCAGAAGACTACAGGCTTGTCAGTTCTACATGAACTCTTTATTGAAGCTGCAAAGTTGCTCAAAAGCCGTCACAAGGATTGGACGCAGGATAATTTTCGTGAGGTACTGGATAAAATGACAAGAGGAGTTAGCGATGAATTCTGGCATTCTCGTGGGGAAGCTGCCAGGGGTGGAAGTAGCAAGGCGGCATTGAGGAGTCTTTCTGGAAAGCTTCGAGCTAATTTTCTGGCATGTAATTGGAAGTTTTAGATACTTTGATTCTAACTGATTAGCAACCTTGCCTGTTATTGTGAACCTGTTGCGTCCTGTCATTTCCGGCTCGTTTCCTTGTCATTGCGAGCGGAGCGAAGCAATCTCAAGACCCTTCACCGCTGTTCAGGGTGACAGTCAAACTCTGTGTATAAAGCTTCAACAAAAACAGCCAAAAGGCTATAATGATGGTGGCTGGAAAGAATAAGAGTTATACCACAGAGATTCTGCGCGTATCAGACTTATATCAGTAGGCTCGTAAGCTTTGGGGAAGGGTAAAAGTATATGGATGATGGAATGAAATCTGTTAGGAGTGTATATAGGGAAAGAAATATTTGTCCAATATGCCAAATAGTAGCTGGTAGCTTAGGAGAGCATATCCGCAATGCTCATGGCGAGGAAGAATTTGAGCAAGCTGTGTTGGAGGCAAAAGCAGAAGGCATGTCTGACCCTGAAATTGGCTCAAGATTTGGCATTACTTTTAAACAATTAGAGAAGCTCATAACTGGGGTCTACGGCATTAATATCTCGGCTCTTAAAAAGCCGAAAAAGGTGAAATATTGGGCACCAAAAGATTTTAGAGAAGAAACAACAACCGTGTGGAGCTTTAAGCAGAGAGGAGACTGGACAACACACGATGGAAGATATAGAGGAAATTGGTCACCGTACATCCCAAGAAACGTGATAGTAAAGTACTCCAAGGCTGGAGATGTGGTCCTAGATTACTTTGTTGGCGGGGGCACAACCGCAGTTGAGGCAAAGTTATTGGGTCGGCGATGTATTGCCATGGATATTAACCCCGCTTGCGTGGGGTTAACCTTAGAAAATTTGAATTTTAGATTACCAGAGACATTTTTAGGAGAGCTTTCTACTTTTGAGCCAGAAGTTTCTGTAGGTGACGCACGAGATCTATCCGACCTGTCCGATAACAGTATTGACCTTATCTGTGCCCACCCGCCATATGCGGGCATAATAAATTACAGCTCCAAAGTTGAAGGAGATTTGTCAAAATTAGGTATAGAAGAATTCTTACAAGAGATGCAGAAGGTGGCTAAGGAAAGCTATAGAGTTCTTAAACCCGGTAGAAAATGTGCAATACTTATCGGAGACACTAGGAAACGCAAACGTGTTGTTCCCATAGGTTTTCAAACAATTAATGTCTTTCTGGAAGTCGGGTTTAAGTTAAAGGAACTGGTAATTAAGCGACAGCATAATTGTAAAAGTACTGGATTTTGGTACGCCAACAGTAGAAAATACAATTTTCTCCTCTTAGCTCACGAATACCTGCCGATTTTCGAGAAGCCTGAACCTCCCGTTCCTTTGGCTGTGAAAGAAGAGGTAGCAGATTACGGTTTGCTTTTCCCCGCTCTGGAGAAACCAGTAGTAAAAAGGAAGCTAGATGAATTTGAGACTACGACAGTGTGGATCTTGCCAGAAAAAGACTTTGAAAAGCGCTTGAATAAGAATGTAATTGATAGGTACTCAAATGGGAAAGGGCACTCGACTATTCCTTTTGTTGCCCATTCCAAGAACGAGACAGACATAACCTTGGGGGAAGGGCAAAAAGGTAGGGGATTACTTTTTATTAAGTCACCATTTTTGGCTGATAACCCTTCTTATTCAAATATTGAATTTTATTTACAGAAGACAAAAGAATTTGTAAATCGAGAGTTGCCAACATTGAGTGAGGGTGGATTTGTAGTAATCCAAACACAAGATGTAAGAATAGGCGAATACGTAGAACCACTTGCCAAAAGAATAGTAGATATATTAGTAATTGATGATCTATTGCTCAAGGAAATTGTGATTGTTACTCAGCAAAACCAAAATTCTAAACCCCAAGCAGCAGGAGCACATTTGAAAATAAGCCATCAGTATTTACTTGTTTACAAAAAGGTAGATTCTAGGAAACTGGGGAAGTGAACATATATGAATCAAAAGCGAGAGAGGTCAGAAACGGTTGGCGCATTAGATGTCCCGTATGCAGGAGCTGGACAGCATTGGATGAATGTCCTATCCCAGGGGGTATGAACAATAATATTGAGGTGTGCTGCGAGTGTGGGGTGGATATAGAAGTGCAACCACCGACGGATGATAACAAGACTTCTCGTGTCGGTGATGTGTGAATGTAACATGTCTGCCTTTGTAGAATTTCTTGAAAATATCACAGACGATTTAGGTCTCGAATTTGACGTTGGGAAAATCAGGGGTGAGGAGGAATATGAGGCTGCGGCAAATATATTGGCTGAAATCAATAAATTTCTTTATCAGAAAAAGGCAACTTTACCTCCTGAATATATCTCTGAGTTCCACAAATACTGGGAAGAAAATCACGAAAAGGTGTTGTCTCCAAGTATCAACCCAAACGGCGAGTGTTTGGCAGTAGCCGAAGTGTTAGAAAGTATTTATGGAGACAACATCATAAAAGTTCAATTGGACACCCTTGATTTGAGTAGAGAGGAAATCGCCAACGTAAGATTCTTTACGGCAATTCAGGATTTCAATATTGATGTCCACGCCCGAAGTAATCCCTTTGAATTCTATAGAAGACATCCGGATTGTTTTAAGCCTGAAAAAGTAAATAAAAATGATTTGTTAGTAGACGAGCTTCTTAATTTTCTCGGAGCACAATCACAGCGAGATAAACGGAAACCATGGATGTTGAACTCCGCAAGATTATTAGTAGAAAAGTATGATTCGTCAGCATATAAGATCAACCAGGTTCACCACGGAAATGTCGCCGAGATTGTTAAGTCACTGACGGCGGAGGAACGATATGGCTTTTCCAACAAGAAGGCCCATATGTTCTTGAGGGACATGGCTGATCTGGGAGTATGGCAATACAAAAGAAACATAGAGAAATTGGATGTAATGAGCGACAAAAATACGATGCGAGTAGCACTGAGAACTGGGATCCTCCAGTTTCGCATCCCTTTGCTTGCAAGTTTCTTGGATGTTTTTTGTTACCAGTATTCTCTCGTGGATAGGTTGACCCGTCAAGCATGGAGAGCGGTATGGGAGGAATGGGACAAGATTTCCAATAATCACAGGCCGCCAACACCAGCATCAATGGATTACCTGCTATTTAGACTGGGCAAGATAGCCTGTCGACCCAATAGGCGGTTTTGCCCACCTGAGGGAGAAGTAACAGCGAAGAAAATGGAAAGTTTGATCCCGCAGGATAGATTAGTTTTCAGAACTGACCGGTATTGCATTTTCACTGAGGTTTGTAAGCTAGAGAGAAAAGTGTTAAATGCCCCCAGTAGTATTTCAATCGAAGGGAGAACCGGCTGGAAGAGTGGGAAAACAAATGAAGGTGGTGGAGGTGGAATTTCGTCTTGAAGTCGAATCTGCCAGATTACTGCTGAACAAAGACCTATTCGGCACTGGGAAATGGTATCTAGCGCACAGCCAAAAGTAAGCCGACCTATATTCGGCGTAATGAACGATTGAGGCTTTGCTATGCCACCAGAAGAAGAGATCGAAGTCTCTGTTGAAGATGAATTTCAGGGAGTGGTGGATGAATGCTGGGTTAAGAAGATAGTCCGGCAAGTCCTTAAGGCTGAAGGGGTGGCGCATCCTTATGAGGTGAGCATAGTTTTCACCGATTCAGAGACGGTGCACGAACTTAACCGAGACTACCGGGGGATGGATGAGCCTACGGATGTACTTGCCTTCTACATGCTTCCACAAGGGGAAGGCGATGATTCCTTCGCTCTCCCTCCTGATGAGGTAACTCGCCTCGGAGAGGTAATCATCTCCTATCCCCAAGCAACAGAACAAGCTAGAGAACAAGGACATTCACCCGAAAGAGAACTGGCATTGCTGATTGTCCACGGGATACTTCATCTTCTAGGCTATGACCATGAAGAACCCGAAGAAGAAGACGAAATGAGGAAAAGGGAAAAAGAGCTCTTGGAGAAATGCTTACTCTGATAGTATAATATATAGCATTCCGCATAGTTTCTTACAGGATTGATGAGGAATTTATTTTGGTGCCCTGGGCGCTGGTGAAGAGTTGAACTCTTTACTTTGCTCAGAGTGATAATAAAGAGCCACTTACTATGGGCACAAGCGGGACTTAACCCGGGGTCTTTGAAGTGCAAAAGAGAGCAGAGGAGGTAAAAGATGGCTAAATTCGTAATGCTGACAACCCTCACTGATGACGGAAGAAAGACTATCACGGAAAATCCTGCAAGGATCCAAGAGGTTAACAAAGAAGTGGAGGCAATGGGAGCGAAGATTCTAGCTCAGTATGCTGTGCTGGGACCGTATGACTTCGTTAACATTTTAGAAGCTCCCAGTAATGAAGCAATATCCAGGGTGGCGATAGCTCTGGGGGCAAGGGGTACACTTCAAACTATGACCATGGCTGCTATGGATGTTGACGTTTTCGTTGGCAGTTTCAAGAAGTAGAAATAACCGTCGGTTACCCGCTTGTGCGACCATTTTTTTGGGGCTGATCGGGGTCTGGCCTTGAAGCGCTAATGATAAAAATGTAAAGGTATTCAGCCCTCTGGATTTAGAGATAGTTGAGAACTATGGTTTGTGTGGTGGTGGGCAGGGAGGATGAAGTAATCGAGAGTTTGGGCTTTGCTTCTAACTCCCGAATTCTCATTTTATCCAGGAATTTGTCCACAGGACTGAGGTTGCCAGTGAACGCCTCTGTTTCATAGTGCATTGGGATGACAATGAGAGGCTCTAATTGCCTTATTATTTCCACGGCTGTATCAACAGGTATGGTAGACACCTCCCCGACGGGCAAGAATAGTATATCGGCGTCTCCTAATTCCTCTACCAAATGCGGACCTAGAGGATGCCCCACGTCACCCAGGTGACATAAAGTTATTCCATCCATCTCGATAACATAAATAGTATTCTTCCCTTTTAATTCCCCCTTCTTATTATCGTGAAAGGTGGAGATTCCTGTGATGAATGTTCCCCCTATTTCATATTCCCCGGGGCTTTTTATTTGTTTAGGCTCGTTGGCGATACCTTCAATGTAGCTATGACCAGGGTGAAAATGGCTCACTGTCACTATGTCTGCTTCAGGTTCAGCCAGGCCGTAGCCCAAGTCAGGATGACATGGGTCTGTTATAACGGTTTTTTCTTTCCCTACAATCCGAAAGCAGGAATGTCCTAACCAGGTAATCTCCATCAGCGTCTAAAGGATAACCCTTTTCTTTAGCTTTGTCCACAGTAAGACGACTCTATTAGCCAGAAAATGCATCAACTTTGCGGGTGCGATTATCCTTTTCTACAGGGCTTATCAGAAGCGTCATTCCCTCTATGCCCACAACGGCAATTTCCTCGCCGGAATCTATAGTTGAATTAGAAGAAGCTTGCCACAATTCACCGTTAACCCGAACATAACCTTTGGGGGAAACGGGTGTCGTTGTTCGACCTCGACTACCAATCTCCGGCGAGATTATCGGTTTTTTATCTAGCGCCTTTTTGCCAAGTCGGTAAGTTACATAATTATATAAGCCGAGAGCAATCATCATGACGATGAGACCCCAGAAGGGGATATTTATCGCAACCTTTGGCAGTAGCCACAGCACGACTGCCACCAAGGCCGCCTCTTCAAGTAAGCTTGTGGTAATAGTGATTGCCGTGTATCTCTTGTATTTCATTTCAGCATTGAGATGAAGAGTCAGGTCGGAATTAGATTAACCTTCAAATTTAATAGCTTTTCTCAGGCCAGCAGCACGCGAGTGAACCGGATTGTTGACGAAGAAAGCTTTAACTCTGTCCGTTTGCTTTATTTTTGGTTGTCCTTTGAACCGGACATTAATGATATGCAAAGTAATAGGGATAGTCAAACGATAGCATAATTGACAATAACCAGTACAATGGTTAACATTCAAAAAAATGAAAGTTAACGAAACAAAGCGGCATATATTGAAAGCTCTTCGAGAGTGCGTTGGATATCTTTCTGGAGAGACACTTTCTAGCCAGCTTGGCACATCCAGGGTTTCTATCTGGAAGCATATTCATAGCTTGAAAGAGGATGGCTATTTGATAGAGGCTTCGCCCAGGGGATACCGTCTGATCTCCTCTCCAGATTTGCTACTTCCTTACGAATTTCCCGGTTTAGAACAAAGAATTCATTACTTCCCAGAGATTGGCTCAACCATGGATGCAGCAAGAGAGTTAGCTAAAAAGGGAGCGGGGGAGGGGACAATCGTGATTGCCGGGGCCCAGACCCACGGGCGGGGAAGATTGAGCCGGCAATGGCTCTCGCCAGAAGGAGGGATTTACTTTACTCTCATTTTACGCCCCGGGATAAGTCCTGCATATGCTCCCAGGATTAACTTAATGGCCTCTGTTGCCGTGGCAGCTACAATTAGAAAGCTCTTTGGGTTAAAGGCCGAATTGAAATGGCCCAATGATGTCTTGATTGGAGGCAGCAAGGTATGTGGCATACTGGCTGAAATCGATGCTGAAATGGATATTGTAAACTTTGTGAATATCGGGATAGGTATAAATGCCAATAACTCTATTCCCCAGTTTGAGAAAAAGATGACCTCCTTAAGGGGCACGTTAGGAAGGGAAATCTGCAGGAAGGAGTTATTAAGCGGATTGTTAATGGAAATAGAGCGATGGCAGCCTCTGTTAATGGAGGCTGATTTACTGGAAGAGTGGAAAAAACTCTCCGTGACGTTAAATAAGGATGTAAGGATAGTATCGCCGGATGAGGAAATAGTAGGGAGGGCAATCGACATTGATACCACAGGGGCATTGATAGTAAAGGAGAGAAATGGCTCTTTGAAGAAGGCAATGGCCGGGGATTGTATTCACTTGAGGGAAGAGGCGCCAAATACTGATATAAGGGCAGTCAGCCGTCGGCATTCAACATGAAGCTGGTGGATGAAAGCTACATCATTGTGAGATGTTACAACTAACTATCATTGCCGTCTATTTCCTCGCCATAATTGGCATAGGGGTATGGAGTAAGCGGAGAGCAGGAAGCCAAAATGGCTTCTTCGTTGCCCACCGTCGGGGAACTCTGCTCCTTATCACCGGCTCACTTGTAGCCACTGCAATAGGGGGTTCAGCAAGCGTAGGGATGGCTGGCCTGGGGTTCAAGCAAGGTTTGACTGGTGCTTGGTGGCTTCTTGTTGGCTCAATTGGGCTCGTGATTCTGGGGGTGTTCTTCGCCAGGAAAGTAAGAGGTGCTGGGCTTTATACTCTTCCAGAACTGATAGAAAGGCAGTATGACCGCCGTATGAGTTTGGCGGCCTCTATTCTTATTGTTATCGCCTGGGTGGGAGTGGTGGCAGGACAAATCGTTGCTGCCGGGACAGTTTTATCTATCTTGGGAATAGGTTCTGTTACTTTCTGGATGGTCGCCTTTACTATAGTTTGTGTCACTTACGCTATTCTGGGGGGACAGTTCTCGATTATCCGTACCGATGTTTTCCAGGCGGTGCTTCTTTTCCTTGGTATTTTTACCGCTTTGGCGCTGGTTTTCTCGCAGGTGGGGGGACTTGATGGGTTGAAAGCCTCTCTACCGCCAGCTTATTTTTCTTTTCCCACAAGTCCCGAGTTCAATTGGAAGATGCTCTTATCTCTCTTGATTCTCGTCGGAGCGACTTACGTGGTGGGGCCTGACATGTATTCTCGACTTTTCTGCGCCAAAGGAGAAAAAACTGCTCAGCAATCAGCCGTTTTGTCGGCATTTCTATTCATACCCCTGAGCTTTGCCATCGTCTTCATAGGGATGGCCGCCAGAGTCTTGTATCCAGAGATAGTTGCCGAAGGAGCCTTTCCTCAGGTAATAACCAGTGTGCTTTCCCCAGGTTTAAGCGGGCTGGTCCTTGCTGCCCTGGTCGCAGCGCTCATGTCCTCGGCGGATACGTGCCTGCTTAGCCAGAGCGTAATTTTAACCGAGGATATAGTTAAGCGAGTTCACCCTGCCCTTGACGAAAGGAAAACTGTCTTACTAACTCGCTTAAGTCTAATGGGGTTAGGTGTGGTAGCGTTGTGTCTGGCTCTGGTATTAAAAGGAGTGATTTCATCCCTTCTTTTCGCTTATACTATATTCACTTGCGGCTTGGTTGTTCCAGCTATCGCTGGGTTTTACAAAGAAAAGCTAAGGGTAACATCACGAGGGGCCCTGGCTGCTCTCATAGGTGGCGGAGTAATAGGTTTGATGGGAAAGATACCGGGGCTCGACATCCCTCTAAAAGGAGACCTCGGCCTCATAGGTTTTACTGTGAGTGCGGTGCTCCTTTTCGCAGTGAGCTTCCTTGCCAGAAAGAGATAATCTAAAGGGTATAAAGCACGTCTTGCCATTCTTAGGCCTTGGTAAGTTATTATTAAGCACACTGTGAGTATTACCTATGTGTTCAGCCACCACACAATATTGACAAACTTTCAAAGACAAGTTATCATACAACCTCAGGGTTCTTGTCTGCGAGGGAGTACCAGGTAAGTTCTCCCACAAAAACCCGACAAATTTTCTAGCTTAGGCTTGCTATTATGAGTTGGTGTAAGGGCCGACACTCAATTCTTGTCACCAAATTCACTGGTATATACTCACTGTGGACTACAATTTTGTAAAAATTAGCAGCGTCGAGGAAAATCCCAGAGCAGTGTCAGCTCTGTGATATGCTACCAAAAAATTTGAAAGGAGGTAGATCAAATGGCGATGGATTGGTTGCCAAGAGATAATGTACTGAAGGATCACCAGCTTGTCGGCGATGAGTTCTTTGGAAAAGAGCCGCCATGCACCATGTATGAGAAGAAACCTTTGGTTAACCCCCAAACCGGGGAAACGGTAGATGGGTTATACACGGCATGGGTTACACTCAATAATCCGGCGCAGTATAACTCCTACACTACTGAGATGGTCAAGGGCGTCATAGCTGGAATGAAAAAGGCTTCGGCAGACAGGAGTGTTGTAGCCATCATCTTCACCGCTGTTGGCGATAGGGCATTTTGTACTGGCGGCAATACCAAGGAATATGCCGAATATTACACCCGCAGGCCAAGGGAATACAGGGACTATATTAATCTGTTTTCCGGGATGGTGGATTCAATCCTTGATGCCGGAGCACCGGTCATTTGTCGCGTTAATGGGATGAGGGTGGCGGGAGGACAGGAGATCGGTCAGGCCTGTGATCTGGCTATTGCTTCTGACCTTGCTAATTTTGGTCAGGCCGGTACCGGGGTTGGCTCGACGCCAGATGGAGGCTCAACTGATTTTCTTCCCTGGCAGTTACCTACTACGGAGCTGGCCATATGGAATTGCGTCGCCAACGAATTGTGGAGCGCCTACAAAATGTACAGGCTGGGCTTCATAACCGATGTGGTGCCTGTGAAGAAGCTCAATGGTGAGTGGATCAGGAATCCTCTGGTGATTACCGACAAATATGTAGAGAATGGACGGATTGTCTATGGGGAACCTAAGAGCGGTGACGAGGCCAAGAAGGCAAAGGAGATTATAAAGACGTCCGAGACCGATTTCTCACTTCTGGACAAGAGAGTAAACGAGGTTGTCTGGACCCTTACCAATCTCATGCCTATGTGCTTGATGAAGAGCATTGAGACGATAAGATGGAAGAAGAAGTTCTTCTGGGATGCCAATAAGATAAGCGCCAAGTACTGGCTGGGAGCGAATATGAATATGGAAGCTTATCTTGGATTCAATGCCTTCAATACAGAAGACATGACGGGTCAGCGCAGGATAGACTTTGTTAAATACCGTCAGTTGGTTGCCCAGGGTCATAGCTTCGATGATGAGCTGGCAGAGCAGGTTATGCCCAAGCCAAAGGAGTAAACTGATAAGGATGGAGTAAATGCGAAGGTCCGCCGATAAACAGTAGGATTTCGTTTTTTGGCGAGAGGTGCGCCTCGCTGTATAATAAGGGTGCAACATGTCTTTAAGGGAGGGAACATGGAATTTCAGAACATTAGTCTTGATAAGAAAGAAGGAATAGCATTTCTTACGCTTAATCGTCCGCCACTTAACGTAATGGATAGTGATACGTTGGTGGAGCTAAATACCGCTCTGGAACAACTGGCGAAGGATAATGAAGTTAAGGTATTGTTGATCCGTGGCTCCGGGAGCAAGGCCTTCAGTGCTGGGGTGGAGGTAAAGGACCATATAGGTGAAAAGATGCCGAAAATGATGAAGGAGTTTGGCCGCATCTTCCATCTCTTGAGAGGTCTTGGCAAGCCGAGTATTGCTGTGGTGAATGGTGTAGCACTGGGAGGTGGGTGCGAGCTTGTTGCTGGCTGTGATATGGCTATCGCCTCCGAGAAGGCCCAGCTCGGTCAGCCTGAGATAAAACTGGGGGGACTGGCGCCAGCGGCTGCCCCCTTATTTCCCAGGATGATGGGAGAGAAAAAGGCGTTTGAGCTGCTGGTGATGGGAGAAAATGTCAGCGCCCGGGAAGCAGAACGAATTGGCCTTGTGAATAAGGTTGTTCCGGAAGAAGAGCTGGACAAGACTGCAGAGGAGTTCGCACGCAAATTCCTGGAAAAGAGTACGCTGAGCGTGAAACTCGTGAGGGATGCGCTATATGATTGTGCGGACATATCTTCGCTTGAGGCTTCGCTGGAAAAGGGAGTGGAACACGGTATTAAGAGCTGGCAGACTGAAGATGGCCAGGAGGGTTTGCAGTCGTACTTGGATAAGCGCAAACCTGAGTGGAAAAACAGGTAGCTAGATTAGTTTGGGTACTATGAGATTACAGCATAAGAAGGCAATTGTTACTGGTGGTGGTAGGGGTATTGGGAGGGCTGTAGCCTTGGCTTTTGCTAGGGAGGGCGCCGATGTAGTGATAAACTACCGTAGCAATGATGCTGCTGCTAAGGAAGTAGTGGATGAAATACAAATGATCGGCCGCAAGGGTGCAGCCTTGAAAGCGGATGTCAGCAGTTACCAGGATGCCAGGTCCATGGTAGGCCAGGCAGTACAGGAGCTCGGGGGGGTGGATATCCTGGTTAACAATGCTGGGGTATCCAGGCCCGCTTTGCTTTTGAAGATGGACGAGGAGACATGGGACCAGGTTGTTGATATTCACCTCAAGGGTACCTTTAATTGTACACAGGCGGCAGCTAACTATATGAAGGAAAACAAGCATGGGAAGATCATTAATGTTATCTCCACTGCCGGATTGTATGGTACGGCGGGGCAGATAAACTATGCCTCAGCGAAAGCGGGGATTATCGGGTTTACCAAGTCCGCATCCAGGGAGCTTGCTAGATATGGGATAAATGTTAATGCCATATCCATGGGAATTATCACAACGGAGATGTCGGGCAAGGTAAGGGGGGATGAAAAGCTAAAAGAAATATATCTCTCGAGAATACAACTGGGGAGGTTTGGCGAGCCTGAGGAAGTAGCACCGGCTTTTGTGTTTTTGGCATCGGACGATGCGCGTTACATCACTGGACAGGTGCTATCTGTTGACGGAGGTTATGTAGGGTAGTCCCCCTAGCCCTCAACACTAACACGAACCAGTCACTGAAGTATCATTTACAAATTTCGATAGTATAATATTGAAGTGGCATTTCTGGGCGGAAAATCACAGGGAAATGTCAACCATTTGACGTAATAACGAAGGCTTTAAAAATCGGGGATCAGTATGATTCTCTTAAATAATTTCCCACTGTGAGCTTCTTCAAACGCTTGCTGAATTTGGCTCATTGGCCTGGTCTCGATAAAGGGCTCTATCTTTATTTTCTTTTCCAGAACCATCTTAAGGACGGCAGGATAGTGCTTAGGCAAGCAGCCCCAGGTGCCCTTGATGTCAGCGTCAAATGCCATCAACCTCGACAGCTGATATTCGTTCTTCTGCATACCGTACCCACATATGACTAATACGTAAATAAACGATAGCAGTTCCAGGGCAATGTCTTGACCAGCCGCTGTTCCACTCCATTCAAAAATCTTCCACCCATAATTGTGTGGCACACCCTTTTCTTTACAATAGCTTCGAAATTCATCTCTTACGTCTCTAGCACTCTTGCCCCTTGAATTAATAACATGAGTCGCCCCATATTTCAGTGCTCTCTCCAGCTTTTCAGGAACAACATCAATTCCCACTACCTCCTTGGCCCCTGAAGCAGAGCAAATCTGGGCCATATAGGAGCCGAGGCCACCGCCAACTCCAATGACAATAGTCAAGTCCCCAGCTGTAAGTCCTGCCCTCGTTCCAGCTTGGTATGGAGAGGTTATAGCATCAGCTACTACAGACAGATGCTCAAGAGGCAAATCACCTCTATTCTCAATAGGGCACAAGTCTTGGGAGGGAACCACAATATGACTAGAATACCCGCCGTAAATTCCCAAGCTATTTCCGGGCATTTTTTGAGCAAGGCAGCGATTGCCTCTACCAGCGGCACAAATTGGACAGTTATTGCACGGCATCACCGCTGGTATAATTACCTCCTTGCCCAGCCATTTTTCATCGCCAGCTATTACCGTGCCGCTAATTTCATGCCCCAAAGATAATGGTGGTTTGTTCACTGTGGGAACGCCGTCGTAGAAAAAGCTCAGGTCGGTATGGCAGACACCACAGCCAGCGATTTCAACCAGTACCTCACCGGGCTTTATCTCAGGCACATCGACGCTGGTTCTAGCTAGCTTGCCTGGCTCTACCATCTGCCAGGTTTCGATTTTGTCCGGTATTTTTGCCATAGTCGCCACTCCTTACTCTATAATTTGCTGATAAATCCAAAGGCAAATCTCGACCACCCACACCTAGCAGGTCTATCAGCCCCGCTGGCACAATTTTGGTTTCCCCAAAATCCGAACGTGTTTTAGCATATTGTTAATGGCTCTGTCAAGCACAGTTCAGCTTCCGTCACTGTAAATTTGTAGGGGGTGAGAGTTAATATGGGGGAAAGAAGCCACAAAATTTTGAGTGGCCTAATACATATATCTTGCATACTTGGTAGTGCAGTGATGATAGGATCTAGGCGCAGGTATAGTTTTTGTTTAGAAATATAGGGCAATTCGCTCTACTTTCAAGCTAAATGTATCTTGACAAGTTGTGCTGCTATACTTATGATAGTAATGCAAATAAATCTAATCGGAGGTAGTATACCATGGCTGAAAAAAAAGCAGGGCAACCATATACTGCGGAGGAGCTACTTTCTTTCGACCGCATTAAGAGAGCTATGACAAGCAGGGTC
>JBMCVZ010000004.1:0-25595 GCA_048621695.1 Chloroflexota bacterium
GCATAGTCAAGGTTATTAGCTCTGAATTCTATTTGGATGAATACCCAATTCTACCAGGAGCGGAACTAGCTGTGACTGATGGGCAATCGGTGGATGCTGGTAGCATCCTATTTTCTCTGCCAGAGAAGACGGAAGAGGGATTGCCTGCTGTAAGCTACGGCGAAGCAGAGCAACCTCAATCTATAGTAGCTAGAGTGCCAGGTCAAGTTGTCATTGAAGGTGACCATGTTTACGTTAGATATGAAGAAATGGAAGAGAGAGAATATAGCGTGCCCCACGGTGCATATTTGCTTGTTGAGTCAGGGGACAAGGTCAAAGCGGGTGATCGGCTTACCAGGGGTCCCATTGCCCCTCATGATATCTTACGCGTTATGGGAAAAGACGCAGTCCAGCAATATCTGATTGATGAAATACAGAAAGTATATCGCTCTCAGGGGGTGACTATACATGATAAACATATTGCTGTCATTACCCGGCGGATGTTAAACAACGTGAGAATTATTTCCTCAGGAGATACAAAGCTCTTGCCCGGCGAGTTAGTTGATCGATTTGACTATGAAGATATGAATGCCAAGGTACTGGCTGAAGGAGGTGAGCCAGCGACGGCTCAAGCTGCGCTTCTCGGGATAACCAGAGCTAGTTTAAGTAAGGACAGTTGGCTGGCAGCTGCTTCTTTCCAGGAAACCGGCCGTGTTCTTGTTGATGCCGCGATCAAAGGCAAGTTGGATAAGCTTCGTGGTCTCAAGGAAAATGTCATTCTTGGTAAGCTGATTCCATCTCGAGTCCTCTCTCTGAGTCCTGATGGTGGGGAAAGGTTAAAGGAGGGTGATCTTGATAAAGAGGAGACCGCGGCTCTAGAATTAGAATAATAGGGCTAGCAAAAATTTAACTTCCACAGGTTAGCGATGCGTCTCATATCGGGTAAAACGGCAGCCGAGGATAGCTTTATTGACTTTGACCTTCGTCCCAGACGTCTTAGCGAATTCATAGGTCAAGAAAAAATTAAAGATAATCTAAAAATAGCTATTGTCGCCGCTCAAAAGAGAGGTGAGCCGCTAGATCATATTATTCTTTATGGTTCTCCCGGTTTGGGAAAGACTACACTTGCCTACATCATTGCTGCTGAGATGGGAGTTAATATAAAAATTAGTTCGGGACCGGCGATAGAACGCACTGGAGATTTAGCTGCTATTCTTACTAATCTACATGAGGGGGATATCCTTTTTATTGACGAGGTACACAGGCTTAACCATACAATAGAAGAAAAACTCTATCCATCCATGGAGGATTTTGTTTTTGACATTTTTTTGGGGAAAGGGCCAGCTGCCAAAAACTTACGGCTCAATTTGCCCCGCTTTACCCTAATTGGGGCTACTACGCGTTTTGCCCTATTGAGTCCTCCCCTTCGAGATAGATTTGGGGTGACATATCATCTTGGTTTCTACGACGAGGCAGCAATACAGACGATTTTGGAGCGGTCGGCAACTGTCCTTAAGGTGAAGGCAGAGAGAGAGGGACTTCTCCCAATTGCCCAGCGTGCTAGAGGTACTCCTCGAGTGGCTAATCGTCTATTAAAGAGAATAAGGGATTATGCTCAGGTAATGGGAGACGGAGTGGTCACCAAGGAAGTAGCTCTGGAAGGACTCTCAAAGCTGGAGATAGATTCTGTGGGTTTGGATGACATAGACCATAGAGTGTTGCATACAATAATTGACAAATTTGATGGTGGTCCTGTAGGTCTAGATACCATTGCTGCTTCTATTAACGAAGATGCTGATACTATTATGGATGTTTATGAACCGTACCTTCTTCAGTTAGGTTTTCTGGAACGAACACCTCGTGGCAGAGTAGCTGCCAGGCTTGCTTATGAACATCTGGGGCTACCTTACAAAAGGGACATTCAACCCCAACCTAGCTTGTGGAGTCAGGAACAGAGTTGACCTTCGGCTCTTAAATACCACACGGAAAAACCGCTTTGCTCCCTTGCCCTCGCAAAATCTTTAATTTTTTGGGCCGATTTCATGTAATCACCAAAATACAAACGGATAAGTTTTATGGGCACTAAAGAACGAAATTTTTCAGGAAGGCTATTGGTATGCTCTGGCTTGCATCCATACCGGGATGGCAAAGGCAGATAAAGCAAAGAACAATATTAGCCAACCCCAGTAATCAATGTTTCCCCGGCTTGCCATGGTTACCAAGAATAGGATCGCAAGCGGTGGAATTAATAAACTCATAATTTTATATCTGCGCGGTTTGAGGCGGATGAAGGCGATGGTAGCTGCTGCCAGAGCAATAAAACTAATAACTATCCAAAGTGCATTTGTCTTCAGGCTTGCTGGCCATATACCATTTGTTAAAAGCCCATTTCCTGTGCCCAGGGATGAAAACCAAGTGAACGTTACCAGCATAGGGGCTAGCATCAGTGATGCATATAGCCAATCCCGCCTTGCAGTTTGTCTCACTATGTGGATAAAGACAAAAAGAGCCAAGGGGATATAGATGAGCGCTGCTATCCAGCCCCAACCCTGGGGAAGAGAAAGCAGCAATATACCGGTAACTACTACTGGCATAAGATAGTAGCCTAACCAGGGGAAAAGCCACACTGGCTTACCTCGATGCCAGCCATAAATTGCTATGCCAACGATTAGCGCTAATATAATTGACACGTAGACGATGTTTTGCCAGTAATATGAAGTGAAGAGTAAAGCGACCAGGAAGTGAGGTAAGGCACTGAAAAGAGCTTCTTTCCAGCTACCTTGAGCATGCGTTTCATAGATTTGCCGGGCAATTAGTTCAGGCGAGCCTAGAGATTGTACTGCGACTCTGCTTGCTTCTTCTTTGCTTAGCCCATTTTCTTCTAGCTCCCGACTTTTGTCCTCGAGATGTGTATAAAGCTCCTCGGCCACACCATCCCTTATAGTCTGATCAATCTTGAGGCAAGCTTTAAACCTGTTTAAATAATGGCTTATGTTACTTCCCATTCTAGCCCTAGATTGTTTCTGCTTGCGTCACTGCTTTAACTGCCTTAGAAAAATCCTGCCACGTAGCTAATCTGTTAGCCAGGACCTGCTGTCCCCTTTCAGTTATGTAGTAATAACGTCTTTGCTGTCCATTAGGTAGTATCTGCCATCTAGCTGTTATAAGATTGTCTCGCTCTAAGCGGTGGAGAGCGGGATAAAGAGTACCTTCTTTAAACTGAAAGTACCCATTACTCCTTTCCTCCAGTTCCTTTACTATTTGGTATCCATAGGTAGGCCGACGACTAATCAAGCAAAGCAGTAGTGAATCAGTATTTCCCTTCAATAACTCACGCCCATAGTTCATCCTTGCACCCCATTAGTATATTAGCTTGTAGTTTACTATAGCATTGGCTAGCTATATTGTCAATAAAGCACAACCGCCATATGAGTTTGGCTGAAGACGACTACACCACATAAAGCCTGGACTCATCCCGGCTGACTTTTCCACAGGTCCTGCGACCACTGCAGGAGGTTTACCACTGGCTCAAGGAGTACCTCCCTGACGACCGCACGCAGGAAATCGCTCTTTGCTATAAATGCCGCCACAGGCGGGCTGACTTTGTAATAAGCCTCTACAAATCGCGATCCCAGGGTATTTTCCAGTAATACCTGGTCTCGGAAATCGCGCAATGTGTCAAGCTGACTGGCTGTTTCTGTACCGTAGGCTGCGGTGGCGATGAAGCACGAGTCCCTCAAGCGCTCCCAGAAGCCTCCGCCCGGCGGCCAGAAACCAATCTCATCGAACCGCACTTCCGCCCCATCGTTCCAGCCAGTTCCCAGCAGGCAGATTCTTAAATGAGTCGTTCCTGGTGGCGCCTGCATCGTGTCAGTCTTTTGTACATAGGTGCCGTTCGTGTTATTGGTGAACAGCATTCGTGTCGAACTTAGTTGTCTTCCTTCTTTTCCCTCCCAGAAGTCGAGAGTGATGACACCGGTAACGTTGCCGGAAACATATATCCACCCCCAGACTTCGTATGTCAACACCGATTCGATGTTCTCAATCCACTGGGTGAGCGTGTCACCATCGTCGCTTAGCAGGGCAGACCAACTACCTGCATAGGTGGGGCCGGTATTTATACGCACAGCGTTTCCGTTTAGTTCCCAGCCATAGGGAGCTTCCTCTTCTCCCTGCTCGAAGCTCTGGTTCACAACCATGCCGCCTGCGGTTACGTAGCTGGAGGGCAGGAAGACCCAAACCCCGGTCACAATTAGCAAAGCTGCCAGCATGACTCTTATGTATCTACCCATGTCCCGCCTCCTTTTGAAACAATTTAACCTTTCTAAAATTATAGTTTATATACTACATTATATAATCACCCCCTCACACCGTCAATCGTTTCTTGGCTCTTTGTCAAATTGTGTGGAAACAGCTACGAGATGGTACAAACCCCAGGAGCATTTTCCTCCAGTAAACATCGACATTCCTCAGACCATAAGATACGGGTTTTAGCATCTTGGTCTTAGCGTAGCAGCCTTCGGTAAAGCCGTTAGTTGTTCGCTCATGAAATTAGTCCAGTATTGGCTGCTGCTTTCCCATAGAACAAAAGGATCTGGTTAATAGCGACAGTGGGGAATATGACTTACCGACGATATCAGAAATGTTACTTTCTGTTGACCGCTGACCTGACGGACTCTTTGATGCGTTCAGCGGTCAGTCCGTATCTTTGAAGCAGTTCCTCAGCTTTGCCTGACAGAGCATACTTATCACCAAGGTTGACGAATTCCATAGGTACTGGCTTCTCTCTAGCCACTGTTTGGGCGACCCGGCTGCCGAGGCCACCCTGGGCTAAGTGCTCTTCAGCAACGACGATTGTCCCCGTCTCTGAGGCTGCTTTGATTATGGCTGCTTCATCCAAAGGTTTGAGAGTGTGCATGTTGATTACCCGGCAATCTATACCTTGTCTTGCTAAGATATCCGCCGCCTCCAGAGCCCTGGCGACCATAATGCCCACGGCTATAACAGTTGCATCCTTGCCTCGTCTCATGGTTACTGCCTTGCCTAATGTGAAATGATAGCCTTCGGGGTAAACAATTGGTGTTTTAGGGCGACTTAACCTGACGTAGAAAGGCCCGTGGATACTTGCCGCCACTTTGACTGCCTCGGCAGCCTCTATGGCATCAGCAGGGACCACGACAGTAAAGCCGGGGAGAGCACAACATAAGGCTAAGTCCTCAATGGCGTGATGAGAGCTGCCATCTTCACCAACAGTGATGCCTCCGTGTGTGGCAACAATTTTGACATTGAGTTTTGACTGGGAAAGGTAGAGCCTCAACTGATCAAAACTGCGACAGACGACAAAAACAACGAAAGTGGTGGCAAAGACAGTTTTACCTGAAGCGGCCAAGCCAGCAGCTATCCCTATCATATTCTGCTCCTCCAAACCGCAGTTGAAAAAACGCTCAGGAAACTCCCGGGCAAAAAAATTGGTCATCGTTGATGGCGATAAATCGGCGTCCAAAACAACGATGTCTTTATTTTGTCTGCCTAACTCTACCAGAGTTTTGCCGTAAATTTCCCGAGTAGATGCTTCAGCCATACTTACTCTAATTCCTTTAGTGCCCTTTCGGCTTCTTCCCAAGTAGGTGCCTTGCCGTGAAATGCCACGTTGTTTTCCATAAAGCTAACCCCTTTGCCTTTGATAGTGCGGGCGACGATGACGGTTGGTTTGCCTTTTATCCTTTCAGCCCCCTGGCAAGCAGACAGGATTTGGCCAAAGTCATGTCCATCTATATCAATGGTATGCCAGCCAAAGGCTTGCCATTTCCTGGTAAAAGGTTCAAGGTTCATGATATCTCGAGTCCAGCCACTGAGTTGCATACCGTTGTAGTCAACTATAGCCGTTAAGTTATCTAGTTTGAAGTGGGACGCTGAAAGGGCCGCCTCCCAAGTTTGTCCTTCCTCACATTCTCCATCGCTAAGAAGAACATAGGTCCGGTAATTTTTGGCATCCAGCCTGGCAGCCAGGGCGACGCCAATGGAAAAGGACAAACCCATACCTAAAGAACCAGCTGACATCTCTACACCCGGGGTGAACTTACTATCGGCATGTCCCTGGAGACGGCTATCCAACTTTCTCAATGTTGCCAGCTCTGCCACGGGAAAGTAGCCAGTTTCGGCCAGGGCAGCGTACAAAATTGGAGCTGCGTGGCCCTTGCTCAATATGAATCGGTCACGGTCTGGCCACTGTGGATTTTCGGGCGTATGACGCAAAACCTTAAAATAAAGCGCAGTGATGATGTCAGCTGCTGATAGGGAGCCGCCGGGATGCCCGCTGCCCGCCGTAGCTGTCATGGTGATCACATGACGGCGTAGTTTCTTAGCTATTTCCTTGAGTTCTACCGTGGACAGGTTGAATCTGTTACCTGGAGAGGCGCTTTCTGGGGACACTTCCCTTTGATTTGGCATTGGTCAAGGACCAAATTGTAACTTAGAATGGCTTACAATGTCCATAGTGAGTGGTCTGGCACTAGGCTAAAAGAGAATATATTATATCCGGGGCGGGAGAAGTTGTTTCAATTGACTCAAATCGCTAAGAGACTCCTGATTGTCTCTCCCCGATCTGTCAAGATAGAGAGCATTTACACCAGCCTGTCGGGCATTCAGGAAATCAAATTGCCAGTTATCACCCACATGTATGACCCGGCTTGGCTTAACACCTATCTCTTCGCATATCCTACTGTAAAACTCACGGTTTTTCAATTGCCTATAGTGTGAAACAGAAGAAAAAATTCGAACAAAATAAGGTTTGATATCTCGCAATAACCAATGCAGTAGCTCTAGTGGTGTGCCTGAGGCAATAATTAATTTGTATTCACTGGCTAAGGAACAAA
The DNA here is from genome assembly GCA_048621695.1 of Chloroflexota bacterium. Classification (GTDB taxonomy): domain Bacteria; phylum Chloroflexota; class Dehalococcoidia; order GIF9; family AB-539-J10; genus RBG-13-51-36. The sequence goes on from JBMCVZ010000004.1 coordinate 6,855, forward strand.
GGACCTCGGTTACCTCAGGATAATAACCTATCTTACCCAGGCAACCCTGTATCATTGACTCAGAAGAACCCAAGCCAAGATAGCTAAACCAGTATTCGATATCATACCACTCAAGCCTCTGGTCGCCAATCTTGGCATACTCCCTAAAGACGTGCCTCTTAGCCTGAGCAAGGTTGAGACCTTCTTTCTGAGCATAAAGCGCAGGGATAGCCTCATGCCATATAGCCTGGCTGAAATCAGGCGTTACCACTGTCCCTTCAGCATCAAAGGAGATTAATTCAATTTGCTTCATTTGAAATGCTGATATTATCATGGTAAGTAGACCAAAGTCCATTTGCCTATTCGCCTCCAATACGCTAAAATGCGCAGAATGTTAAATAACACGTTAACAGAGAAGCTGAGCCAGACCTTTGAGCTAGGCCCTATACGGCCTCCTAGTGAAGCTAATTCCCTCCTGATAAGGGCGACCAGGAATTGCCCGTGGAATAGATGCCAATTCTGCCCTATATACAAAGGCAGCAAGTTTGAGCTGAGGTCGGTGGAAGAGGTCATAAAAGATATTGAGGCAGCTAAGGCTATCAGCGAGGGTATAAATGAATTAGCCTGGAAGATGGGCCGCGGTGACAAGGTGATGGAGGTAGCAGCAATGCTCTCTAATCAACTTCAATACGGGCAATGTGTGCATAACGTTGCCCGCTGGCTTGCAGCAGGGGCAAAATCAGCCTTCCTCCAGGATTCTAACACCTTAATCATGCGCACCCCTGAGCTAACTCATGTGCTAACTTTCCTGAGAAAAACCTTCCCCAGCTTAAATAGAGTAACTACATATGGTCGGTCCCACACTGCAGCCAGAAAGTCGTTAGCGGAGTTGAAGGAATTAAAGAATGCTGGGCTAGATAGGGTTCACATTGGATTGGAGAGTGGCTATGACCCTTTGCTGACTTATGTAGAAAAGGGATGCACTGCTAAGAACCATATTGAGGGCGGAAAGAAGATAAAAGAAGCAGGCATTTCTCTGTGTGAATATGTCATGCCTGGTCTGGGGGGCAAGAAAATGTCTCGAGAACACGCCCGAGAAACAGCCAGGGTATTAAACGAGATTAATCCTGATTATATAAGGCTGCGCAGCCTCCACATCACCCCGGCTATGCCATTGTGGACCAAGTTACAGAACGGAGACTTTGAGCTGCAAACAGAGGATGAAGTAGTAAAGGAGATAGGTATTTTCATCGAAAACCTGCAAGTTACCAGTTATCTTAAGAGCGACCATACATTGAACTTATTGATGGAGATCGAAGGCAAAATGCCGGGGGATAAAGAAAAATGCCTCAATATTATAAATAAGTATTTATCTTTGCCAGATGAGGAGAGACTCAATTTCAACTTTGGCAGCCGGGCTGGTTTATACAATAGACTGGATGACCTCAGTGATAGTAATAAACATGATAAAATAGAGGAAGCTATAAAACGCCTCAGAGCACAGGGTAGCAATGTTGAGGAGGCGATATTCAAAATTAAGGATAGCTTCATATAAAGAGAAAATCGTGGCAAAAGGATTTGTAAATCTAAACCGTTTTAAGCATGGCCGGGCGATAAAGCGGGACAGCAAACAAAAATCCGATTTAGAGGGTGCCAAGGGAATCAAAGGAAGCAAGGCTAAATTTCGTGGGTGAAATAAATGAACTTACCCTTGACTCTGTAATAGTTGAAGGTAAGAAATGTAGGCGGGACATTCCGGTTTCTGACGATATCACAGTGAAGAGGGGGGAAGCTGGATTGAGTGGAATAATTACAGCTTACTGATTTAGCCATTCCTCCACACCATAGCCCCTGTAAATGAAGCTGCCAAACAGAAGGAAGGTGTTGCCCTGATTAACATTCACCTGCTGAGGCACAAATCTATCTCAGTGTGATTTCTTGGTAACACCTTCAGAGGTGCTGATGGTATTTTCCTTTACATCCACAAGCAATTTCAAAAGTTCCCTGGACATAAGCAACAGGAGCCAGGCCAGGAATGAGGCAATCATTCCTATCACAATTTGGAGCCCGCCTTGTATTCCGCCCGTGGTAATCCCCCAAACAAGCGAAGCAATAAAGCCAAGCACTAGTATTATCCATGCTATGACTGTTACAACACTGAGTGCATATTTTATGTAGTAATACTCCCCTATCCTATTTACGTGCCGCTCTCCCTGTAAAAGATCGCGTGCTTTCTTCCAGCGCATTGGTAGTCGCCGTTTCCGAATAAGGTTGCCGAACGAGGAAAATATTGCTGCCTTCACAATCATAACCACCTAAGGTATAACTTCATCTTAGCTCGATTTCTTTGTAATGGTGATGCGCTCAGCCGTGTTTCTGGTGTTCTCTTCCACATCCATCAACAGGTAAAGGAGTTCCCTGGTAGTAAGCAAGAAAACCCAGGCCAGGAAGGAGACAATTGCTCCGGCAACGGCCATCACAATACCTGTAACCAAAGTCCCATCTTCAGCGCCACCCGTCATAATTCCGTAAAAAATCGAACCAATAACACCGACCACCAGTACTATCCATGCCACGATTCTCAAAACTTTGGCTGCAAAGGGTAGAAAACGATACTTTTGCATCTTACCTTCCTTTCAACCTTAAAATTTTTCAAACAAGATTCCATAATAGCCTGATTCCTCGGACAGAATCGCTTCATAACTTACAGAACCTTGGACTTTACTCAAATTCATCCTTCCCCAAGCTCACGAACACAATGGCCAGTATCCCAAGAAGTGCCCAAGGGCCAACGAGTGCACAGATAGAACCGGCAAGCGCTAGTCCCCAAAGCCTTCTCCTCAAGGCATAGATACCGCCTACTATAGCAACTATCCCCAATGTAATTAACGGGGCACCAACAGCGCTCAACCATGCCATTCCAATGAATGCCCCTCCGATACCACCGGCTACAGCAACTACTATACCGGTGATTAAGCCAATGACGCCCGCAATAATACAAAGGATGCCCGCAGCTGTTGGCTTCCAGGTTTCTCCCTTCATTGTCTTGCTTACTTGTGCACCACAGTTCGTACAAACTTTCGTTAGCGGTGTTGTTTGGGCACCACAATCGGGGCAAAAACTGGTGCCCGCCATTGGCTTGGCTCCACAATTCATACAAAATTCCGGAGCCCCTATTAACTCCCTACCGCAATTCCTACAGAACATTGTTTGCCTCCCTCGCAGTCAATAATAGCTACCATTTCTGAATGAGCTTGCCATCATTATCTCTCATACTTCCTACAACAGCGACTATGAAGTCAACAAATGCCCAAATCCCTACCGCTATAAGCAATGCTAACCCGAATCCGAAGAACCATACGGTCGACAAACCTACGATGCCCAAGACCAGCATTATAATTGCAGTTCCCGTCTTGCCGATGTAGAATCGATGTGCACCAAACTCCCCCAGAAAAAAGGCAAGCAAAGTAGTAGCGAGCCTTGATTTCGGTGATATATCGGCTCCTAGACCCTTCGCTACTCTTGCGCCGCATTTAACGCATATTTCCGTTAGCGGTGTTGTTTGGGCACCACAATCGGGGCAAAAACTGGTGCCCGCCATTGGCTTGGCTCCACAATTCATACAAAATTCCGGAGCCCCTATTAACTCCCTACCGCAATTTCTACAGAACATTGCCTATCCTCCCAAAAGCTTTCTTAGCACCAGCTATACAGCCAACAACCTACAGATTCTTGGACTTTACTCAAATTCATCCCTCGCTAATGAGACAAATATGATGGCCAATATTCCTAGAATCCAGCCAAGCAAGGGTAGAGTGAAAAGAAGTGCGCAAATGGCTCCAGCAAGTGCCAGGCCCCACAATCTCCTTCTCAGGGCGTAAATACCACCCACTATGGCTACTATGCTCAGTATAATTCCAGGAATGGCGATAAGGGCAAGCAACCTAACACCAGGGAATCCTGGAATCATATCCACCATCAACCCCGCTATTCCAAGCCCAACTGCAAGTCCTATTCCAACTAACAGTCCTAGGAATCCTGCAATAATAGTCAGAACCCCAGCAGTTGTCGGCTTCCAACTTTTTTCCATTTTCTATCCCTCCTTTTTGTTCCTTCGGATACGATATAGCTAAAAGGTCTCCTTGTCAATACCCCAGAACCTCAATCACCACCGATGCAGCGGATTCGCCTGCCGTAATCCAGGCCGGCGCACAACCGCCATACGATTCTCTTGCCGGCAATAACAAATCACCGTACCATCCAGGCAACCACTCAAAGAGAACTTACTATGGTATGAACGATGGTGTGAGTGATAGGCCCACCAAAGTCACGATCAACAGGATTATCAAAGATATCCCCAGGCTAATAAGAGTCATCCGCCACCACAATCCCCAAGCTAATCTCCAGCTTGGCTTTACCTCGTTTTCCATCCGCTCTGGTTCCATCCGATCGTTATCCATCTGCTCTATCTCCTTTTATTTTTATTGTTTTTCTCCAGGTTCTAGGTCTCTTGATTGATTGAATAGCTTCTGCGATACCTTCAACTCATTATAAGTATCGCTATTATTCGATGTCAATATATTTAGGTGAAGAATGTTTAGTAATGCCACTGTAAGGAGTCCGACAGACAGGGAGGATGAGCAATCTCAAAGATTCTTCGCTTCGCTCAGAATGACAACTGGTATTGCCAAACAATCCGTGAATAGCTTAACCGAGCTCCTTGATCATATATGCGCCTTCCAGACTATAACCGAGCGAGCGATAATACTGCCGGGCACCGATGCCACTGAGTACCGATAGTCTTTCTGATTTGAATTGCTCACCGGCGATTCTCTCTGCCTCTCGGAGTAGTCTTTCACCTAGACCGTGATGTTGAGCGGCTTGCTCTAACCTTCCCCCCAGTGTAACTTCGGGGCCAAAGATATGTAGCTCCCTAACTACCGCTTTTTTCCCATTTATTCTCAATCTCAACAAGCCGAACAAAGTCTCATCCTCATCCTCGTAGGAAAGGAAGACCTCCTTACCTCCCAAATTTCTATAATCTAGCCTGGTTAACCGGGGCTCTCCAATTGCCCAACCATCTCTCAGGCGATGCCCATATTCCCTGCAACGAATGCAGCTACAGCGAAGACCCATTTGACCCATCTTCTTTCTAATAGTACCTCTAAGTGCTAAGTCTCTGCTCCCGGCAATGATAAATTTACCGGGAATATCCCGCATCAACCTCGAAATCCTCACATATTTGGGAATTAGAGTCTTAATAGCCATGAGCAAATCAATCATTTCTTCATCATCATAAGGTCGGTAGCGATTATCCAGATACCAAATCTCTAGCTCACTCCCCCGAACTACCAGTGTGGGATAAAGCTTGAGCCCGTCAGGTCGAAAGCGTTCGTCTTCAAACAATTGTCGCGACAGCCCAAGATCATGCTCAGGTGTTGACCCTGGTAAACCGGGCATCCAATGATAGTGCACCTTAAAGCCATAATCTTTTAACAGACTGGTCGCAGAGATAATCTCAGACACCCCATGCCCCCTCTTTGTAGAGCAGTGAATCTCATCGTCCAAAGTCTGTACCCCGAGCTCCACTCTGGTAGTGCCAAAATCGAGCATGCTCCTTATCTCCTCCTCTCCACAAAAATCAGGCCTGGTCTCGATGCACAGACCTACGCAGCGATGTTCAGCAGTTTCATTCAATTCCTTGGCTTCTTCTAAACTGCCAGAGGGGATGCCGCTCAAAGCATCATAGCAATCCTTAATAAACTGATACTGATAGTCCCGGGGATAAGACAGAAAGGTACCACCCATGACGATAAGTTCTACCTTATCCTGGGCATGCCCCATTTCAGCCAATGTCTTAACCCTGACCTCCACCTGCTTTTTGGCATCAAAGCCACAACTGCGAGCCCGGAGCACCGCCGGAGACTCCACAGTATAGCTCTTGGGTGCCTCAGGAGAACTGGGGCAATAAACACATTTACCGGGGCAAGGAAATGGCTTGGCCATAACCGCCACCGGCGTTACTCCAGAAATAGTTCGAGATGCTTTCTTCATACTATGTCCATATCACCCTGAGCCTTTCTCTAATGTGATTGCCAGTGGAGCGAAGCAATCCCCTGCCCCTCTACGAGATTGCTTCGTCCCGATAAATCGGGACTCGCAATAACAGGATGAAGGTGTCATTCTGAGTATTCACTTTGTCATTCTGAGCCGGAGGCGAAGAATCTCACCGCTCCACTTAGTCTCTCTTCACTTGGTTCAGAGTCATAGTTTTGGTTCAGGCAACAGCATAGGCTATTACAACCATGACCATTTCAATTTAATATGATAAAGTTTAGCAGAGTGTACCTATGACTACAAACAGGGAGGTTTTCGACCAGATAGCTGAAAGCTGGTATCGGGTGAGGCATTGGCCCTTATTAAAAGAAGAGCTAGAGGAATTAGCAGTTAGATGGCGAAGCGGAAGGCTGCTGAATATTGGCTGTGCTCATGGACCGGACTTCTTGGCTTTCAGCCAGGGCTTCGAACTCTGGGGGCTAGATTCCTCCACAGGCATGCTCGAGCAAGCTTTGAGATATTCTGCCAAGTTCAAGCTTCATGTCAACTTAATGGTTGCTGACGCCTTGTTCCTGCCCTTCCCAAATAATACCTTCGATTGGGCGGTATCAGTAGCCACTTACCACCATGTTAAAGGCAGAGAGGGGAGAGAAAAGGCATTCGTAGAATTAAAGCGGGTATTAAAACCCGGGGGCGGGGCCTTTTTAACCGTTTGGAACCGCGGACAACCAGGGTTCTGGTTCAAATCAAAGGAGCGCCAAGTCCCGTGGAGGCTGAAAGGAAGGACAATTTACCGCTACTATCATCTTTTCTCCTATGGCGAACTAGAAAAGCTGTTAGTCAAAACCGGCTGGGAAATCATTACTATGTCACCGGAGAAGTCCTACCATTTCCCGATAAGAAATTTCTCGCGCAATATATGCGTTCTGGTAAGGAAAAGGAGCACGCCTTAGGTACCTGCAGCGATGCTTTAGCCTCGCCCTGCGGATATAAAGACACACAGTTACGGACTCTTTCGCTTGCTGGACGAGTCTTGACGCGTCTTCACGCCCTCAGGAAATCCAGCCTCGATAATGCCAATGAAGACTTGCACCAGTTCAGGGTCAAACTGAGACCCGGCCCCGCGGCGCAGCTGTTTTAGCACCTTCTCACCGCACAGGGCAGGACGGTAAGGACGGGCAGAGCTCATCGCCTCAAAGCTATCAGCTATGGCGAGGATGCGAGATTCTATGGGAATGTCTTCGCCTTTCAGTCCTTCAGGATAGCCACTACCGTCCCATCTCTCATGGTGGTGCAGAATGATATTTACACAGAGAACTAAGTTAGGTACGTTACCTATGATGGTCGCCCCCAGTCTGGGATGAGCCTTAATCACTTCCCAATCTTCTGCATTAAGCTTTCCCTTTTTGTTAAGCACTTTGTCAGGAACGCCAATTTTGCCAATGTCGTGAAGCAGAGCAGCAGTACTCACCCTGGATACCTCCTCAGGCGATAGCCCAATCGCCTCAGCCAAAGCTACAGCATAAGTATTGACTTTCCGGGAATGACCGTAGGTATAGGGGTCTTTAGCCTCCACAGTCGAAACTAGAGCATAGATAGCACTCAAACCATTACGTCTGGCATAAGTCCCGGCGTTGTCCTGTGATTCGGACAGAATCTTGGACGAAAGATAGACTCGATTACCTCCTGTGCGCTTGGCAAAATAAAGAGCAGTGTCAGCCACGGTAATTAGCTCTCCGGATATCACTCCATCTGAAGGATAGCTAGCCAAACCAATGCTGCAAGTTATATCAATTTCCTTCTTCTCCATCTCTTCCATAATCGCCTGCCGAACTCGGTCAGCCACGACCCACGCGTCGTCCATGGTTGTGTGGGGCAGAATAACAACAAATTCATCGCCACCATACCGAAAAGCCTGGTCAGCAGTTCTGACAGAGCTCCTGATAATTTTAGCCGTCTGATTCAGAAGAACGTCCCCGGAAGGGTGTCCATATATATCGTTATAGGTCTTAAAGTTATCCAGGTCGAGCAAGAATATAGAGAATACATCACTATAGCGAGAGTGCCGGGCAGTCTCCTCTTTGAGCCGTTCTTCAAAGTGACGCCGGTTAAATAGGCCGGTGAGTTCATCAATACGAGCCCTTTGTTCCGCCCGAGCGTAAAGCTGGGAATTCTCAATCGGAGTAGCAATCTGCAAAGCCACTCGCTCCAGGAGTTTTATTTGCTTGGTGGTGAATGCGTTAGGGTGGCGACTGGCTACAATCAAACTACCAATACTATCGTCTTTGATAGTCAAGGGCACGTAAACAACAGACCGAACCCCTTGCTGCACGTGATTCTCCCAGGTCCAGAATCTATGGTGTCGTTTCAGATCAGCTTCATACAAACTCTTTCTCTCCCGGCACACCCACTCGGTAGCCGTCCCTTCGAGCGGTATCCTTTCCCCCGTCTGCCAGGCAGAACCTATGGTGCTGGATAGAGCCAGAAAATGAAGCTCGCTTCCATCAATTAAAGCAATTGTTGCCCAATCAATATCCACCACTTTCTTTAATTCCTGGGAGAAAGCTTCAAATATCTCCTGAATGCTCATGCTGGAGGTTATGATTGTAGTTAAACGGTTAATCAGGGTTATTTCTTTGTCCTGTTCTTGCAATTGCTCATGGAAGTATTCCTTTTCCATGCTCGCTGCCACCTGGGCGGCGATAGACTCCAACAAATCAATGTCCTCAACAGTGTGAAGCCTCGCATCTCCTCTCCCACTTATTGCCAGAATACCTACAAGCTCACCCCTGTTCATTAAGGGAACAAATATCTCCACCCCTGCCAATTTGATTTCTTCTCTCTCTTCCTGCCACATAGATTGCAGTTCAGGAAAGATAGCCAGATTCTCTTTCGGTAATATAGCTTTTTCGCGCTTCAGCCAGGCCACAACAGGACTATCCTGCCTTAGTTTCAACTTCCCCATAGGATTATCTTCCGTAGGAGGGTAGACAAATCGGGTGTTGAAACTTCCAGTTCCAACCTCCGGTAGAAGCAGACAACTTCTCTGACAAGCCAGGGACTGAGCAATCAATGATACAAAGTCGCTGCCTAACTCCTTCAGCGTGGGAACACCGTGTATCTTGGTGATAAAGTCAGATAGCTGCCTGCGGTGGGAGTATCTCTCCCCGATAAATGCTTCGTCTAACTTTGCTCTCCAGGGTTCACGCACTTTGTAAATCATAAATACGATGACTGGAATGCCCAGGCCAATGGCCAGCGCCAAAGTGGTGAAGTCAGGTTGAAAGCCAAAAAACAGATGAGCCAGGAGGAAAAACAGTAGTACTACTGCTATCCCACCGGCGTAGAGAGCCAAACTACCAATAAGTCGGCGGAATATAACCCTGACATCCACAAGATGGTGGGCCAAAACAGCATAGGTTAACACGCAGGCAATAATCCCATTGCCAAGATGGCCTATAGGGTATTCCCCTCCTCGAGGGATGAGAATAGTACCAAAGAGAAAGACTATCAGGATAGCAAGGGCAATAAACAAATACAGGATCCTGTTACGCTCTGCAGGATCAGGAGAAATTCTGTACCTCCGCAGCAGAGATAATATATTCTTGGTGCCCAGAGTGAAGAGTATGAGCAAACCTATAATAAGAATCCACGGGCCATAATCAACATTTACGCCATTTGCCGTGACTTCCACGTTCCTTGGTATGTATCCCCTTATTGCCAGCACAATCGCGGTCGCCAAGAAACCATAGGCAAATGGTATTTTAATGGGTTGGGACTCATGGAATGAACGGAGAAAGTAATGGAATTGAACTAACACCCATATGACTATGCAAAGAATTACTTTTCCTATAACCAGCTTGTATTCTACTAGGAAACTGCCGCGGAAAAAGACGTCCCCAAAGCTCCAGATAAAAGCGGAAACGAGGAATAGAAAGAGGAATCTTTCCTTTCTATCCCATGGTCGATTAATTAGTAGGATGACAAAAAGAGGGATATAAGCAATGGCTGCACCCAAGGGAATCAAAACTTGTACATTCATAGTTAAGTCTATTATTGATGCAAATCTGAAAGCTGTCAAGTGAGACTATAGTAATAGGTAGAAAGTACCGGTCGTTCTCAGTCAGGGCTCCCCCAGCATGAAGTGAGCTCGGAACTTCACCTTTTTAATTAGCCGAGTTGCAGGCGAAGAACTTGCAAAGGTTTCAAAGCGATAAAGGAAAGGGCGAGGTTTGAACCTCGCCCCTTCACCTAAACAGGGCGGCCCGATTTTTTCCAAACACTATGCCAGTGTTATCGAGGAGTCGCACGTTGGGCTTCTTCAGTCGCCGGCACAGCCTCCACGGCGATCTTGGGAGCCCCAAGCTGGCCAAGCACTGCTTCTGAAGCATTAATATGAGGCGGCTTCAAGTGACCTAAATCTGCGCCCTCAGCTTGCCGCTGAGAGACATAATTAGAGAAGGCGCCTTGAGGAAGTAAAGTAACCTCTACAGGTTTTAAGCCAAGCACGTCGGCAGTATTACCCCACATATCGTAAACCTTCCAATGGTATTCAGCATCCAATTTCTCAAGCTGCTCATGTACTGCCGCTGCTATGCCTTCTTCGCTAACGATATAATCACCATTGACCTCCAGGTAAATATGTAGTAGTGCCCTATCTCCAATCACCTCCTTGCGCGCTGTCCAATCAGTATAGGGAACGCCAGCATTTTCTATCGCATCCCAGATTATCCTCTCCGTCAACCGACCAAAACCAGAGATGTCGATAAGGTCGTCAGCTCGACTATGAAATACTATTTGCGGAATATCTATGTTGAGCTCTTCATTTCTCATTGAGCTTATCTTTATCAGATCACCAACCCGATACCTCGTCATGATACCACCATGAAGATTGGTTATGACCAACTCATAAATCTCGCCAGCTTGCACTTGGTCCAGCAAAACAGTCTTCGGTTGGTAGGAATGGTCTAATTGCCATTTGAACCACTCCCTCTCGGGAATGAACTCAAAGAAACTGAGACTGGGAATAAGAGTCATACCTTGATAGTCCCAGGTCTGAGTACCATAAATGCCGCCTTCAGCGCCAGCATATACCTCGAGAGGAGCCCTCCCCCATAGTTCTTCTACCCTTCTCCTAAAAATGGCGCTGTCTGTGCCACCACCGAGAATTCCTTTTACGGACCATAAGTGTTTGGGCAATATCGGGCTATGTTTCCTCTTGCTCTCTAGCAAGGCTCTCACTACGCGAAACATAGCTTGTGGATGCTTGAGCAAAGGACGGATGTTTATGGATCCCGATTGCTCGCTGACTTGTTCTCCTACAGCCACCAAGACGGAACATATACCACCAAAACCATCGAGCCCTCGATATAGAGCTTCCTTAAAACCACTCTTTATCATCTCTGTGAATGGCATTCCATCTCTATTGGAAGGCAAGAAGTCCAAGCCGATAGCTTGTTCAAGCAGTTCTCCGAGGACTCCTGACGCATAGGGGGGGAAGCCCAAGGTAAACATAACTTTCAAATGTTCTTTTAGCCTGGAAGTATCGCCGCGACGGTTGCAAAGAGCAAGGATAGCGAGACCTCCGCACACCTTTTCAAGTTCTGCAGAAAAATTCTCCGACAGAGGTACCCACTTGACGTCGTATTTGCCAGTGTAACCAGAAGTGCGTACCCATCTAGCAACCTTGGCGGGCAAGACATCTTCCCTTTTTTCCACAAGCTCAGGCAAGTAATCAGCATAGGTTGTAAATGGTACCTGCTCTCGAAATTCTTCCACAGTCTCGGGCATGGCACCACGCATTATCTTCCTGCCCAGCTCGCAGCTCTTTAGTAGCTCAATTTGCTCCAGAAGCAGCCTCTTCTGGATAGCCATAAACTGTTCCAGGCTGAGGTCAATAAAGCCGCAGCACATCTGCCATAGCTCCTCTTTCCTCCCCTGTTGTAGTAAATCAATGGGTCTTGTCATAGCTATACCCCCTGCTTTCCCTCGTGTCGTTCAAGACGACAACGCAGGAATTTCATTATCGTGAGGGTAGTATGACAAGGCTGGGAATAACTTGGGAAGAGATTATGTTCTAGAAGATAGTTCTATTTGAAGCTGTGGAGGATGTGATGGCGGAGGAAAATGCGAAGAAAGAAAGTCAGGAGCTTCTTGCTTTTGCCGAGCTACCTAAACTTTGCAGTTTCTGCGCTAATTGCTCGAATTCGCTATCGCCAGGTTGCTTGCCTAGCTCCAACCCATAGCTGATAAAGAATTCCAGGAAATTGCGCAATAATTCTTTCGTTCCTTCCTGAAACTGGTGAAATTCTTCCCGGGTTACGCCGGTCTGCTTCTTACTTTCCTCCTTTTCCTTCAACTGACTCTCAATAAGAAAGTTGATGAACTCCGACCGATCCATGTCACCCCGGTTGTCATCCACCTTTTTCACCAGTTCAGCATCTACTATTAGCATCCTTTTTTCAGACATATACCGCTCCTATCATGGCACTCTCCTTAGATTTTTGTATTAAATAAGGGGTGGCCTCACGCTACTTCCAGGCACCCCTCTCTAACTCCACAACATTCGAGTCTCAAGCTCCATTGCCATTTCGGAACTCGAGTACTTCAATTATGTAGTTTATATTTTTGAGAAGCTCTCCCCCTTTGTCCGTTACCTGATAGGTAACCGAAGGATTCCCCACCTTCACTTTGTTAATGAACCCATGACTCACGAGGAAACCGAGATACTTTTGTATCTGGGCATAGCTCATATTGGCGCTATACATAATCTCCGTCTTGCCAGCGCCATTTTCCCCGACTCTGAGCATATCAGCTATTATCTCTATATTAGACCTTCGCCGATTCATTATAGTACCTCACAGCAGTACTCTTAGCCTATTACTATTATACTACCACATTGGCACTTGTCAAGCCGCCGCTTTTACAATCTTGACAAACCGCAGCACTTTCATACATGCCTGGCTCTCTTTGATAGCACCGGGATATTTGCCAGGCGCCCATATACGTGAATTTTGCTGTAAACATTCATAGTGCCACCATTATAGCGTCCTTTCATAATTTGTTTGTCACTAATCTATCTGAACTAGACCATACCCTATTCACTGGTGGCAGCGGGTTGGAGAGAGGGTGAGTCGCCCTGTTACAAATCCTGAATTCGGATATCCAAACCCTAAATGCCAGTCTCAGCCTGACATTGTCCGGACAAAGCTCCAGGTTGTCGTGTTCATTTCTATTGTGTACTTTGATATTGTTTGAGATGGAGCGCTCGGCATTTTTTGAAATTAAAAAATTAGTGTCCTGTCTTTCAGAGTCCACCCTTAAAACAAAGCCTCTCCACTTCATTACTCCCCACTCTCTCTTACCTTAAGAGGGAGAGCGGCGGCGGTCATCAGGCCCACAAGGTTTTATCACCCTCATTTTAATCCTCTCCCGTCAAGGGAGAAGAATCTATACGAAATTCTGGGGAAGACCATAAACTGCTAAAATAAGATTGTGTCCATAAGGTTAATAGCCAAGAAAGGCTCGACCTTCCATGATTTCCCCTACTCCCGTCCCGAAAGAAAGTGCTTGCATTGCTGGATTATCAATGTCACGCCGCCGGGGCCAAACCAATGCCTTCATGATTGCATCTACTGCTATGCCAGGGAAGCAATTTACTCCAAATACTCCGGGGATACCCTGATTTATAACAACTTGCCTGAGCTGGTGGAAAAAGACCTCGAAAAGCTAACTTTATGCCCGCCAATTTCCCTGTCCAATATCTCCGACCCCTGTCAGGACATACCTGAATTGAAGAGAGAGGTCAAGAGGCTGGTGCGGCTTCTTATGGACTACGGCGTCTCCTTTTTCATAACCACCAAGGGCGTCCCGTCCTTTCTTCTGGAATTGCCTGGCTTTATCGGTTACAAGCCTAAATCTATAGCCATAACCATCGAAGGGACTCCCGACGTGCTCGGGCTTTTGTCACCGGGGGCTCCTTCATTCGATGCGAGGGTGGCTGCCGCCCGCAAGCTATCCAACATGGGTATAGACATCGTTATTCGCCTCGACCCCATTTTTATCCATTTATTCCTGGCCCTTTACGGTGATTCCTGGTTGGAAAAAATAGCCGGGCTGCTTGATGTTTTCGCCGCAATTGGAGCCAGGCATGTCATCGCCAGCACTGGCCGGCTATCCAGGAGGCGCTCCCTATCAGCCAGTCATCCCGATACATCGGGATGGCAGCGAATATACAAAGTAATCTACAGCCATTCGGCATCAGCAGCCGAGAAATTCGAGCAACAATATGTCTACGAGGCACATTGGTCAGGCGGAGGCTATCGCCTGCGCAGGGCCCTGAGGCTCGGCTTCCACCGCAAAGTAAAGGATTTGGTCGAAGCCAGGGGAATGACCTATGCCACCTGCCAGGAACTTTCCGCTGAGGAAAGCGATTCCCGGGGCATCCCAAACTGCGAGGGATTACCACTGCCCTTCGCCAGAAAGCAAGCAGACGGAAGATTCAAGCCCATTCCAGGTTGCACTGCTAACTGTTATGTCTCTTGCCGGGGGTTATCCAAGCCCCCCTGCGGCCAAGCTGAACTGATAAGCTCCGAGCCGCTGCGTCTGAAAAAACTATGCTTTGAATCAACCCTGAAAAGTCTTTAAGGCTTTTGGGCGATAACTTTATAGTTACCTGCATAATCACGTATAAGATTCCTCTCCCCTGATGGGAGTATTAATGTAGTGGCGGGGTTTATCCCCACCTTGGGGGCGGGTACAAGACCCACCCCCACAGGAGACAAATCCTAAATACTAAACAATTGACCATGGTGCGTTGCACCGCCAACAAACTATGAAAATCTGGAGGTTGTTTTCTACGTAATATCAAAGCACAAACTATGAATGCTCCGGACGTTTGAGATTTTGAATTTCGGCATTGGGATTTGTTTATGATTTCGCGCTTGGAATTTCGTATCTGAAGCGGAGCTATGTAGTGGCGGGGTTTATCCCCGCCATGGGGGTGGGTACAAGACCCACCGCCACGACTTTTGGGGCGATAGATTTAAATTAACAGGGGCGACTGGAACCGCAAGATTTTCACAGAAGGACTACTGGTTTGTCAGTTGCACGATGGTGACGCCATAGTCTCCTTCGCCGTAGTCACCGAGGCGATAGGACTTAACTAAGGGATGCCTGGCTAGTGAATCGTGTACTGCACGGCGTAATTTTCCCGTCCCCTTGCCATGAACAATCCGTACAGAGGGCAAGCCGGCCATAAAGGCATCGCTGAGATATTGGTCAAGCTGCCACAGGGCTTCGT
Organism: Chloroflexota bacterium; assembly: GCA_048621695.1. Classification (GTDB taxonomy): domain Bacteria; phylum Chloroflexota; class Dehalococcoidia; order GIF9; family AB-539-J10; genus RBG-13-51-36. The sequence goes on from JBMCVZ010000004.1 coordinate 22,192, forward strand.
CGACAGTAAAATGGCGTAACAGTAATTCCCTGTCTACTGCTTTCATTAATAGTATTTAACAACTCCTCCCTGTCATTCTCAGTTCTTCATTTTTTGTCATTCCGAGGAAGTCCCGATGAAATCGGGACGACCGAAGAATCTCGCTAAGTATAGAATCCGCAAAGAATCTAGACCCTTCGCCCCGATTTCATCGGGGCTCAGGGTAACAAAATAAATAATCTCTTCAGTCCGACCTGATAAACTCCAGACGAAGAATCTCTTTGCTAGCTTCATTAACCTTGACTCTATCATCGATGCGCCAGCCTGCCACCCAGATGATTTGCTGAGGGGAGCAGACGATTGGGATGCGGCCTCGCCAGGAACGAGGTATCTTGGCGTCAACCATAAACTCCTGGAGCTTCTTGGGCATATCCATGCCCAGCGGCTGAAATCTGTCCCCGGGCCGGCGCTGACGGACAAAGAGCTCGGTTCCTGTCTTGTGTAAATCAAAATCGGCAGAGAATACCTGGCTGAGCCTGCTTTGATCATCAGGAGATTCTCCGCTTCTCTCAGAATGACAAGAGACGAAGGGAATATAACGACCCTCGTCTTCTCGCCCACGGATTATGCTGGCTATCACCTTCCATTCCGAGACAACTGTCTCACCGGGCAGTTCAAGGCGAAATTCGCCTGACAGCGGAGGAAAGGGACAGGAGACACCGGGGGCTTCGCCCCCAGACCACAGGGCAGAGGCATTGGGGGCTGAGTCCCCAGTGCCTCTGTTCCTCGCTGCGTAGTGCATGGCGATGACAATCTCATCATATCCTCCCTGGCAGATAATGCCATGCGGCAGAGAGATTCTCTTGCCCACTGGTTTATCTAGCAGGCTCCTGGCAGCTTCGACATGACTGGCTTCGATATCCCGAGTATCCCCGGCCAACCTGGTCACAGTTGTTCTCAATAACTGCCTCTGCAAGGCTATAGGCAAGCTAGCAATCTGCTTCCTATCCAGGTAAATGGCGTTATTTTCCTGCCTGGCCACTTCATCCCACAACCCAGAGGCTTGCTGTTCAATGAACTCACTACTCTCCTTGGCAATCTCAGCCAAACGGAGCAGGGCCTGGTCAATGCTGGGATTATATTGCCTGAGCTGAGGCAACAACTGGAGGCGAATGCGATTTCGGAAGAAAGAAAGTGAAACATTGGAGGAATCAATACGCGGGTCAAGCTGGTATTCCTGGCAATAACTCTTTGTTTCCTCTCTGGTAATATCTAGAAGCGGTCTTATTATTAAGAGATTGCCTCGTCCCGATGAATCGGGACTCGCAATGACACGAGGGGTCAGGGGCGTCGGGGGCTTCGCCTCCAAATCCCTTGCTCGTCCGTGCGCATTATAGACTAAAGGTGAGCAAGGGGCCAAACCGCACAATCCGTTAACTCCTGTTCCCCGTAATATATGCATTAAAATGGTCTCTACCTGGTCATCCCTGGTATGACCTATGGCTATTCGATTAGCTCCGACCTCTCCCGCCACCCTGGCGAAGAAAGCATAGCGCAGTTCCCGGGCAGCTTCCTCGACGGATAGATTTCTTCCAAGCCTGTAGGCAGCCACGTCGTGCTCATCGATAGTGACCGGAATACCAAGCGAGCCGGCGAGATCGGACACGTATTTGGCATCGGCCTCAGATTCAGTTCCCCGAAGTTGATGATTTAAATGAGCTACATGAAGGTCTATCCCCAGGCCTTTCCGCCATTCTGCCAAGATATGAAGCAAACATACTGAATCAGCGCCACCGGAGACGGCAATAACCACTATCTCCCCGGGTGAAGCCAGGTTATGCCGCTGGATAAAATTTATAGCTTTCGACTCTATCTTAATCTTGTTCACAGGATTGCATCCTTGCTTTGCGCCTATTTTACCAGCTTCCACAGGACTTGGTTAGCTTTGACTTTTTGAAGGGGGGCTATTTAGCGATGCCTTTCGAAAAAGGACAAAATGATTCTCTGGTACTCCTCAGGCTGTAGTGCATAGGTGTTGTGTCCGCAGTAGGGAAGGACAGCCAGTTCCCCCTTAGGTAGTGAGCGATACATTAAAACAGCTTGCTCTACTTCGAACAACCCGCTTCTATCAGGGTACAAGACCAGTGCCGGACACTGGATATCCTTAAGGATGCCCCTCAAATCAAATACTCCAGAGCCGTAGGCGCCTCCACCTGGAAGAGCAAGGTCATAAAATTGGCGTGCCCAGGTTTCCCCCTGCCAGTAGATTAACTTGTGCTGGAACTCCGCATCAGCCTCTTCAAAGGAGGAAAACATCCTGTCACTGTTAAGTTCAGACATTTTGATTTTGCTGTAACATAATGTGCTTGATATGGCTATAGCCTTGACTCTCTGAGGGTGCTGAGCCGTGTAATAAAATCCTATAGCACCACCCTCACACTGACCAAGCATACGGATTTCACCCCTGATGTTCAGATGTTCCAGCAGAATTGATAACTCTTCAACGCTGTTCTGGTTATATTGCTCGCTCCGGTAATAATCCCAGAAGTCATCCCCCTTATCCGATTCGCCAAAGCCTCTGCGGTCATATGAAATGACTTTATATTTGGCAGCGAATTTGGGAAGTAAATCTTCCCACATTTTAGTACAGCCAAAACCATGATGTAGCAATATCAGAGGCTGTCCCTGGCCATGAGTCTCATAATAGATATTGACCCCGTTAATATTTACTTTAGGCATAATACTACTCGCATCATCCTAATATCTGGCTTAAACACCAAAACTATTCCTATTTGTTATTTTGACATTGCCTAGAAAATAACCTCCGTTCAATTGATGGAGAGGGGTTCCAGGGCCCTAGGGGTGGGTCTTGCACCCACCCAGACCATCCCCATCCCCTGAGGCGCGGATAAATCCCGCCACTACGGCAATATGGGTGCACCTGGTCACCATAATTGGATACCGTAGGGGCGGGCCTCGTGCCCGCCCGAGTTGATGGCACCGATGTCAAACCGACCTTTTGCCATAGAGATAACCTGCATAAGGATAACACAAGATTTTCATCGTTGTTAGTGGTGCGACGCATCATGGCTAATTGCTTAGGGCTTCGGCTTTATTTGGCATTTGACCCTTGTCATTTGTTATTACTATTTGCTTCATCCCTCGTAGCCAACACTAATAAGAAGTATCATTGAATGCCACCAAACGGGCTTCATTGTCCCGGAACTCGAGAATGCTTACTCCACCAAGGTCCACTTTGAATTTGGTAAAGCAGTCCAGGGGCAAATCTAAAGCTTTGAGAATTATGGCTAAGGTAACGAAGTAATGGCTGACTATTATTACCGTAGTATTTTCGCTGTGCTCGGGATTGGTTTTATGACTTTCCAGCAGACGTTCAACAGCCTTCCAGGCTCTCTGTTGCAATT
>JBMCVZ010000005.1:0-22146 GCA_048621695.1 Chloroflexota bacterium
AGATGGCATCGGCGCCCAGGGCGATGGCTTTAGCTACATCGCCACTGTTTCTGATCCCGCCTGCGATTACGACTGAAGCCTGATTTCGGATGCCTTCTTGCCTGAGGCGGTCATCCACGGAAGCGAGCGCTAGTTCAATGGGAATGCCAACGTTATCACGGATTATCTTGGGCGCAGCGCCCGTAGAGCCTCGCAGCCCATCGAGAACTACAATGTCTGCTCCTGCACGCACCATGCCACTAGCTATAGCTGCCGCATTGTGAACAGCAGCAATCTTTACCGCTACTGGCTTGGTGTAGTTTGTGGCTTCCTTCAAGGCATAGACAAGCTGTGCCAGATCCTCAATGGAGTAGATATCGTGCTGCGGAGCTGGGGATAAGGCGTCTGTGCCTTTGGGAATCATTCGGGTGCTTGATACTTCAGCACTCACCTTCTCGCCGGGGAGATGTCCCCCGATGCCAGGCTTAGCCCCTTGACCAATCTTAATTTCCACTACTTTGGCCACATCAAGGTATCCAGGATGAACCCCAAATCGCCCCGAAGCTACCTGGACTATAGTGTTGTCCCCATACTTATAAAGCTTGGGGTGAAGCCCACCCTCACCTGTGTTCCACAATGTTCCCATCTCAGTAGCAGCTCTAGCCATAGCCTCATGTACATTCAGGCTTACTGCGCCATAAGACATAGCGGAAAACATTACTGGAACCTCGAGTTTAACCTGAGGAGCCAGTTCTGTCTTAAGACCATGCGAGCCAAATTCTACTCTATCAGGTTTCTGCCCCAGATAGGTGGTTAACTCCATCGGTTCACGCAAGGGGTCAATGGAAGGATTGGTCACCTGGCTGGCATTAAGAACCAGGTGGTCCCAGTAGATGCGGTAGTTCTTATCGTTCCCCATCCCTGTGAGAAGCATGCCGCCGGTCTCGGATTGCTTGATGATATCTTCGATAACCTCAGAGCTCCAGTTGTAGTTCTCCCTATAATCCAGTGGATTTCTTCTGATAGTCAAAGCCTGAGTGGGACAAAAGATTACACAACGGTGGCAGCCAACACAATTCTCCTCGCAGCTCCTTAGTTCATCGTCCTCAGTATCATAGGAATGAACGTCAAAGGTGCACTGATTGACGCACACTTCACATCTGATGCACCGAGAATCGTCTCTCTCCACTATGAATTTTGGCGGCAAGTATGTCTTCATCCTATCCTTTTCTTATAGGTATTCCTTTTTCCGCTAAGTAATCTTTGGCCTCACGGATGGAATAAATCTGATAATGAAAGATGCTAGCGGCGAGAACGGCGTCAGCTTTGCCCATGACTAAAGCCTCGTAGAGATGCTCCAAATTGCCGGCACCGCCGCTGGCAATGACCGGCACCATCACTGCCTCACTAATAGCGCGTGTCAATTCTAGGTCATATCCGGTTCGCTGACCATCGGCATCCCAGCTGGTAAGGAGCAGTTCTCCAGCACCAAGAGCCACAACCTGCTTAGCCCAGTCAATAGCGTCTGTACCAGTGCGTTTTCGTCCTCCATGAGTGCAGACCTCCCATCTAGCATCATTACCATTTTTCAGTCTTTTAGCATCGACAGCCACGACAATACACTGACTGCCGAATTTCTCTGCCGCTTCAGTGATAAGCTTGGGATTCTGCACAGCAGCGGTGTTAATGGACACCTTGTCTGCCCCTGCTTTTAGCATGCGACGTGTATCTTCGATGCCACGCAAACCTCCGCCAACGGTAAGGGGAATAAAAACCTGCTCGGAGACCCGCTCCACAATATCAACCATGATGTCACGACCCTCGGGGGTAGCACCGATATCCAAAAAGACAAGTTCGTCAGCACCCTCCTTGTAGTAGAAAGCAGCTAGCTCTACAGGGTCGCCAGCATCACGAAGATGGGTAAAGCTGGTGCCCTTGACTACACGCCCTTGAGTAACATCGAGGCAAGGAATAATTCTCTTAGTCAACACTTTTGTATACCTTCTATTTCTGCCGTTGCAGCTTTTTCAGGTCCGAGTGGTTTCTCCAAACTGCCTAAGATAGGCTCGCCGCCCATGGGAATCCAGGCTTGGTCAAGGTCGGGGGAGACCAGGCGAATAGCTGATTCTTCAGAAGAAAGGTAAAGCATTGACCCCTTCACCCCTACGGTGAGAGGACGTAACCTTATCCTGTCAGTAAGACCTATCATTTCCCCTTGATGGGCAATGATCACAGTGAAAGGTCCATTCAGCAGAAGACTGCCATAGACCTGGCGCAAGGTTCGAAAGAGTCTTTGCTCCTCTGGGGGACAGCGCTCTACGTAACTCCAGAAAGGAGGTGCTAATATCTTGGCTACTATCTCTATAGGAAGGCCGTGCCTTCGTATTAAAAGGTCAACGGCATAAGCTACCACCTCAGTGTCGGTCTGCATAGTACAATTGTAGCCAAATTGCTCTAAATACCGTCGGTTTATGCCGTAAGAAGAGATTTCACCATTATGAATCACTGTCCAGTCCAGGATATTGAAGGGATGTGCGCCACCCCACCACCCAGGAGTATTAGTGGGAAATCTGCCATGGGCTGTCCAGAGATAACCTTCATATTGCTCCAGGCAGAAATATTCTGCTATCTCCTCAGGATAACCGACCCCTTTGAACACTGCCATATTCTTGCCACTGGAAAAAACAAAGGCTTCTTCTATCTTTGTGTTGATTTCCATGACCCTATCCACGACGTAGTCGTCCTCTGATTGCCCATTGCTTTCCCCGATTTTCACTTCAAGGAAGTAACGCCATACCAAGGGAGGCTTTGCTATACCGGGCGTTGGCCTAGTAGGCACCTCCTTGGCATCAATCACGTTAAACTTGCGTCTAAGGAAATCCTCTACTTTGGCTTGCCCCTCCAGACTCATATACATTATATGGAAAGCATAGTAATCAGCGTATTGAGGATATAACCCATAAATAGCAAACCCACCACCCAGACCATTACCGCGAACATGCATGTTAGCGATAGCTTCTACGACCGGCCTGCCTGAGAACAGCTTCCCTGAGGTATCCATCATTCCAAAGATGGAACAGGCATCTATCACCTTACCATCATAATAGAAGTTGCTTATCCTGCTTAGTTCTTTCAATTTAAATGCTCCAAAGCTAGATAGCTACTCACCAGTAAAAGTTTTGTCTTCAGTTTCAATGGGCGGTGTGGGTTGAAGAATTATATCTGGTGATAACGCCAGTCGTTCTTGCCACAATGCCCGAGGTAAGAATGCCAAACCAAAATTGTCAGCCAGAAGCGAATGCTTAAAGCTCTTTACATTGACCCTATCCCTCATAAGACCGAGAATTATACCTGACTTTTCAATATTTCCTACAAATATCATTCCCATTATGAGGTCATCTTTCAATATGACCTTTTGATATATATTGCCTTCTTGTTTGCTAATGGTTTCATAGCCGTCGTCATTGGGTGCTGCCAGCATACCTGCGGAGGCGATGTCAATTCCAAAATAATTAAGCGAATTGATAGCTGTGCTGCCAGGATATTCATCTGTAATCCCAGCCATGTTGAGTCCAGCAATTCTGCCTCCAATATAGGCGTTAGGCCAGATGGGGGTAAGCCTATTCTCCCCGTACACAAAATCGTAAGCTTCAGCTACATCTCCGCAGGCATAAACATTCGGGGAGTTTGTAGCCATATGACGGTCTACTACTATACCTCGATTTATTTCTAACTTAGCATCCAATACAAGCTCCGGGCGCGGTGATACCCCGATAGCTACCACCACTAAATCGCACGGTATAGCAGTTCCATTATCCAGAATAACCTCTTCAACCGTCCCTGTTCCGTTGACCTTGACCACAGTCTGCCCCGCAACGATTTCCACGCCGGCCTGCTTAAGGACTTCTTCAGCCATCAAGGATGCCTGCTGGTCAAGTATAGTATTTAATATGTGGTCTTTCATTTCCACTACTATTACATCAACCCCTCTTTTTGCTAGAGCTTCAGTTACGCTAATTCCGATGAGTCCGCCGCCAATAACTACTGCCTTTCTGACGTTATCCAGGAATTTGTCAATCGCCTTAGCATCACCAAGATTGGTAAACGTGAAAACACCTCTGTTGCTACTTCCTTTCATCCTGGGAAAGACAGGATTACCTCCTACGGCGAGTAGAAGCTTTCCCCAGGCAATCTGCTCGCCATCTTCCAGTTGAGCGGTCTGGTGATCCAGTTCTAAGTGGGTCACTTTCTTGCCCGGGAGAAAAGTAATATTATTCTGGTCGTAGAAGTCGGGGGGACGGAATAATATCTCCTCAAGAGTTCGCTCTCCCGTAAGGTATTTCGAGATAAGAGGGCGTGAATAGGCAGGATAAGGCTCATCGGAAACGATGGTCAGAGCGCCTTCCTTATCCACCTGGCGTATGGCTTCAGCAGCTCCAATGCCGCCAGCCGAATTTCCTATAATCAAATATTTGGTTTGCATTTATTTCTAGCTCGTACCTAGCGCCATCTTCAAGAAGTTAGCGTACATCTTTAATCCATGCTCACCGCTTTTCTCGGGGTGAAACTGAGTTGCGATCAAGTTATCCTGGATTACCATGCTACACATAGACACACCATAGCTTGTCGTGCCTGCCACAACCGACACGTCCTCAGGTTCAGCATAGAAGCTGTGGACAAAGTAAAAATTAGCTTCATCTGGTATGTCCTTAAAAACGGGATGCGTAAGCCTTTGTTTTACCTGATTCCAACCTACATGAGGGATTTTTAGTCCTTGGGGTAGCCTTCTTACCTTCCCCGGAATTACACCCAGGCACTCGTGCCAGCCTCCCTCCTCAGTTCCTGAAAGCAGTATCTGCAGCCCTACGCAAACGGCAAAAAGTGGTCGCCTTCGTTCTATTAGTTGCCGAAGAGCGTTGGTCATACCTAATTTCTCCAAGCTATTCATGGTGTCAGCAGCGGCTCCAACACCAGGGAGGATAACCGCAGCAGCATCAAATACTTCACCCGGCTTGCTTGTTAACTTCGCGTGGTAACCCAATTTCTTGAGGGCATTAGCAACGCTACGCAAATTTCCTGCACCGTAATCGATTATAGTGATGACCTTACCCATATCATGACTCGCTCTCATCCACACCGAGTACAAGTGCTTCGTTAGGGCAATTCATTACACAGGCAGGTATCTCCCGCCCGGGACAGAGGTTGCACTTAATAACAGTTTTGCTATTCAGGTCTTGACTAAGCGCCCCATAAGGGCAGACTACTATGCACGTCCAACAGCCAATACACTTTCCCATATCAACACTGATCATGCCTGTTACAGCGTCTTTGTGCATCGCACCGGTAAGACAAGAATAAACACACCAGGGTTCGTCGCAATGGCGACATTGAATGGGAAAGGAAATCTCTACATTTCTCTCCACATGCACACGGGGCAAAGGACGTGGAGACTCTTTCTTAAATGCCTTTATTAGGTCCTTGGATTGGGATTGCTCCACCTGGCAATAAACTTCACACAAGCCACAACCAATGCATACCTCTTCCTTAACATATACTCGTTTCATATTCCGAATACCTTAGATAACACAGGATTATTGATCTTGGCAAGTTCCAATTCAGTATACCCGAAATGAGCAAGATAGCCAAATGGTTGAGGTGTACGATTGTAACTATTTTCTATGAGCTAATCACTTAACCCAGGATTAAACTTTTGTTGTTTGACTCCGCTCATTTTCATTCCCGGGGGGAGACAAGTTCACTATTGACCTCCGCTTTAACCTGTGGTTTGATAGCAGCCAATTATTCCGGAAAAGATGTTTTGTGGTACTTGTTGACCCAGGGGGCAGCCTTTTGAAGGCGACCCCAGATATCTGCTGAAAGGTAACTTACAAATAGCTGCTGATATAGGGTATACCTTCTAACTCGGTCTCGAACTAGAATATTTCTACTTTCAGGATTTGGATGTGATAGCTAGTTTGTCCAAGTGGTCCTAAAACCAAAAAGGAGAGGCAGTGACATCTATTGACATTGATATCATAGAGATAGAGCGCGTTGAATCGGTAATCAAGCGGTGGGGAGAGCGTTTTTTAAATCGGATTTATACCAAAACGGAGCTCAAGATTTGTCAGGATAAACTTGCGTCCTTAGCATCCAGATTTGCTGCCAAAGAGGCAGTGATGAAGGTCCTGGGAACAGGTGTGATAGGTATCAGCTGGTGTGAAATTGAGATTCTCACCGGCGACGATGGCACGCCCTCGGTCAAACTTTACGGGCAAGCTTTGAATACAGCTGAAGAATTAAATTTAAAAGAGGTCTCTGTTAGCCTTTCAGATAGTAAGCAGCATGCCGTTGCTGCGGCCATAGGCATATAGAGTCCCTCATTTTAACTCTCTTTTTAATTTCTCTATTACATTGGTAAATTCCTGGTTGTATCTTTTTTCTTGGCTGGAGAGAAATTCTCTCCATTGAGGAAGTTGTTTTATCGCTTCATCAACACTTAGTTGAACAATCATGGTGTTTTGTCCTTGTTGAACTTGTTTTACCCTTAGTTGGGGATTTCTCTCGACTTCAGCTTTTATGCCATTATAGGCTTGCTCTATTTCTGCTCTATATCTCTTTTGTAAGTCCTCTACCAAGTTTAAATTTACTTCAACTGTGGAAGTGTTCTGTTCTTCCTTGAGCGTTTCTATGGCTAAAATTCCATCCCGTTTCCTTTTCAGCTCGGCTGGAGTACTCCAAAAGCTAATGGAATCTACCAGTTTCACCTGGGTTTCCCTCAGAAGGGATGACTTGCCTTCTTCCTTCAACCTCTTCCACAAGCTTTCAGGGTCAATCTGCCCCTGGTAGAATTCCGAGAGTAGAGAGCTCACCTTCTGAGAATCTACCATCTTCTCTTTTTCTTCTTGGGTCAACTCACCAACCTTGGCTAATCTTTCCCTGGCGATTGGTGGAAGTTCCTTCTCCCAATTTTTCATTGCCTATCTCCTCATAAATAGGCGGCGGCTATTTTTCACCATACAGGCGATAAGATAGTATATAATATAAATGCAGATTTGGGGAATACGATGGGATTCAGACTTCATCAGGAACCGCAGCTTGAGAACCCGATTTTGGTAGCTGGTTGGCCGGGAATAGGAAATATCGGGATAATCGCCGTTGACACTTTGAGAGGGATGTTAAAGGCAGAGGAGTTTGGAGAAATTGAACCTTGGGATTTCTTTTATCCCAATCGGGTCTTGATTAGGAAGGGAATTCTGAAATACCTGGAATTTCCCAGCAGCAAATTTTACTTCAAAAGTATAGGGGACAAAGATATAATATTTTTTATAGGGGAAGAACAGCCCACCGAAGGAGGGAGGATGTATGCTGAGGGAAGAAAAGCCTATCGCATGGCTAACCTTGTTTTGGATGTAGCCGAGAAATTTAAATGCCGCAGAATCTATACTTCAGGAGCAGCTGTGGCTTTAACCCACCATACTATAAAGCCAAGAGTCTGGGCCGTTCCCAATAACGAAAATTTAGTCCCTGAGATAAGAGGATACGCGAACACTGTACTCATGTCCGACATCGAAGGAAGAGGTGGGCATGGAAATATAACCGGTTTGAATGGACTCTTGCTGGGAGTTGCCAAAAAAAGAGGTTGTGAGGCTATTTGCCTGATGGGTGAGATACCGGTATATCTTCAGGGATTGCCTCTTTCCTACCCCAAAGCTTCGAAGTCAGTGCTGGAGGTCCTCAACCAAAGTCTTGAAATAGAGGTTAACCTGGATAAATTAGATGAATTGGGCCAAAAGGTGGAACGAAGAATTGATGAGTTTTACCAGCAAATCCCCTCGGAAATAAAGGGGCAGCTGGATAGATTAAGGCAAGTGACCGATGCCCAACAGGCTGAGCCTGGACCAATTACCGAGGAAGAAGAGAAAAGAATTATGGAAGATGTTGAAAAGTTCTTTAGAAAGCGAGGAGGGGGAGGTTGATTCAGGAGTATCCTATTAGAATCTATAAGGAACCCGACCTCCGCTGCCCTTCTTTGGTACTAGGTTGGAGAGAAGATATGAGCAATTTGGGACGGAAAGCTACTGCCTACTTGAATCGAAAGCTAAAAGGGCAAGAATTTGCCCAGATTGAACCAGAGGATTTCTTCCCCCTGGGTGGAGTCGCCATAGAAGATAATTTAGCCCAATTTCCTGAAAGCAAGTTCTATGTCTGCCGGGAACATGAGCTGGTGGTTTTCCGAAGTAACTCTCCCGCCATTGAATGGTATAAATTTCTAAACGCAGTTTTGGATGTGGCTAAGCATCATTGCCAGGTAAAAGAGTTATATACCATTGGGGCTATGGTTAGCCTTAGTGCCCATACTGCGCCCCGGCGGTTGCTCGCTGTAGTTAACTCAGCAGAAATAAAAGAGGTCTTGAGCCAATATGACTTGGTCGACGATTTGGATTATCAAACACCACCTGGTGAAAGGCCAACTATGAATTCTTTTCTATTATGGATAGCTAAGGGGAGGAATATTCCCGGGGTGAGCCTGTGGGTGCCAATACCTTTCTACCTGGCGACAGTGGAAGATATCCAAGCCCAGAAGAAGGTCTTGAGCTTTTTGAATGAAAGATTAAGCCTGAAAATTGATTTTAGTGATTTGGACCAGAAAATTAGAGAACAGAATGAACAGCTAGCCCAGGCAAGGTCTCACTTTCCTCAAATCGACGATTATATTAACCGGCTGGAAAACAACCTTATGCTGTCTGAGGAAGAGAATGGAGAACTAATTAAAAAAATTGAAGAATATCTACGGGAGGGAGGCTGACTCTTACCTAGACAAGGAATTTTATCCAGATGCTAGCCAAGGTAAAAAGTGCAGCAGTTGTGGGTCTGGAGGGAGCCGTAGTGGAAGTAGAGGTGGATTTATCACCGGGCTTGCCTTCTTTCACAATTGTTGGACTACCAGACAAGGCAGTCCAAGAGGCCAGAGAAAGAGTAAGGTCAGCCATAAGAAACTCCTACTACAAGTTCCCTAACAGACGTATTACTGTCAACCTGGCTCCAGCAGCTCTAAAAAAGGAGGGTCCCGCTTACGACTTACCCATAGCCATAGGCATACTGATGAGTTCAGGACAGCTAAACGCCGACCTCACCCACAGTATCTTTTTAGGGGAACTCTCTTTGGATGGCAAGCTACGCCATACCCATGGAGTATTGCCTATGGTATCTTTAGCCCGCGACAAAGGCCTATCTATTGTATTTGTACCTTGTGATGATGCTAAAGAGGCTTCCCTTATAGACAATATACATATATTCCCCACGGAATCATTAGCGCAACTGGTTGTCCACCTTCAAGGTGAAGTAGGCATCCCGGAGTACCATAGCGAACTAAACTGGGAGCAGGAATTTTACCCTAGTTACACCTCCGACCTCAGCTATATCAAGGGGCAAGAGCATGCCAAAAGAGCTCTGGAAATAGCGGCAGCGGGAAGACACAATATCCTCATGTGCGGCCCACCTGGAAGTGGTAAGACCATGCTAGCTCGTTCTTTGCCCTCGATACTCCCCGCACTAACTATGGAGGAGGCTATCGAGGTGACGAAGATTTACAGTGTTAGTGGATTGTTGCCCCAAGACACTCCCATCATTGTGGAGCGCCCTTTTCGCTCCCCTCACTATACTATTTCCCATGCTGGCTTGGTGGGAGGGGGGCAATGGCCAAGGCCCGGGGAGATAAGCCTGGGGCACCACGGGGTGCTTTTTCTGGATGAATTCCCTGAGTTTGGGCATGTTACTCTAGAATCGCTGCGTCAACCAATAGAAGACAGGACAATTACCGTCAGCCGTGCTCATGGCAGTGTTACCTTCCCTGCTAGCTTTATGATGGTTGCAGCTATGAACCCTTGTCCATGTGGGTACTATGGTGACCCTTTTAAGGAATGTAAATGCTCATCAGGAGAAATCGCCCGCTATCATAAAAGGATAAGTGGACCATTACTGGACCGCATTGATATCTTTGTCGATGTTCCCCATATTGACTACGAAAAACTCACTGAAGAGAAGCGCGGTGAAAGCTCGGATAAAGTCAGGGCCAGAGTCAAGGCAGCACATGAAATACAGCTTGGTCGTTTTCGTGGGACGAAACTGAAGTGCAATGCTGATATGACACCCAGGGAGGTGAAGGAATTCTGCACGGTAGAACCGGAAGCGCAGAGCCTACTTCGCGCCGCCATGAAGCAGCTTCATCTCACCGGCCGTGCTTTCCATCGCATTCTCAAGCTTTCCCGTACCATCGCTGACTTAGAGCATAGCGACATCATCAAAACACCCCATATGGCTGAAGCTCTGCAGTATCGGCATAAGGAAATAATTTAAGCATAGAACCCGTTTGGTATACACGTCAAGCTACGATGAGAATGTGTCAGTACCAAGCCATGAGGCGTGAAGGAATCCTTCGCTTCATGCGGTTATTTTCATAATCCCGCCAATAATCAGTAGTACAATGCCAACGATAAGGGAAATCCTGCCTCCTATTTGCCAAGCTTGTAGCCAGAAACGCTCGTGTTCACGGGTTATAATCTCCTTAATATCTTTTCGGGTTAACAAAATAGAATTGTAGTATCTATTCTTTTCCCTCTTATTCCAGAGAATAAAAATGATCCCCAGAAGAAGGAAACATCCTGCCAGCACTAAGATAATTTGGTAAGTAGCCAGAGACATTTTACTCAACCTCCCCCCTCAGGAATTCAAAATTTCCCAGATGACCCTACTTAACTTCCACAGTCGCTCCAGCAGCTTCCAATTTTTGCTTTGCCGTTTCAGCCTCTTCCTTGGGGACGCCTTCTTTTACTACCTGCGGAGCAGCTTCTACCAAATCCTTAGCTTGCTTTAATCCTAGAGTGGTTACCTCACGCACTGCCTTGATGACTTCAATTTTCTTTTCGCCGAAGCTCTTTAAGGTAACGGTGAATTCTGTCTTCTCCTCTTCCGAAGGTGCCTCTTCTGGCTTGCCAGGGGCAGCTGCCGGCGTTGCTGCTACCGCAACAGGGGCAGCGCTAACCCCGAATTCATTTTCCAGAGTCTTGACCAAATCAGCCAGGTCCATCACTGTCATAGTCTTAATAGCAGCGATAATTTCCTCATTGGTCAAACCCTTGGCCACTTTCTTTGCCCTCGGAGTTTCTTTGACCTGTTCTTCCTCAACTTCTTTCTGTGGCTTTGGAGCTTCTTTTCCCTTTTCTTCCTTAACTTCCTCCTGTGCAGTTGGAGCTTCCTTGGCCTCCTTTTCCTTAACTTCTTTCTTTGCTTTTGAAACTTTCTTTACCCCTCCTTCCTTAACTTCTTCCTTTGATTCCTCTGGTGACATGATTTCCTCCTTTTTATGCACTAATGGTTTGAGCCTTGTTTTGCAACACGTTCAATAGCCCCTGCAATGGTAAATTAAGAATATTATGTAAAGTCGCTATGGGTGCTTGCAATTGTCCGATTAGTTTGGCGATTAAAACTTCTCTAGGTGGTAAATTAGCCAGGTTCACCACTTCCTGTGGGGGGATAATTTTGTCCCCTAACAGCCCTCCTATAATTTGTAAAGGCAATGTCGAAGATTTGATATATTGATTAAGAGCTTTGGCGGTACTAACTGCGTCATCGCCGAAGGCCAGAGCCACAGGACCTTCGATTATATCCCGTACTTGCGGTTTGCCTGCCTGGTCAGCGGCGCGAAAAACCAGAGTGTTTTTGACAACATGATACTCGACGCCTGCGCTTGAGAGAGTATCACGCAACCCAGCCATTTGCTTAGCAAGCAGGCCCTGATAATTAGTAGCGATGATAATATTGCTCCGTGACAAATCATCTGCCAGATTGCTTACTATTTGCACCTTCTTTTCTCTTAACATATTTGCCCTCTTCCTAATTTCCTTCCGTCATCGGAGAGGAATTCTATAATAAAAATCCCTGTGCCAGCGAACACAGGGTTAACTTCAGCCTCGGCAGGCAAATTATTTAAACCCTCAGGGTACCTGCTGTCACTGGCGCCGGGCAATTATAACACAAGAAATCACTTAGTCAAAAAAGCATCGTGGCAGGTAGTCAAAACTCCATAATAGTCACTGGTCTCTCGGTATCAGATGTCGAAGATGCATATAAACCAGCCTTCAATCTAGTAACAGCCGGAATAATCACTATAAGCGCCGGGATGGATAGAATTTTAGTTGATAACATTGTCAATATTGGTGTAGCGCGAGAAGATAGCATAAAAAGGTGACCCCAATCAGGGGGCCACCTTTCACACCTGTAAATTCGTTATTTAATCTCAGCAGATATTACATGGCAGCCTAAAGCTTAATCATGCCTGTTTTTGGAGTCTGTACCCACATATCATGATAATAGAGGGCATGGGCGGGACAGGCGCTGACACACGCCGGCTGTTTTCCAATGTCAAGCCCTGCTTCACACGTTCCGCAATTTAAGCAACGTCTGGCTTCAGTTATAGCTAACTGTTCATCAAAGGTAGCTACAGTTCCTTGCTTGGTGCTTTTCGTCAGAGGTGGGCCGTTGACCAGCCTGAAGTTTATTGTCCTGTCCTCCCTTATATCCAAACCGCTGAGATAACGGTCAATAGAAATAGCTGCTTCCTTAGCAGCACCGATGGCACCGATAATATCACTCGGGCCGGACACCACATCACCACCAGCAAAGACGCCTTCCTTGCTGCTCGTTGCAAATGAGAAGCCGTCCACCTTGACAGCCATATCCTTATCTACTTCTTTGAAGGCTTCCTTGTCCACGGCCTGCCCAATGGCAACTATGACCGTATCCGCTTCTATGGTACCTCCCGGGTCACCATACTTTGGCAGGAATGTGCCGTCCTCCTCACGCACAGAAGTGCAGACTATAGTCTCAAAGCCGCTAACTTTGCCGTCCTTAACCAAAAACTGCTTCGGTCCCAGGGAAGGGTGGATAACTATGCCTTCCTTATCCGCTTCCTGAATCTCATAGTCTTGAGCTGGCATCCTGTCCTTACTAGTTAGGTCCGTGCATTCCAAGCAGACGAGGTGAACTTCCTTCGCACCCTGGCGCTTAGCGACTCTTGCCGCATCGATAGCTGCATTACCACCTCCAATAACCGCTACTCGATTGCCCAGTTTGACATCAGCCCCGGAACTTACCCTCTTCAGGAAGTCGAGGACATAGATTATCCCCTCGGCATCCTCATTGGGAATACCAAGCTTCAGGTTTACCGGGCAACCAGTAGCCAGGTATACTGCTTTGTAGCCTTGTTTGAACAGTTCATCCAGAGCTGTCACGGGAGTGTTTGCCTTTATCTCTACTCCCAGCTCCTCAATGTAGTTTATCTCATTATCTACTATATTCCTGGGCAATCTGAAATCAGGTATACCCCAGCGCATGAGTCCACCGGCTTTCGAACTAGCTTCGAACACGGTAACCGGGTAACCCTGCCTTACAAGGTCATAGGCACAGGAAAGCCCTGCCGGCCCCGCCCCCACTATAGCAACCTTCTCATTCTTCGTCTTCTTCACTGGCGTTGCCTTCTTCCGTCCTGCCTTCATCTCATAGTCAGCCAAGAATGCTTTTACAGACCGGATAGCTATCGGGATATCGATATTCCCTCGTTCACAACTTGCCTCGCAGGGTCGCGTGCAAACATAACCCAACACTCCAGCGAAAGCCGTGGTTTTTCTTATCGTTTCCAGCGCTTCCTCGAATCTGCCAACGGCAGAGAGCTGGATATACTTCCAGATGTTCAACCCTCCCGGACAGGTAGCAGTACATGGAGGTGTAGCTGCACGATGGCATTCGATAACGTAGTAAGTGAACCGCAATCCACCGTTCGTCTCTCTTATGTCGGGATAGACTCTTATCCACCTCGGTCCTACCGGGAAGTGATGCTCCTGCTTACAGGCTACTTCACAGGCAAAGCAACCCATACAGTTGTCAGTATAGGTTACGCGTTTATATTCTTTAGTCATTATTTTGCCTCCTCTTACTTCACAGGATATATTTTACACATCAGGGTCCGAAGGTTGCTGGCACCGAAAGCTATATCGAGGGTCTTGGGGTCATTATCGGTGAGGATATTGCTGTTGGACTGGTCCCAGCCATGGTCCGGTGTCTTTATTTCGGGGAACCACCACCCGTGCTGGATGCATACCACTTGAGGATGCATTCCTGGTAGCATTCTGGCTCGCTGTTTAATTCTGCCCCTGGGGCTCTCAATATACACCCAGTCACCCTCCTTGATGCCGTGTTTCTTTGCTGTATCGGGATGTATGTCAATCATGGGATCAGGATGACATTCACGAAGCCAGGGAATCATGCGGTGCTCAGAATGGAAGAAGACAGGCGATCTGGGACCTGTTATCAGAATATACGGATATTCCTTGGCAAGTTCAGGCTTGCTTACGGGGCTCTCCGGTACTTCCTTGTATGTCGGTAGCGGGTCATAGCCCCACTTTTCAAAGGTAGTACAATAAAGCTCGACTTTGCGAGTGGGGGTAGAGAAACCCCTGTCCAGGTATTTTCTATATTTCACTTCGCCTCTCAAAAAGGGTTTATCCCTGACATCAGCCCAGGTAAGTCCACCCGGAGCTAATATCTGATCGAGGTCACCTATATAGGTGTCCCCCCACTGTTTCTGTCCCATCCTTCTTCCCAGTTCATTCCATATCTCAAAATCAGACTTACATTCGCCAATCTGCACGATTTTTTTTCTGGGAAATATGTATCCCCAGCGGAAGAAGAATCCACCCGTGTAGTCCGCTTCCAGCCAGGTAGCCGCTGGCAGGAAGATATCTGCCAGTTCCGCAGTCGGCGTCAGGAAGAAATCAGCTATGGAAAAGAATTCAACCTGACTCAATGCTTTGTACACCATCTTGGCATTAGGTCTGGTGACAACCGGATTGGAAGCTTGCATGAGAATCGCTCTGACGGGGTAAGGTTTGCCGGTAAGAACAGCATTATAGACATAGTTCTCTGGCACCAAGCCTATCATATGGCAAAGCTTATGAGCATCGCCGGCTATATACTTGGCACTTTGTTCCGGAGAGAGTTCTCTGTGGTAAGTAAACTGGCTTATCGTTTGTCCTTTCGGCGGCGAGAATAACATGGCTCCACCCTTAACATCCAGGTTACCAGTGATTGCCACCATGTCTATGAGAAGACGGTCACTGTCAATGCAATTAATGTTCTGTTCGATAGATATTCCCCATTGAATGCAAGCTGGCTTTAAAGTGGCGAATAACCTCGCCGCTTCTCTTATCTTCTCTGCCGGCACCCAGGTAATCTCCGCCACCTTCTCCACAGGGTATTGATTAACCCTCTCTACAAACTGGTCCCAACCGTGGGTATACTTTTCCACGAACTCTTTATCGTAGAGCCTTTCATTTATTATTACATTAAGCATGCCCAAGGCCAAGGCAGCATCTGTTCCCGGCCTGAGCTGCAGCCAGACATCCGCGCGACTTGAAAGATAGGTCAATCTGGGGTCAACCGAAATCAGCTTGGCTCCTTGTGCTAGTACCCTGCACAGGTTCTCGGCGGTATATTCATCGGGATTGGTCCAGAGCATATTGTTTCCCCATACCGCCACACACTTAGGATTGCCATCATAATCGTTTATGGGAAGAGTGCCGCAGGTGACTAGACTGGCACCAACTCTGGTGAGATAGCAGAAATGCCCGGCAGCCATAACATTGGGCGTGCCCAGCAGATTGCCAAACCGGGCCAGAAAGGACTCGCCTTCTCTGGAGGTGCCCTGTGCCAGTACGATGGACTCCGCACCGTTCTCTTTTATTACCTGCTTCAGTTTATTGACAATGGTCTCCAAAGCCTCATCCCACGAAATTCGCTTCCACTTCCCCTCTCCTCTTTTGCCGACTCGCCTGAGCGGATACTTGACTCTATCCGGATGATATACGAGTTGCTGGAAGGCTAGACCCTTGCTGCACATATAACCATGGTTGGTAGGAAAGTCAGGGTTACCTTCAATCTTGACAATAGTGCCGTCTCTGACGTGAACAAGAACACCACATCCACCATGGCAACCTCGACAGTTGGTCTTGATTACCTCTTCTTTAACTGTTACACCCATATTACCTCCTTATTGATTGGCAGCATGTCGAAGAGCTGGCATTCCTTCAAAATTTTCTGCGACAAGCAAACGCCAGGATATTACCTGGTAGAGTATCAAAGAGTTGACGTTTCTTCGTGATTTCCCCTGATAGGCAACCATCACGATGCCGTATGATAACTTGCCTTTCAAAGTTTGTCAAAAATTCGACTTAACAAGTACTCAATGAATCATGTTTGGATGGACTAAGTGAAAGCCAGGCCAATAGCTTTTCCTATACCCCAGCCACCACCAGTCATAATAGCTACTCTGTCTCTTAGTTTCATCTCTATTGGGACAAAGGACAGACAGCTTCAGTTAGTGTGTGCTTTCTATATTCATAACTTCTATGATAAACCACCGTATATCTAGCCAACTATCATATCATCCAAGGATCGCTTCGGCACATGGTGCACACCCCTGCTATCACGCCAGTACTTGATGTCTCCATTGGTCCCAACTTTTTCTATCACTACCGTTTCTCTGGGCTTGCCCAGAGCCAGGACAAGAAGTATTTCATATTGCAGTGGTATTTCCAAAGCTTTACGAAGTCCTTCCCGCTCTATTGAGGCGATAATACAGCCGCCCAAACCTTTCTCGGTCGCCCCCAGCATGATACTTTGGGCGGCTATTCCGTGGTCGCAGCCAAAAGACGCGCTTATGTCCGTATCGCCCAGTATAATAATGTACGCCGATGGTCTCTCCCCTTCGGAGGGACCACCCCAGTCTTTGATGTAGCCAGCCCAGGCTAGATGCGGGAATATCAATGAATTCCTGTGAGGCTCGCAGGAAAGAATGTATTTCAGGGGTTGGGCATTTCTTGCCGACGGTGAGAGCCTGGCTAGGTCAACAAGTTCCTTCAAAGTTTCAAACTTTATGTCAACTTCCTCGTAAAATCGCCGGTAACTTCTGTTTTTCAGTATCAAATCTCGTATCATCTTGAACCCTCCACAATCATCGTTAGTCAAGGTTACGTAGCCACTGTCACTGGCCCGTTCCTCAGTCAGATATTTTCAAGACTCCCGCTCCGTGTATTTTTCCTTCCTTGAGCAGAATCAGGGCTTCATTGGCCTCTTCCAATCTGAATTCCTGGGTTTCCGGGACAATGGGAATTTCGGCAGCCAAGGGAAGAAATTCTTGAGCGTCCCTTCTGGCTACGTTAGCCACACTTTTCACTTCCTTTTCATACCAGAGATGCTCGGTGTAGTCTAACTCCGGAACAGGCGTCGTCTTACGAATGGCATTTACGACCACCCTACCCCCCCTTTCCAGATTCCTTAACGCTTCACGTATCGGCTCTCCCACAGGGGTAAAGTCAATGGCGCAGTTGAGCTTTTCTGGGGGTGTATCACCTGTCGCTCCAATCCAGTCTGCTCCCAATTTCCTGGCTAAATCCTGGTGCTCTTTCTGATGGGGCCGGGTAAAGACGAAAACCTTCCCGTCGGGATATTTATATTTAGCAACTTGGATAATTATATGGGCAGAGGCCCCAAAACCATAAAGGCCAAGTACTTTACCATCTTCCATTCGTGTAAGTCTTAAAGCTCGATAGCCAACCACCCCCGCACACAAAAGCGGAGCAGCTTTTATGTCGGCGAATCTTTTGGGAATGGGGTAGGCAAAGTCCTCTGATACCACGGTATATTGGGCATAGCCTCCATGGGCATCTTTCCCGGTAAATTTTGCCATGTTACAGAGATTCTCCTCGCCTTTGAGGCAGAATGTACAGCGACCACAAGCCCAATTAATCCAGGCAATTCCCACTCTATCGCCTTTCTTGAATTTGCTTGCCCCCGGCCCCAAGCTTTCCACCCTGCCGACAATTTCATGGCCCAAAATCATGGGAAATCTTGAGGGCGAGGCCCGGCCCTCGATTTCATCAAGCTCGGTATGACAGACTCCGCAGGCGGAAACCTGGACCAAAATTTGGCCTCGGCCGGGATGAGGTTCGGGCAAATTCACCAGCTTCAGAGGCCTTTCTTCGACTGGGGAGATTTTCTCAAGCACCACGGCTTTCATTTTTTGCCTTTCTTCCCATTAGGCATCAAACATTAAGTTGCCCTCGTATCATACGCATAGTACCATTTAAGCGCTGATACGCCTCTATACCACTAAGATGCTTTCATAAATATTTTCCGAGATTTCGGCGAAATTTTCCCTGTAAAGCTTCATCGTTTCGGGGAGATACTCCAGTATGTCCTGCGCTGTTATCCCGTCCTCACCTTTATCTACGGCAGCAACGTCACCGGAAAATCCGTGGATAAACACACCCATCCTCACCGCGTCCTCAAGGGCTAGCCCCAGACCATACATGGCCGCAATAGTTCCCGTCAGCACATCGCCGCTCCCAGCCGTGGCCATGCCGGAGTTGCCGCTTACGTTGATGAAAACAGTTTCGTCGGGATAGCCTATAAGGGAATGGGCTCCCTTTAAGATAATTATGGCATTAAGTTCCCTTGCCGTGCGTTGCAAAACATCTATCTTGTTTTTATTTATCTCGCTTATCTCCATTTTGGTAATTCTGGCCATCTCGCCTGGATGCGGTGTAAGTATTGTCGGGGCTTTCCTCTTTTTTGTTTTTTCTAAGTCTTCAGCAATGGCGGTAATTCCATCTCCATCTATAACCAAAGGTTTGTCGATTTTGGAGGCTAGCTCTCGCACCAGCTCCTGTGTCTCCTTATTTAAAGAAAGACCGGGACCCATGACAACCATATCCACAGTCTGGGTAAATTCTAAGAGCTCATCCTTGTTTTCCAGTGCAATACTTCCTGACGGCGTCTCTTCTTGCGGGACAAAGACAATCGCGCTTCCCTTGCTGGCTATGAATGGTGAAACGGATTTGGGCGTCGCCAGGTAGGAAAGCCCGCCCCCAGCTTTGAGAAAAGATAAAGCAGAGAAGTATGGTGCACCGAGATAACCTGGAGAACCCGCAATAAACAGAGTCTTCCCATAGCTGCCCTTATGGGTATCTCTCGGTCTTTCTGGAAGCTCTATGGGACTATTGAATGCTACCTTTATGGAATCGGAATTATATAGGTCAGGTGGGAAAGATATATGCGAAACATACAGTTTTCCACAGTGTTTATAGCCGGGTAAAAGCATATTCCCCAGCTTGGGAAGCCCAAATGTCACAGTACAATCTGCCTCTACTGCCACTCCCATCACCTCCCCGGAGTCTCCATTTATGCCTGAAGGAATGTCAACGCTAAATATTATCCTTTGGCTCTCGTTTATCAGTTGAATCACATCTTTGTACATCCCGTTGACCTTTCGGGCCAGACCTGTGCCAAATATGGCATCCACGATGGCATCGGAGTCAAGGACCTCGGGTATTATGGAGTCAATTGAGTCAACTCTGCAGATTTCCATTGGCATCCGGGATACAATTTCAAAGTTCCTTTTTGCCGCTCCTCTAAATTTAGTTCCATCATCTAGCAAAAAAACTTTTGCCTCCCCACCATTGGAGTAAATCTTCCTGGCAACAACCAAACCGTCTCCACCATTGTTGCCACCACCACAAAAAACAACGAATTTGTTGTCCTTTACTCCGAATTCCTGCAACATCACAAAGTACACTGCCTGCCCTGCGTTCTCCATCAAAAGGTCTTGCGAGATGCCAAATTCCTCAGTAGCACGCCTGTCCAGGTCTTT
Source organism: Chloroflexota bacterium (assembly GCA_048621695.1). GTDB lineage: Bacteria > Chloroflexota > Dehalococcoidia > GIF9 > AB-539-J10 > RBG-13-51-36. The sequence continues at coordinate 19,742 of JBMCVZ010000005.1, forward strand.
CATTTCGTCCACTTTAGCTACCTTCATTTTCACCCCCTTGTCAGAGATTGACTCCAGGTTCATATAGTATAATACACCTATTCATAGGATTGGCCAACATGGGGAAAGAAAATTCAGATAAGAGCAGGAGCGATTGAAGCAGAGGCTGAGCTAAATGATACCAGGACGGCTCATGCAATCCGGGAAACGTTGCCCATTAAAAAACCGCGTCAATCTCTGGGGAGACGAAATATATTTCTCGATTCCCCCCAGCCTTAAGCTAGAGGCTGGGCAAGTGGTAGTAAACATTGGAGACCTGGGCTACTGGCCTGATGGCAATGCGTTTTGCATCTTCTTTGGCCCCACTCCTTTAATCCAGAGAGATGAAATTCGCCCGGCGAGCCCGGTTACTGTGTTTGGGAAAATCATTGGCAACGCCACTGTCTTTAAACAGATGAGTGAAGGGACGGAAATTATTATCAGGAGGGAAAGCAATGGGTAAAATGATTAAAAGGCAGGTCTATTACTTCGATGAGCCGGGAGAGGAAAACACGCAGATGGTAATCGAAGCCGTTTCCCAGCGACTAGAGCTTGGTGGAATCAGGAGGGTTATTATTGCCAGTACCTCGGGCAAGACTGCTGTGGAATTTGCCCGTAGTCTCAAGGGTAAAGCTGAGTTGATTTGTGTATCAGAAGCACCATACCGAAGGGAATGGGGCGAGGAATGGCCTTGCCTGAAGCAAGAATTCAGGCAAGAGCTAGAGAGGCTTGGGGTTGCTATCATTGACAAGGTGCCTTATGTTCTCCATAGCTCAGTGCTGGAGGCTGCTAGATGGCCCAATACATCTCCTGAGCGATTGGTGAAGGAAACATTGTACAGCTTTGGCCAAGGGATGAAGGTAGCTGTGGAGGTTGCGCTGACCACAGTATCTTGTGGATATGTAATCCCTTATGAAGATGTCATAGGTGTTGGAGGGTCAGGGAAAGGAGCCGATACAGCGATAGTGCTTCGAGCTACTTATCCTGCGTCTCTGTTTGATAAAGACCCGACGAAAAGGCTGGAGATAAAGGAAATAATAGCGATGCCTGTTTCGAAAAAATGGTGGGAATAGCGTTAGATTGTAGCCAGAGATTGGGAAGGAGGCAAACCATGAAACAGTACCATTGGAATTATCTGTTAAGCCTAGCCATAATTCTGCTAATCTTTTTTTGCGGATGCGCGCTATCGGATAACACACCGACGCCAACATCGCCTCCAGAACCGGAAAGCTCTATCATAGAGCTACCCGAGCCACAATATGACAGCGATGTGTCCATTGAGCAAAGCCTACTTCGAAGAAGGTCAATCAGAAGCTACACGGGTGAGTCGCTAATGCTTCAAGAAGTAGCTCAGCTTCTATGGGCAGCTCAGGGGATCACCGATCCCACGGGCTTCAGGACTGCTCCATCAGCAGGAGCCCTCTACCCGCTGGAGCTATACGTGGTGGCTGGCGATGTTCAAGATTTGAGCCCGGGTGTTTATAGGTATGAACCGCTCAAACATGAATTAGTTAGAACTATGGAGGGTGATAAGAGAGTTGAATTGGCTAACGCTGCCCTGGGACAACATTTTATCGGGGAAGGAGCTATCGTCATTGTCTTCACCGCGGTCTATGAGAAGACAACCGGTAAATATGGCGATAGGGGCATAAGATATGTCCACATGGAAGTAGGACACGCCGCTCAAAACCTGTGTCTTCAGGCAGCGTCAATGGATCTGGGCGTAGTCACTGTGGGAGCCTTTTATAACGAACAGGTCGGCGAACTCCTCGACCTGCCTGGAGATGAACAGCCCTTGTATGTAATTCCCGTAGGTAGGAAGCAATGATAACTGCTATTAGTTTGGAATTCTTATCACAAGACGCTTCTTATCGCGACGGTAAACAATTTGAATCACATTGCGGCCTGACATAGCTGTTGGAAACGACCTGCTTCATAGCTCAACGGAAATCGTTATTATCATGCATTCTTCAAGCCGCTGGCGAAATCCTCTGCTTGTTTTAGGTCTCTTGCATTGGGTCTGCCCTTGTTTATTCCGCCAACAATCATGGCTGCCCGGGATGTATCATATCCCCTGCAGGAGAACTCTCCGATAATATCGAACCCTTTCCCTTGCAGCCTTTTTTTCAATGGTTTATCAAAATTGTGTATGAACCGCATTTTCGTTAGTCCGCTTGTCGAAAAAATGAACGCCTTTTTGTTTCTCATCATGGGCAGTCTATCGACAAAATCTAATAAACTACTATGATGTTTGCCAACATAAATCCCCGAACCGAAACCGATTACGTCGTAATGCTCAACAATACTTGCATTCACTTGCTTCACCGGTAATAAGTCGGCATCAAGAATATCTGCTATTACCTTAGCAACCCTTTCAGTATTGCCAT
>JBMCVZ010000006.1:0-19800 GCA_048621695.1 Chloroflexota bacterium
TCCATCCGAGGCGTTCCTGGGTACGCCTAAAACCCCATAGTAATCTTTAGCCATTTAAACTTGCTATCTTGACTGGTCGGGACTCCGAGGCAGTTGCCATAATTTTGCTGTCTGACCACTCCTCGATATTCACAAAAATTATAGCAAAGCACTGAAATTAGCGTTAATTACGCCTTGTTTCTTTCTGCGGGCAAAGAAGTTTTAACACGCTATAGCGGATACAGCCGACACGATTGTGACAATGGTCAACAAGGATTTGTTGGCTTGAAGATAAAATGTTACCTCGCGGCAATAGTTGGATATCTCATAAAAAACGGCAGCTTTAGGTTAGCGTGTTGTGAAGCGAATTACTAAGGAAATAGTCCGCCATCTATAGTGATGGCTTGTCCCGTGATATAGCCAGCCCTGTCACTGGCTAAAAATGCTACCAGTTCAGCAACATCCTCAGGTTGGCCAAAGCGTTGCAATGGAATCAGTGCTAGTATGGCATCTTTTCTTTCCGAAGGTAGTTTGTCTGTCATCCCAGTAATAATGTAGCCCGGGGCCACGGCATTGACAGTTATATTACGAGAACCCATCTCTCGGGCTACGCTTTTGGTAAAAGCAATGAGTCCTCCTTTGGAAGCAGCGTAATTGCTTTGCCCTATATTCCCCACTATTCCGGATACCGAAGCTATATTAATAATGCGTCCCCACTCTTGCCTCATCATAGACCTCAGGGCAAACTTGGTGCACAGGTAGGCTCCACGTAAATTAGTGTTGATTACATCATCCCATGCATCATCAGACATTCTTAACAAAAGGGTATCTCTATTTATTCCGGCATTGTTCACCAGAATATCAATCTTGGTCCATTTATCGGTCACCTGCTCCACCATGTCTTTTACTGCTTCACTATCCCGAATATCAGCTTCAATCGATATGGCTTCCCCACCCAGACGGATTATGCTCTCCGCTAAACTATCAGCATCAACCTTATTACTGGGTTCAATTGCCACATAATTAACTACTACCTTGGAACCAAGGCTGGCAAGCTTCAAGGCAATAGCTTTACCCATACCGCGAGAGGCACCAGTTACCAGAGCTACCTTGCCTGCCAATTCCATTACTAGCCTTCACTCGTTGACGCGTTTAAGCACTAAGCAGCAGTTTTCACCACCTAAACCAAAACTATTATTCAGACATACATTCACTTGAACCGGGCGAGCTACATTGGGGACATAATCCAGGTCACACTCCGGATCAGGGGTTTCATAATTTATAGTTGGGTGGATAATCCCTTTGCTTATTACTAATACAGAGGCGACGGTTTCAATGGCGCCGGCAGCAGTAATACTGTGCCCAATCATGGACTTAGTAGAGCTTATAGGGATTTTGTAAGCGTGCTCTCCGAACACCATCTTAATAGCTCTGGTTTCACAGGCATCATTCAGCTTGGTGCTGGTGCCATGAGCATTAATATAATCAACATCTTCAATCTTCGCTCCGGCATTTTGGAGAGCAGTACTCATGGCATAAGCCTCAGACTCAGGGGCTGGAGCAGTTGCATCGTGAGCATCAAAAGACCAGCCTGCGCCGGCAATTTCAGCCAGGATAGGCGCGCCCCGCCTCACAGCATGTTCATAGCTTTCCAGAACGACCAATCCGACGCCCTCAGCATAGACAAAACCATTGCGGTTCAGGTCGAACGGGCGACAAGCCTTGGACGGGTCAGTTTCATGGGAAAGGGCTCCCAGAATATCTATTCCAGCCATGCCAACCGGCTCCAGGCTGGCGTCAGAACCCCCGGCTATCATTACATCAGTATATCCTAAGCGAATGAAGTTCATTGCCGTGCCTATGGAGTCAGCACCACTGGCACAGAGGCTATTTACAGCGTTGTTAGGACCTTTGGCGCCCAGCATCATCCCCACATGCATGGCTGCTGCACTGGCAGTTGATTTGGTGATGAAGAGCGGGTCGGCTCTTCTGGGACCCAATTTTTGATAGAGCTCCCATCCCCAAACAACATAGCCTTGCTCTGTCATAGTAGAAATGGTAACACCTACTCGCTCAGGATTTTCCTGAGTCATATCTAAGGCAGCTGATTGAATTGCTTCTTTGGCAGCGGCAACAGCAAACTGGATAGTCCTTGAGGTGCGGTCAATGGCCTTCGGGTCCATATACGGTGTAGCATCAAAGCCATGCACCTCAGCATCCACTTTCACGCGAAATTTGCTGGCATCAAAGCGTGTAATAGTACCGATGGCCGACTTTCCTGCGACTAACCCTTCCCAGAAATCATCTACACTTAGGCCCAAGGGATTAATAGTACCCAAACCGGTAACTACAACCCTTGGTATATTTATTGTGCCCCGGGAACTCATTGAGTTTTTGGGAACCTTAGCCGCGTTCATGAGCTTTCCTCGGCAATCATGGTGAAGAGCCCTACAGAAGTACCCCCATCAACAATAACCGTCTGCCCCCTTATCATAAATGCCTCTTCGCTGCACAAAAAAGCCACTACATTAGCGACGTCTTCGGGAATCACCATTCTTCCCGCCGGGGTTACTTGACGATTGTCTTTCACTAGCCCCTGTTTAAAATAGAACTTCAGGGCCTCCGTCTCTACAGCAGAAGCAACTACAGTGTTTACACAAATGCCCTGAGGTGCCAGCTCTATTGCCAGGTAACGGGTTATAGCTTCCAAGGCAGCTTTAGAGATTCCAACAATAGAATAATTGGGCAAGACAAAGGGTGAACCCAAGCTGGAGATGCTGACTATCTTACCGCCCCTCCCCTCCATTAGCTTGGCTGCCCTCTGAGCGCAGAGTAAATAAGCCCTGGCATTTATATCCATAGTCCATTCCCAGGCTTTAACATCCACATCCATCACAGGACGACCCACACCTGAAGCAGCATTATTAATTAAGATATCCAGTCGGCCATATTTATTGCCAACCATGTCAAACATTTCATCGGTCTTTGCTGGGTCTCCCACGTTAGCTCGGATGGTTTCAGTTTTCACTCCTAGAGCCTGGATATCCTTGGCTGTTTGTTCCGCGCTCTCGCGGTGGCGGAAAAAATTGACGATAATATCACACCCTTGAGAAGCAAGTTTTAACGCAATCGCCCGACCGATGCCACGCCCGCCACCCGTAACTAAAGCCAGCTTCCCCTCAAGGGACACAGCTAAACCTTCTCCTCTTGTGCTACCCGCCTCTCTACATAGGAGACAAAGTCACCGAAGTTCTGAAACTTCTGGGCTTCTTCGTCAGGTATTTCAATACTAAAAGCCTCTTCCACTGCCACCAATGCCTGTACTATATCCAGGGAATCCGCCTTAATATCTTTAAATGTGCTTTCCCTGGTAATAATGCTCTTATCAACATGGGTAATTTTGGCTACGATTTCTCTTATTTGTTCTTCGACAGTCACGGTTTACCTCCATGGTTAAATTTTGCTAAATCCAACTTCAAGCTTGCAATAACCTCGGCTTTCACCGCTTCCTTGGCGCCTTCTATAGCATTGGCTATTTGGCAGGCTCGGCTAGCTCCATGCGCTATCCTGACAACCCCGTCGACACCCCACAAAATACCACCGCCCCGCCTCTCAGTTTCACTGGATATTTTGGTTGCGGGGAATAATCCATTAAACAACATTTTAACGAAGGCATCTAGAGGTGGATATTTCTTCATCTTCTGTACTGTCCAATCTCGGGCATGACTCGCGATGCTTTCATAAAACTTTAAAAGAACATTGCCCACAAAACCGCCACAGACGATGACGTTGGCCTTGCCGTTTAGGATGTCATTGCCTTCTATATTACCAACAAAGTTCAACCCACTATTCTTGAGAAGGGAATAAGCTTCACGCCCTATTTCACTCCCTTTATTCTCTTCACTTCCAGTGTTTAGCAAACCTATCTTAGGGTCGGCGATGTTAAGGAACTTCTTAGCGTAGACCGAACCGGCGATGGCAAAAGTCAAAAACTGATGTGGCTTGCAATCCAAATTGGCTCCGAGATCCACCATCACAGTATTCGGTGCAAAGCTACCCAGGGAGCCAACAATTGCCGGACGACCCACGCCATCCAACATACCCATGAATTGCATTGCGCTTAGTGAAGCTGCTGCACTGGACCCAGCGCTAACCAACGCATCTGCCTCACCTGATTTCACCATCTTTGCCGCTATGGCTACAGAGCAATTAGACTTGCGATGAACTACGGCAATAGGCGGTTCATCTTCCCTGATAACTTCGCTTGCCTCGACAATATGGATGGATGAACCGTTGTTGGAGAATTTGCACTTGTCTAATTCCTGTTCCAGAATGTTCGTAGAGCCAACCAAGAGAATTGCTATATCATTTTTCTGAGCTGCAAGCACTGCCCCTTTGACTACTTCCTCAGGGGCATAATCACCACCCATGGCGTCTACGGCCACCCTTACTCTGCCATTATGGCTCATATTCTCACTCCTCATCGCCTGAGAGCTTGACTATTGTCTCCCCTGTGACTATCGTTTCTCCCTTTTGATTAAAGCATTCAAAATTGCAATTGGCGTATGATACATTATCCTTTTTTTCAACGCAACCAATTTTGCCATTTATAGTCAGAGTATCTCCAGGGCGTGCCGGCTCTTTGAACTTTGCTCGAAGCTTACCGTCAGCCAGCCAGCTTCGACCAAAAGCCGAAGTCATCATCTCTGACACATAAGCCAAGTTAAGCATACCATGAGCAATAGTGCCACCCAAAGGAGTTGTAGCAGCAAAAGACTCGTCAACATGGATGGGATTAAAATCACCCGATGCCTCAGCATAAAGATTAATTTTCTCCTGGGTGATATGTTTTACAACCGGATTAAGAGTCTTCCCTTCTCGAATTTCTGTGAGCATTTTTTCCTTAGGTGGGCAATGCTACGGTTGCCTTTCCAGATTGCACCTTCTCTTTGCCTTTGTCCAAAACCTCGAGCTCCAAAATTAACATGCTCATTTTGCCCCGGGTTATCTTTTGTGCCACTCTAGTGTGACACTCTATAGTGACGCCAATGGGCACCAGTTTGAAAAATTCTAACTCTTGCGAAGCATGAATAACGACAGTGCCAGAGGGCAGGGAAAGAGAACCCGTCATAGCAGCTATGGCACAGGCTGTAATGGCCAAGGGAGGAACAAACCCATCACCTGCACCCTCCACAGCATTCAGGTATTTGGAGACGAGCGAAGTACTAAGTTCATAAATGGCAGGAGGGAATTTGTAACCAGGTATCAGCTCTTCATAGCTTATAGTTTTAGCCGGCATTTGATCAGTTCCTGATACATCGGTATACTATGTATCTTCCATTATACACTGCTCCTGATTATTGTCAATACCTTGTGCTGGCTGACGACATGGGTAACACTAGGCTGCGGATTTTGGCAAGTTCTTTTTCAATATACTCCACCGGAGCGAGATAGCCAAGGGATTGTTGCGCGCGGCTTAAGTTATACTCTATTGTATCTCAGCCTCCGCAGCATACGTAACTAGATGCAATTATGTTATCATAGTAACTAGTTTGGGAACGATGTAATGGTCTCTCAGCCGCAACTCAAAATTCTTATCAACCGTGAGGAAATAGCTAAAGCTGTAGAGAGGCTGGCTTCCGAAATCAAGAGGGATTATCAAGGGAAACAGCCTTTGCTTATCGGCGTCCTTAAAGGGTCTTTTATGTTTACGGCTGACCTCATTCGCCAGCTTGATTTACCCCTGGAGCTCGATTTTGTCAGACTATCCAGTTATGGCGCTGCCAGGGAGAGTTCGGGCAAAGCGAGAGTAGTTCAAGGACTCAAGACACCCATCAAAGGCAGAGACGTTCTGGTGATTGAGGATATCGTGGATACTGGAATCACCACTTCTTTTTTACTCGATTACTTAAGGAAGAAGAGCCCTGCTTCGCTGAAGCTCTGTGCCCTGACAGACAAGCCGTCTCGGCGCAGGGTTCCGGTATTCATTGACTATCTCGGCTTCACCGTGCCCAATAAATTTGTCGTGGGATATGGACTGGACTTCGATCAGAGGTTCCGTAATTTGCCCGACATTTATGCCCTGGACGACTAATACGGTTGGCCATAAAATTCCCCATTGTTCTCCCTCTCCTCGCGGGAGGGAGTTAGAAGGAGGGGGATTTCACCCTCACTTTAATCCTCTCCCTTCGAGGGATTTTATATGAAATTGTATGGAGGATTAGTAGATGGATTTAAAGGAGCTTATTTCTGTAGCCAGAGGGGAAATACCGGCCGATTTGCTCCTGAAAAATGCCCGGATAGTAAATACATTTATTGGGGAAATAGAGCAAGCCGATGTTGCTATCTATGGCGATAGGATTGCCGGCGTAGGGGATTATAACAAAGCCCAAGAAATTGTCGATCTGCAGGGCCGGTTTTTGGCTCCCGGGCTGATTAACGGACATACACATATAGAAAGCTCTATGCTTCACCCGGCAAGGTACGCTCAGGCTGTGGTTCCCAGAGGTACTCTGGCCGTGGTCACTGACTTACATGAAATCGCCAACGTTTGTGGATTTGAAGGAATAAAATTCGTCACGGATCTGGCGCGGAAGCTCCCACTGGATATGCTATTCATGGCCCCTTCCTGCGTGCCAGCAACCCACCTAGAGACATCAGGCGCCCGAATCAGCTCTGAGGAAGTAAAGAGAATTCTGGCTCATCCTAAGATAATCGGCTTAGGAGAGATGATGAACTTTCCCGGCGTGGTCAGTGGGGATGAAGAAGTTTTGAAGAAAATAAATGCCTCTAAGGGCAAGGTTATCGATGGGCACGCTCCGGGACTCGGTGGCAAAGAGCTGAATGCCTACTTGTCCGCCGGCATTCTTTCTGACCACGAGTCCACTACTCTGGAAGAGGGAAAGGAGAAGTTGCGCCGGGGTATGTACCTCATGATCCGGGAGGGCTCTTCAGAGAAGAACCTGGACGCCCTTCTGCCTCTGGTTACCGATAATACTTATAAAAGATGCTTCTTTGTGGTGGATGACCGTAGCTGCTCCGATTTACTTTGGGAAGGCGATATCGACGCTGTGGTACGAAAGGCTATTGAAAGAGGTCTGGAGCCGGTCCGGGCAATCCAGATGGCGACGATTAACGCTGCCGAGTATTTCAGGCTTTACGATAGAGGGGGCATTGGCCCGGGTTATATAGCCAATCTCATAACCATCACCGACCTGGCTAAATTAGAGATAGATATGGTGTTTTACCAGGGCAAGCTGGTGGCAAGGCAAGGCAAGCCCTTGTTCCCCCTACCCCCTGTTACTCTGGAGCTAAGAGACACGGTACGGATTAAGTCTCCCACAGCACAATCACTGAAAATTCCTCTCCCTCGACGGGAGAGGCTAGGTGAGGGTGAGACCTCTGAGGAAGGCTATCCAGTTATCGAAATCGTCCCCGGACAGATAGTCACCAGGAAGGCGGGGGAAAAGATGAAGGTTGTGGATGGGGCAATTATGCCCGATGTGGAAAGAGACATTCTAAAGCTGGTAGTGGTGGAAAGACACAAGTCTAGCGGTAACATTGGAGTAGGATTAGTCAGTGGATTCGGCTTAAAGAAAGGGGCATTAGCCTCATCAGTGGCTCACGACTCTCACAACATAATAGCGGTTGGCGCCGATGACTTCGACATCCTCAAGGCAATTGAGGAAATTAATAGATTGCAGGGCGGGCTGGTTGTTTGTGCCAACCTGGAAATTCTCGCTTCGCTGCCCCTGCCCATCGCCGGCTTGCTTTCCCCTGAGCCGCTGGACGTAGTCGCGTCCCAGCATGAAATAGTAGAGAAGACTGCCGCCAGTCTGGGCAAATTGCCCCCAGCACCATTTGCCCTCCTCTCTTTCCTCGCCCTGCCCGTGATCCCCGAACTCAGACTGACCGACTTAGGATTGGTAGACGTCAACGAGTTTAAGTTGCTCAAATAGAATTAACCTTCGGCGATATCATACTTGCCCCAAAGATTATAATGCCCCCTAAACTATCTCAAGAGACAAGTATAGCGTGACCTTAAATATGACAACTTTAGTCATCACGTAAACCCGTATTCCTTTGCTCAAGCTTTAGCAATCGTTTCTTAACAGGCAATCCACCCCCATACCCAACAAGCTCACCGTCACTCCCGATTATGCGATGACAGGGAATGATTATGCTGATGGGATTCACACTGTTAGCATTGCCGACCGCTCGGACGGCCTTTGGACTGCCTATATCCTCTGCTATTTGCCCATATGTTGACGTGACTCCGTATGGAACCTTCATCAGTGCCTTCCAGACTCTTCTCTGAAAATCAGTCCCTACCATTAGCAGAGGAATGTCAAACTCTTTTCTATTTCCACTGAGATACTCATCAACTTGTTTTCTCGTTTTCTCCAGGACTTCAGCATCCTGCTCGACAAACTCAGCGGCCAGTCCTTCCTTGATCCTGCCATCAACTGCTCTCCTCATCTCCCTGTCTCCGAATCCGAGCAGACAGAGTTTGCCCCGAAAGGAGCCTAGTATTAGTTCTCCAACGTCGGTTTTGTGATATTGAATGCTGATTTGGTTCATGGGTGAAGGTTAGCAAAGCGCAGGATCCTTACTTCTCCCTTGTGGCCCATAGTGGCGAAGAGTCGAAAGCCTCTCCTCCGAGTTTGGCTTCTATGACCTCCTCCAATCCCTCTATGGACACCCGAATTTGCGCCAGGCTGTCCCTATCCCGAATGGTAACCTGCTTATCTTCTAGAGACTCAAAATCTACGGTAACGCAGAATGGAGTGCCGATTTCGTCCTGACGCCTGTATCTCCGCCCTATGCTTTGCGAATCATCGTAATCGGTCACGAAATTCGGACACAGTTTATTGAAGACCTCTTTAGCCAGAGGAGTTAACTTCTCATTCCGGCTTAAGGGCAAAACAGCTACCTTAATAGGAGCCAGAGAAGGGTGCAGATGTAGAACTGTTCTCTTTTCTCCTTCGACTTCCTCTTCATCATAGGCATCAATGAGCAAAGCCAGGACAGAGCGGTCAACGCCAGCCGAGGGCTCAATAACGTAAGGGACATACTTCTCGCCGGCCTCAGCATCGTAATAACTTAGCTCTCTGCCGCTATGCTTGGCATGCTGAATAAGGTCGAAATCGCCCCTGTTGGCAATCCCCTCCAGCTCCGACCAGCCCATGGGAAATAGATACTCGACGTCATAGCAGTCCCGGGCATAGTGGGCCAGCTCGTCTTTGCCATGCTGGCGCAGGCGAAGATTTTCCTTTCTGATACCCAGTTTGACATACCAGTCAAACCTCTCCTTGACCCAGTAATCGAGCCACTTTTCGTCGGTCCCGGGCTTAACGAAGTACTCCAGCTCCATATGCTCAAACTCCCTGGTTCTGAATATGAAGTTGCCGGGGGTGATTTCATTGCGGAAAGATTTGCCTATCTGGGCGATGCCCAGAGGCAACTTCTTCCTGGAAGTGGTGATAACATTATCGAAGTTGACGAATATGCCCTGGGCAGTTTCGGGGCGGAGGTAAACTGTGCTCGCCTCTTCCTCCACGGGACCCATAGAGGTTTTAAACATCAGGTTGAACATGCGAGGCTCGGTTAATTCACCGCCACATTTGGGACATCTCTCGCCTTCTATTTCGGTAGCGCGCCACCTCAGGTGACAAGATTTGCACTCAACCAGGGGGTCTGTGAAGCTATCAATATGGCCGCTGGCTGCCCAGACTCCCGGGTGCATCATGATTGCTGTGTCCAGACCTACTACATCATCCCGCTCATGGACTATCGCCTTCCACCAGGCGTCTCTAACATTACGCTTAAGCTCCACCCCCATAGGGCCATAATCCCAGCAGCTAGCTAAACCGCCATATATATCGCTGCTGGGAAAAATAAGCCCCCTCCGCTTACACAGAGAAACGATTTTATCCATATCCACTTTGGCGGGCATCATCAGGTCTCCTTTCTCCGATGCATCGGGGCTTAGCTTACCAGCTTTATTTACAGGCGTCAAAGTGGACGACAGGAGCCTGAGGGCCCAGGAGCTGAAGGAAAAAAGTTCTGGAACAGAGTGAGTAAACTCCGATTTCATCGGAGTTTACTCATGTTTTGTTTTTGTTTTCTTTTTTGCCTTAGCAGTTTCCAAAGCGGCAAAGCTCAGGCTATCTTCCTTCAAGCCGATAGCTATAGTGTCTCCCTCTTTGAACTCGCCCTGCAATATCTTGGTCGATATGGGATTTTCTACATACCTCTGAATAGCCCGGCGTAAGGGACGAGCTCCGTATATAGGATCATATCCTTTCCTGGCCAACCAGGCTTTGGCTTCCTCATTGACTTCGAGCTTAATACTCCGCTCAGCCAATCGCCGTTCCACTTCATGGATAAGCAGGTCAACGATGCTCTTCAAGTCCTCCTCAGTTAGAGGATGGAATATAATGACGTCATCTATCCTGTTGAGTAGCTCAGGGCGGAAGGTTTTCTTTAAGGCGCTTTCTATAGCGCTTTTCATTCTTTGCTCATCGCTTTCTTCCCTGCGGGAAAAACCAATTCCTCCATGTTGATATTCCTCAGTGCCCAGGTTACTGGTCATGATTACTACTGTGTTTTTGAAGTCCACAGTCCGGCCATGTCCGTCTGTAAGCCTGCCGTCTTCCAGCATCTGCAACAGTATGTTGAAGACGTCGGGATGAGCTTTTTCTACCTCATCGAACAGGATAACCCTATAGGGACGGCGGCGCACTGCCTCGGTCAATTGGCCTCCCTCTTCATACCCCACATATCCCGGTGGCGACCCGATAAGACGGGATACGGTGTGCTTTTCCATATACTCGGACATGTCCAGTCTTACCATGGTCTCTTCGTCGTCGAAGAGGAACTCGGCTAAAGCGCGAGCCAGCTCGGTCTTTCCCACGCCGGTAGGGCCGAGGAAAATGAAGCTGCCAATCGGCCGTTTGGGGTCCTTAAGCCCAGCCCGACCTCGCTTTATAGCCTCGGAGACGGCAGCCACTGCCTCTACCTGGTCCACTATCCTCTGGTGAATCCTCTCCTCCATGTGGACCAGCTTATCAGTCTCCGTTTCCATCATTCGGGAAACTGGTATACCCGTCCACTGGGCAATCAGTCCGGCGATATCCTCCTCATCCACCACACTGTCAATTTTCTTCTCCTTCTGCCATTGCTGTTTGGCCTGGTTGTACTCCTGCTCCAAGTGCAACCTTTCAGTTTTCAATTCGGCAGCTTTCTGGTAATCTCCTCGTCGCGAAGCTGCCTCCTCTTCGTCACGCAGGTGTTGTATTTTCTGGTCCAGCGTTTTAACTTCCTGGGGAGCGCTTTCCATATCAATCCGTAGCTTGCTGGCCGCCTCGTCGATTAAGTCAATTGCCTTGTCAGGCAAGAATCTTTCCGACACATATCTCTGGCTCAACTTGGCAGCAGCTACCAGGGCAGAATCCTCAACCTTTATTTTGTGATGCGCTTCATATCGAGGGCGAAGTCCTCGGAGCATCTCTATGGTGGCTTCTACGCTGGGCTCATCGAGATAAACAGGGCTGAAACGTCTCTCCAGAGCTTTATCCTTTTCAATACGCTTTCTATACTCGTCTAGTGTAGTAGCCCCGATACATTGAATCTCACCACGAGCCAGTGCAGGCTTCAGCATATTACTGGCATCGATTGCTCCTTCGGCAGCTCCGGCTCCTACCACAGTGTGAAGCTCATCAATGAACATAATAACTTCGCCGGCTGCCTGCCGGACTTCATCCAGGACTGCCTTCAACCTTTCCTCAAACTCCCCGCGGAATTTACTTCCCGCTACCAGTGCTCCCATATCCAAAGCCACCACCTTTTTCCCTTTCAGGGAATCGGGAACATCTTCGGCGGCAATCTTCTGGGCTAATCCCTCGGCAATTGCCGTCTTACCCACGCCGGCATCGCCGATAATCACGGGATTGTTCTTGGTTCGCCGCGATAATATTTGCGTTACACGTTTGATTTCGTTTTCCCTCCCGATTACAGGGTCGAGTTTGCCCTCACGGGCTAATTCAGTGAGGTCATGACCGTATTTTTCCAGGGAACGGTATTTGCTTTCCGCTTGACGGTCGGTAACTCGATGACCGCCACGAATTTTCTGCAAGGCTTGATAAATCTTTTCCTGGTTAACGCCAGCCTCAGCTAGAATTGCTGCAGCCTCACCTCTGGTTTCCCCAGCAATAGCAATGAGCAAATGCTCAGTGCTGACAAACTCATCCTTTAACCTGTCGGCCTCTCTGTTGGCATTTTGGAGAATAGCGGAAATCCGCGGAGTGGCATAAATCTGCCCCGCTTCGTAAGCTACTTTGGGGAAACTCTCGAGTGTTGCTTGCACTCGCTGCTTTACCGCCTCAACATCAACACCCAGCGCCTGTAATATGTCTCTGGTTATTCCCTTTTCCTGCTCCAGCAAAGCCAATAGAATATGCTCCACATCCCACTGGTTATGTTGATAGCGGCGAAGCAATTCTTGTGAGGCCGCTAGAACCTCTTGTGCCTGCTCAGTAAATCTCTCTGGTCTCAACTTTCTATACCTCCTCATTGTCTACCTTATCACCTGAGCGATAGCGAAAGGTCTAGATTCTTCGCTTTGCTCAGAATGACAGATGAGTTGTTAAAATTTTTTATACCTCCTTCCATTCTGCGTCTTCTATTATGTCCTCTATTATGTCTTCTATTTCAGCTTGGGCAACTTTACTTATTTTTCTCTCCATTTCCTCAAGTTGTCGCTGCATCTCTTTCATCTGCTGCATCAACTTCAATGCCACCTCTACCCCTGCCAAATTAACGCCACAATCGCTCATCAGAGCCTTAATAGAGCGCAAGCGGTCAACGTCTTCCTCCGAGTAGAGACGTATATTGCCACTTGAGCGCTCTGGGTGTACCAGCCCCAGCCTTTCATAATACCGCAATGTGTGAGTTTCTATGCCCACCATCCTGGCGGCCACGCTTATTACATATCTCGGTTTAGATTCCCAGTCTGTCATCATGGCACCTCGCTTTATGTTGGTCGCATAGACCGCAGCTTCTCGAATAGTTTTTTCTCCTCCTCGGTCAAATTAGTGGGCAAGACTACTCTTACTTTGGCGAACATATTGCCGTACTTACTATTGCCTAGCTGGGGCATACCCTTCCCTGCCAAGCGGAAAACCTTGCCGTTTTGGGTCTCCGGTGGTATTTTCAGGGATATATTACCATTCAAAGTGGGCAACCTTACCTCGCCACCCAGTATGGCGGTGGCTAAAGGTACGGAAACCTCAGTGTAAAGGTCATCTCCTTTGCGCTCAAAGAGCTTGTGGGGAAGCACCTTCACTACCAGATAGAGGTCACCCTTGCTGCCGCCGGCAAGACCAGAACCACCTTCTCCTGCTATACGAATTCTCGAACCATTTCTAACTCCCGCTGGAATCTTAACCTCCAGCCGTTTGTTAATTACCTTCCCACCGGCACCATTACAAATAGTACAGACTCGATTTCCCACTCTGCCTGTGCCGCCACAAGCTGCACAGGGCTCCTCGGTCTGAAGTTGCATCATACGTGTAGAACCATGGTACGCCTCTTCAAGGGTTACCTCGATGGGGGATTCTATATCCTGACCACGTCGTGGCCCACGCCTCATTCTGGAGCCTATACCAGAATCGCCGAATAAGCTTGAAAAAATGTCGCCAAAGCCACTCACGTCGCCATACTCGAAGCTTGCGCCACCCTTACCGAAATCCCACCTGACTCTCTCTTGCCCCCCGGACTTAGCAAATTGGTCAGCATATTCCCATTGCTCACCAAATTGGTCATACTTTTTTCGCTTTTCAGGATTGGCGAGGACTTCATAAGCCACATTTATCTCCTTAAATTTTGCCTCAGCCGATTTGTCGCCCGGATTGAGGTCAGGATGGTATTTACGCGCCAAACGGCGGTAGGCCTGCTTGATTTCCTTTTCTGAAGCATTCCTACTTACGCCTAGAATTTGATAATAGTCCTTGCCTGCCATCTCTCTTCTCTAATGATTTTGCATAAATTATAAAATTATTTAATTGTTTTGTCAAATATTTCTTAACACATTTCGAAAAGACTTGACACAAGTGTTTAACTTTCCTATAATATTTCTTGAACTGAGAGTGGGGCTCAGCAAAAATAAAAAAAGGAGGTGATAGAGATGGCCATAGAGAGATGGCATCCCTTTACTGACCTTATGAGCCTGAGACAGGCAATGGACAGGTTGTTCGAAGACAGCTTTGTTCGCCCCTCTCGTGCTCTGGAGGCATTTGGCGAAGTAGCTGCGCCAGCCATAGACGTCTACCAGACACCTAGCGAAATCGTGGTGAAGGCAGCTTTGCCCGGGGTTAAGCCGGAAGATGTCAATATTGATATCACTGGTGACACCTTAACCATCAAAGGGGAGAGCAAAGCAGAACAGGAAGTCAAGAGAGAAGATTACCTGTATCAGGAAAGACGCTATGGAGCTTTTTCCAGAAGCGTGGTCCTTCCCGGTGGGCTTAAGTCAGATAAGGCTGAGGCAACTATAGAGGATGGCGTTTTAACTCTAACCATACCCAAAGCCGAAGAGGTAAAGCCCAAAGCAATCAAAGTCAAGGCTAAAGAGAAGAAATGACTACTTCAGAGCCCCACTCTCAGACTTCAATAAATCTACGAATTGTCTTAAAATCCTGGCGGTAGCCCCCCAGATGATATGCCCTTCATACTCATATTCGTAAGACTCCTGCCTGAAATTGGCTTCATCCAGTAAAAATGACAGGGGAATGGAAAAAATTTCCCTGATTTCCCTACCATCGACCTGAAAATGGTAAGGATGTGGTATGAAGGCAATAAAAGGCGAAATAACATAGTTACTGGTGAGTGTCACGCTATCGTCAAATTCCCCCAAAATTTCAACATCTTCGGCCCTTAAACCTATTTCTTCTTCAGCCTCTCTGATGGCAGTTTGGAGCAGGCTGGAATCAGATGGCTCACGGGTCCCCCCAGGAAAGCAGATTTGCCCTTTGTGGAAGTCTACCTCTTCACTCCTTTTCGTAAGCAGGACATGATATTGCCCCTGGTTACAAAAAAGAGGTATGAGCACGGCGGAAGCCCTAAGGTTTTTGTTGGTGATTTTCTTTTTCTTGCGATGACGGAGGATTTCTGCAATCTGTCGTTTCACTGCGCTGTAATTATATCACCTCCCCAGATATCAAATATCCGCAAGTCCAGCACGTGAAAGTTGTCGCATAGAAATTTAAGAGTTAAAATTAAAGGCTGTGGCAATAAAACAAGATTATTATGAATTGCTGGGAGTGCCTCGAAACGCTAGCGATGAGGAAATCAGGAGGGCGTTTCGCAGGTTAGCGAAACTGCATCATCCTGATTGCAATAGAGAGCCGGGAGCCGAGGAGAAATTTAAGGAAATAAACGAGGCCTACCAAGTCCTCTCCGACCCCGATAAAAGGCGCAGATATGATCGCTATGGCCGAGTAGATGTAGAGGGAGGCTTTTCCGACTTTGGCTTTGGCGGGCTGGGAGACATTTTTGAATCCTTCTGGAATGGTTTTGGCGCCCCCTTCGGGCAGACTGCTCAGCGTGTTCCGCAGAAAGGAGATAGCCTGCGAAGTCACCTCACTCTTTCTTTTGAAGAAGCAGTATTCGGCTGCAACAAAGAAGTCGAAATACAACGCATCGAGTTCTGCCCTGCATGTCATGGCATTGGCAGCGAACGGGGTACTAATCCCGAGACTTGCCCTGATTGTCGTGGCAAAGGGCAAGTGAAGAGGGTTCAGCAAAGCATTTTTGGACGCTTCACTCACATCACAACTTGCCCTCGCTGTGGAGGTAGTGGCGCTGTAATAAGCAATCCCTGTTCTCAATGCAAGGGAGGAGGAAGAATAAAGGTGAAGCGTAAAATAAGTATCAACGTTCCTGCGGGTGTGGATGAGGGATATCAATTACGCTTGAATGGAGAGGGGAGCGCTGGCTTGTATGGAGGCCCCCCGGGCGACCTCTATGTTACCCTTTCAGTAAAGCCACACAATTTATTCCATAGAGATGGCAGTGATATTCTTTACGAGTTATCCATCAATTTTGCTCAAGCAGCTTTGGGTGATGAAGTGAGAGTGCCATCTCTAGATGGAAAGGTAGAATTAAAAATACCACCAGGAACTCAAAATGGGAAAATATTTCGCTTCAAAGGCAAGGGGATCTCGCATATTGATGCCAGAGGAAAAGGAGACTTGCTTGTCAAAGTAAGTGTAACAACCCCACAACATCTGGATAAAAACCAGCGTCATCTTTTTGAAGAATTGGCTAAGATACTACCTCGGACTGAACCGCCTCCAGACGTCTAGTCCAATATCAGCGATGGCTTTCTGCTAGTTCTTTGAAGTCAATCGATGCTTGGCTTGGAGGCAAGCCTTCAAAAAGAATCGCATAGATAAGGTTGATAACCGGTAATTGAAGCCCCTGGTTTTCCACTAACTTGTGGACTGCTTCAGTGGTGGCGACTCCCTCAGCAACGTTCGGCATAGAGGCAGATATCTCAGACAAGGAACGACCCTTAGCCAGTTCGCAGCCAGCATAATGATTGCGGCTTAGAGTGCTGGAGCAGGTAGCTATAAGGTCGCCTAAACCGGCTAGGCCATAAAAAGTGTCAGCCCTGGCCCCCAATGTTACCCCCAAGGAAACAACCTCCATCCAGCCCCAGGCAATAAAGGCTCCCTTGGCGTTATCACCCAGGCCCAGACCATCTATCACGCCTGCACCCAAAGCTATAATGTTTTTCAAAGCTCCGCATAATTCAACTCCGATAACATCATCGCTAGTAGATAGAAAGAACTTTGGTGACTCCATCAGTTCCCGCGCTTTTTCCGCTAAATCCATATCTTGGGCGGCGATGACTGAAGCGGCAGGGAGACCCCGGGCAATTTCCTTGGCCAAATTGGGACCAGAGAGGATGCAAATTTGCCTTCTTAATGAAGGAGCAATTTCTTCTGCCAGTACCTGTGACATTCTCTTAGCACTATTGACTTCCAATCCTTTGGCGGCGCTCATCAATAGCATCGAATTGGTAAGATAATGCTTGGCGTGGCTGACGTTTTCTCTTAACTTTTGAGAGGGAACCGCCCAGATTGCCAGGCCAGCCCCGTCTAAGGCTTCTCTGATATGGCTGGTACAGGAATAGCTACGCCGTCCCTGGTTTAATTCTTTGGCTTCAGCCTCGCTTCGCGCCCACAGTTTTACGTCTGCCCCTTTACCACTCAGCAAAACGCCTAAAGTATTGCCCCAAGAGGTATTGCCTATGATAGTAACTTTAGGCATGGTCTCTCATGCCTTTTCACCATAATTGGCGTTCTGTGCCCTGCCTTAATCTTTTTATATTGTCCTGGTGTTGGTAGACGAGCAATGCGATAACTACCAAACCGTAAGCCAGATAGATGGGAGGGAAATTGTAGGCAATGGTTAAGGGTATCATTAAGCACCACGCAGCTAAGGCTCCAAGAATAGAACCCCTGGACATCTGCCGGCTGTGTAATGCGGCTATAGCTACAACTTGAGCACCCAATATGCCTGCTGGTGGATAAATAACAAACAATGTGCCAAAATAGGCGGTCACCCCCCTACCTCCCTTAAACTTAGCAAATACTGGCCAGTTATGCCCGGCTATTGCGGCCAAACCAGCTGCAACTTGAGCTATATGCTGCCAATAAACCGACACGCCACCAATGGTTACGCTGCCACTGCCGCTATCTATAATTACCGCGGCTATCATGACTGCCCCACCAGCTTTAACCACATCGAGAACCAGAGTTAAAACGCCGAGCTTGGTCCCCAGAGTTCTCATAACATTAGTGGCGCCAGTCTTGCCACTTCCATGCTCCCTGATATCAACACCACTTTTCAGCTTGCCTATTATCAAGCCAAATGGAATAGAACCAAGGAGATAAGCGATTAATACTATAGCAACAAACTCAGCTATAAGCATGTTCTCGCCTCCATCTTTCTATTGATTTTACGGGCAGTCTTGGTGAAAATCAACTTCAAAGGAACGCCGCGAAAACCAAAGCCCCGGCGAAGCTTATTTTCCAAGTAGCGTTGATAAGAAAAATGAACCAGTTTAGGATCGTTGACCTTGAGGACAAAGGTTGCTGGTTTAGATTCATCTTGATAGGCCCGGGTAATGTGCAACCGTCTAGAACCTGTGCGGGGCGGGGGATGGCTACCTACTGACTGTTTGACTAACTCGGCAACTTCCGATTGTGGTATTTGCTTTTGTCTTTCCTGCCAGACTTCCCAGGCTTGGGGTAGAATCCTGTTTATCCCCTGCCCTAGTTCGGCAGAAATGTAAATGATAGGTATATAGTGAGCAAATCTAAGTCTTCGCTCCAAGCTATGTTTGAACTCCTGTCTTTGTTCTTGGGGAATAAGATCCCATTTGTTGACCAACAGTATTATACCCTTTCCAACCCCAATAATATAGCCCGCTATATGCATATCCTGGGCAGTAATAAATTCACTGGCATCGATTAGCAACAAGGCAACATCGCAGCGGTTGATAGCTTGGAGGGCGCGAAGCAGGCTATAATAATCCACTCCAGCACCGACTCTTCCGCGTCGTTTAATCCCGGCGGTGTCGACAAGCAAGAGTTCCTTATCCCGCCACCGAATTGTAGCATCAAGCGAGTCGCGGGTTATACCCGGAGACTCATGGATAATGGCTCTTTCATCGTCCAGCAATGTATTCAACAAAGTTGACTTGCCCACATTGGGTCGCCCAACAATGGCTAATTTAGCTTCTCCTGGTTCCGCAATACTGATAGGCTGCGGTGGCAAGGAAGCTAGCACAGTATCCATTAACTCATCTATTCCTCGATTATGGTGAGCGCTGATAGGAATAGGCTCACCCATGCCCAGGCGATAAAAATCAGCCACCTGATTTGATTGTTTGACAGAATCCACCTTGTTTACAGTTAGTATGATAGGTGTATTGGCGGCGCGCAATATATCAGCGATCTCCTCATCGGCAGCGATAGGTCCGTCTTTAACATCTACCAGGAAGATGATTGCATCCGCCTGGGTAATGGCTGCTTCAACTTGCTGCTTGACTTTTTGCTCCAAAGATGTAGACGGCTTTGTTTGCCAGCCACCAGTATCAACCACAGTCAATTCCCGTCCCTGCCAGGTAACAAAAGTGAAAACGCGGTCCCTGGTAGTTCCCGGCAAATCAGCAACTACAGCAATCCGCCTGCCCGCCAGGCGGTTAAGCAAGGTGGACTTGCCCACGTTGGTTCTACCCACAATAGCTACAATAGGCCTGGTCATTTGCCTGATACCTCTGGATTTGACAGCAACTTCACCAGTAATGCTTTTTGCAGATGAAGCCTGTTTTCTGCCTGGTCAAATACCACTGATCGGGGGTCGTCTAGTAACCCGGCAAAAATTTCCTCTCCGTGATGGGCCGGCAAAGGATGCATAAACAAAACATCTCCTTTAGCCAAGCTCAATAATTCATTATCAACCTGATAGTCTGAAAAAGCGATACGGCGTTTCTCTGCTTCAGCCTCCTGACCCATGCTCGCCCAAACATCAGTATATATTACATCAGCATCTTTGGCTGCTTCATAAGGGTCGCTGGTCAGCTGGATCTGGCTGCCACTAAGAGCAGCGAATTTTTTTCCCTGATTCAATATCTCTTCCGCGACCTCATATCCTTGTGGAGAAGCAATGTGAAAATTCATGCCTACTAGAGAGGTAGAGAGAAGCAAGCTATTGGCCACATTATTGCCATCGCCAATGAATGCTAAAGTC
>JBMCVZ010000007.1:0-18999 GCA_048621695.1 Chloroflexota bacterium
GACAGGCTCATTCAAGCCTAGAGGAGCTATCAATAAGCTTCATCATCTGACAGAGAAGGAAAGAAAAAAAGGGGTAATCACTATATCAGCTGGAAACCTTGCCCAGGGCTTGGCTTATGCCGCCTCTTTGCTTGGCACCTCAGCTACAGTAGTGATGCCCCATACAACTCCTCCGAATAAGGTTAATGCTGCCGAGGGCTATGGTGCGGAAGTGGTTCTGACCGGGGGTGACCTTTTAGCAACATGCCTGGAGGTGCAAAAGGAACGTAATTTAACCTTCGTTCACCCTTTTGATGACCCCCATATGGTGGCCGGTCATGGAACGATAGGGCTGGAAATCCTGGAGGACTTGCCGGAGGTTGATGTTATTTTCGTCCCTGTCGGTGGCGGCGGCCTGATCTCAGGAATTGCCACGGCTGTCAAACTAAAGAAGCTGGCGGTTAAGATTGTGGGTGTGGAACCCGTTGGTGCCTCAGCCATGTGGCGAAGTCTGCAACAGAGGACAGTGGTTCATTTGGACAGGATGGACACGGTTGCAGATGGCTTAGCTGCTCCCTTTGTTGGAGAGCTGAATTTGGCTTCGGTACAAGAGTATGTTGATGAACTCGTTCTGGTGTCGGATGACGAAATAATACAAGCTCTATGCTTGATTTTGGAGCGATGTAAGCTCCTAACGGAACCGGCTGGAGCAGCCGGATTTGCAGCTCTGCTTTTTGAGAAAGCTAAAATTCCCGGCGGTTCTGAAACGGTTTGCGTGCTGAGTGGTGGAAATATTGACCTAAGCCGCCTGGGCACTTTCCTGTGACTGAGCTTGTATGCCGAGATAATTTGAGAAGGCTCCTCAAGGAAGCCAGGAGGGCTGGAAGCGTAATAAGCGGGCTGGTATAATGAAGGGAGAAGACCGAGGTTACCGGACACTTGAGCACCGGTTTTGGCAAATGAACTGTGCGTCGAAACGGAATCAGGAGACCTTGCCAGGGAAAATGAGATTCTGACAAAATACCATAGACAGGAGGTCAATAAATGGGCAAATGGTTAAATGCGGGGGATGTGCTAAGGAATAATGCTTACCTGCACCCCGATAAAATGGGAGCGAAGGATCTCAGCCGCTCTCTAACCTTCGAGCAATGGAATGAACGATGTAACAGACTGGGCAATGCGCTGCTGGGTTTGGGTCTACAACCAGGGGATAGATTTGCCGCTATCGGCTACAATTGTGTGGAGTGGATGGAGATGTACGGGGCAGCGGCGAAGGCGGGGTTAACAATAATACCTATCCTGTTTCGATTGGCACCTCCCGAATACCAGTACATATGCCAGCATGGTGAAGCCAAGGCCTTTGTAGTAGCGAAGGAGTTTGTGGAAGGAGTGGATTCCATTCGTGGCCAATTGCCTATTCCTCGTGACAATTATCTCTTCTTCGGGGATGAGAAAGCTCCTGCGGGATATCAACATTATGAAGAAGTTATCAAGAAAGGGTCTTCGAAGGAGCCAGGTATAGAGATAGATGAAGAATCCCCCTGGACTATAACCTATACATCGGGGACGACGGGGAGGCCCAAAGGGGTGGTGCGCTCGCATAAGAGCTTCATCGCCTATAACTGGTTACACGTAGTGAATTTTGGCTTTGCTAGCGACGATATAGCCTTGCTGGTGATGCCCACAAGCCACATAAACTCTATTTTCTTTTCCTGGACCTTTACCTGGGTTGGTGGAGGGGTATGCATATACAATCGGGTAAGCTTTGACCCGGAGCATTACATCAAGACCATGCAGGACGAAGCAACCACTTTTACTTCTTTAGTGCCCACACACTATGTAATGATGCTTGACCTACCTGATGAGGTGAAGGCAAAATATGACGTTTCAGGCATGAGAAAGCTTTTGTGTTCTTCTGCGCCTGTACGGAAGGATACTAAAATAGCCGTGATGGAATACTGGAAGAACGCCGGCCTGTTTGAAGAGTACGGAACCACCGAGGCAGGTGGTACGACCATCCTGCGCCCACACGAGCAATTGAAGAAATTGGGGAGCATAGGAAGGGAATTATACGGTCTGGAAAAGATAAGGCTTCTGGACGAGGAGGGCAGCGAGGTTCCCGAGGGCGAGGTAGGCGAGATATGTGTGAGCGCTCCCTCCATGTTCACAGAGTACCTAAAAGACCCTGAAAAAACACAAGAAGCCTTTAAGTTCGGCGAAGGATATTTCCGGACCGGTGACATGGCCCTTCGTGACGAAGATAGATACTACGTCTTGATGGACCGAAAGGCGGACATGATAATCACGGGTGGTGAGAATGTCTTCCCGTTCGAGGTAGAACAACTTGTTGCCAGCCACCCGAAGGTAAAGGAGGTGGCAGTAGTTGGGATTGCTGACCGGAAGTGGGGAGAGGCAATAAAGGCAGTGGTCGTTCCGGTTGAGGGCGTGGAGGGCTCTAAGGAGTTGGAACAGGAGATTATTGAGTACTGCCGGGGCAAGATAGCTGGCTACAAACGGCCTAAGTCGGTGGACTTTATTAAGGCCGAAGATATGCCCAGAACAGCCACAGGGAAGATACTGCGGCGAGGCATACGTCAGTGGTATAAAGAACAGGAATAAAAGAAGTTGTTACGCTTGTCTTGGGATATACTTTCCGCGGGGTTCCCGGTTGGTAGTGCAGGGTACTGCGCAAATAATGGTACAGGTTATTAAATATCGGGATGGCAAATCTCCCGATGGAGATTCTTTACAATCGATAATCATTGCCAAACTGGCAAGCAGTTTTGATGAGGTTACACCACTTATAAATTCCGTAATTCTGCTTGCAGCCTGGTAGCTTAATCGTCGGTTCATCTTTCCGATTAGGAGCCTGGGCAAAAGCCGACAAATAATATCCCGTCTCCCAAACCTAGAAGCATGACAGAACACAGGAACAAGAGGGTGCGCTTTATTAAGAGTAACATGCCTTGGTGACAGAGGTTGAAAAACAGGTGGATACTAACATTGATCTAGAGACTTATGTGGTGAGTTCTGAAATGGGCTTTGTCCAGGAGGAGTGAATTGTCTGCTTGGAACGAGCTTAACTCTGTCTTTTATCCCCGTTCAGTGGCAGTAATAGGGGCATCACTCGATTTTAAGCGGCTGGGTTACCACTGTATGAAAAGCCTGGTAATGAGCAATTTCCCCGGAAAGATATATCCCATACATCCCAGCCTGCCAGAAATAGATGGCTTTAAGGCTCATCCCTCAATAAAGTCAATTCCAGGCGAGGTCGATTTGGCAATTATCGCGGTGCGCGCTAACCTGGTTCCGCCGATACTGAATGAGTGTGCTGAAAAAAGAGTAAAGGGTGTCGTCCTCATTGCCGCCGGATTTAAGGAAATTGAGGATAAAGCGGGGGCTGAGCTTCAGGAGGAAGTAGCAAGTATTGCTAACCGGGCTAATATCAAGGTAATCGGCCCCAACACATTTGGCTTCGTGAATCTGCATGCTAACCTTAACGCCTCTTTTACCCCGGAGTTCTCGCTCACTTTGAAGGGTGGCGTAAGCCTGGTGAGTCAGAGTGGCGGCTTCTGCCACCTTATAGCGCCATTGGCTATGGAACAGCATGTCGGTATGAGCAAAATTATCGGCATTGGCAACAGGTGTAACATCGAATTTGCCGACATCTTAGAATATATGGCTGATGATCCTGATACCACCGTGATAACGGTATATGTGGAGGGGACAGATAATACCCGCCAGCTGTTCGAGGTCGCCAGTAGCGTAACCAGCAAAAAACCGATTGTGGCCTTTAAGGCAGGAAGATTCAGCGCCAGGGATAAGGCTGCTTATTCTCATACCGGTTCAATAGCTGGCATCCACGAGATTTATGCCGCTGCCTTCGAGCAAGCCGGCGTTATTATGGCCAACAGCTCAACTGAGTTAATTGATATAGCCAAGGCCCTTACTCTGTGTCCTTTGCCTGGTGGCAACAGGGTGGCTGTTCTCTCCAGCCAAGGGGGGCCCGGCATAATCATGAGTGATATCTGCGAGCAGAATGGTCTGGTATTAGCTGATTTCTCATCGAAGACAACCGAGCTTGTGTGTCAGTTGCTACCTCCTTTAGCTATTCGGTCGAACCCTATTGATATGGGGCCTGCCTGGTATGACACTGAGACAATTAAAAGGGTGATTGAGGTGGTCCTGGCAGACGAAAGCATAGACGGTGTGCTACTGTATTCTGCCTATGCCTCAGCGAATAGTTCTTTGCTCAGTGAGATAACTAGCCTGCTCAAGTCGGACACGCGTGGAAAGCCCATAATTTCCTGCTTTCCGTCGCCAGCAGGGGTCTGGGTTGAAGAAAAGCAGGAGTTTGTCCGGAGCGGTGTAGTTCTTTACCCGACTCCAGAGAGAGCAGCCAAAGTGATGGGCAGCTTGGTAAAACACGCATACAGGCAAGCTACGGAGTAGCAAGTCCGAGTCATGGAGGATGTAATGGAATACCAACACACACCACGTGAAGAAATACAGTCGCGTATTGCTCGATTTCAGAAGTCCCTTCAAGACAGTGATATCGCCGGAGCCCTAATCTCGCAAAACGTCGACCTCTTTTTTTTCGCTGGGACTATTCAACGTTGCTTCCTTTTTATTCCTGCCGAAGGTGAAGCTGTCCTCGCAGTACATGGAAACCTCGAGCGTGCTCAAGAGGAGTCAAGCTTGAGCGAAGTCGTTCCCCTGAAAAAGAGCCAACAACTAGCTCAGGCTCTTTCCGACTTTAACTACTCAATACGAGGCAGAATAGGTCTGGAAATGGACGTTCTACCGGTGAGGTATTATCTGGCCCTGCGCCGAGAACACGCAGAGGCAGATTTCCTCGATGTCTCCGAGCTCGTGAGGAAAGTCCGCATGATTAAGTCGGAGTACGAAATCTCACAGATTAGGAAAGGTTGTCAGATCCTGAATCAGGTTATGCTGGAAGCACAAAGACGCATCCGCCCTGGTATGACCGAACTGGAGGTTGATGGACTGCTGGTAGGGTTAGCCAGGCGCTTGGGGCATCAAGGTCTGCTGCGAATGCGGGGATATAATCAGGAAATGTTCTCCGCCCATGTCTTCTGTGGCAAGACAGCGACCCTCTCTCCCACCATGAATGTTCCATTAGGCGGTCTGGGAACTACGCCTGCTATTGCCCAGGGGGCAAGTTTTAATGTTATCACTGAGAATGAACCTCTGATTATCGATTTCGGTGTTGGGATTAACGGCTATGTAACCGATATGACCCGCACTTTTGTCATCGGCAAGCTGTCTCAAAAGCTACAGGAGGCTTACTCGGTTGCTAAGGAAATCAAGGACTTTGCGGAACAATGGGTTACCCCCGGGCGGTCTTGGTCCCAGCTTTATGGGAAGATAATAGAATTAGTTCAACAAAGGGGGTACCAGGATTATTTCATGGGCTACAAGGGACATCAAGTACCCTTCGTTGGGCACGGGATTGGACTTGAAATTGACGAGTATCCCGTTATTGCCCCCGGCTTGCACGAGGAATTCAAAGAGAACATGGTCTTTGCGCTTGAACCCAAGCTGGTCTTCCCTGATATAGGAGCGGTTGGTGTGGAGGATGACTACGTGGTTACCAAAGATGGTATGGAAAGGCTCACCATCTATAATGATCAAGTACTGACTATAAGAGCCTAACTGCGTGGAATGGCCCACCGCACGCAGTGCGTACAAAATTGAGAGCTCAAAGCCTGCAGCAGATTTTCTGTTTCGTCTCCTATACATTGGTTAACCAGCCTACTAAGAACTTTCAGACAGACGCCCGCACCAATCTCTTGCCTATCTTGCCCCTTTAGGGTATATTGAATAAGAATTTGCTGGAATATGGCGCCCAGTTTTCTCCATATGGTCAGCCAGCATAGACACTAGAAAAATATTGTTGTATTGTGTTATGGTATTGTGAATTAGACTATGTTAAAAGGAGCGTAGAATGAAAGTACTCTTAGTTTATCCCCGGTATCCGGATACCTTCTGGAGTTTCCGACATGCTTTGAAATTTATTTTTAAAAAGGCAACTTTCCCCCCCCTGGGCTTATTAACTGTAGCTGCCATGCTTCCCGAGGAATGGGAGAAAAAGCTTGTTGATATGAATACCACAAACCTGACAGATAAAGACATCAAGTGGGCGGATTATGTGTTCATCAGCGCTATGGTGGTGCAGGATGATTCGGCGAGGGAGGTCGTCGACAGATGCAAGAAGTTGGGAACCAAGATTGTTGGCGGGGGCCCCGTTTTTTCCGTTGGGTACGAGGAATTTGGTCATGACGATATAGACCATCTGATATCTAACGAAGCTGAAAATCTACTACCGGTCTTTTTAGAAGATTTAGAGAAGGGATGTGCCAAACATATCTACGCGTCTGAAGAGCGGCCGGATATAAGGACAACTCCCGTGCCTTTGTGGTCACTTGTCAACAGGAAAAAGTATCAGTCAATGACTATCCAGTATTCTCGGGGCTGCCCTTTCAACTGCGAATTCTGCGACATCGTCATCATGAATGGACATGTACCGCGGACAAAAACGGCAGCTCAGATAGTAGCCGAGCTGGACGCATTATACGATATGGGGTGGCGAGCCAGTGTATTCTTTGTTGATGATAATTTCATTGGCAACAAGAGGAAACTAAAGTCAGATATTCTGCCGGCAATAATCAAATGGATGGAAGAAAGAAAACGTCCCTTTGCATTTTTTACGGAAGCATCTATAAATCTTGCCGATGATGAAGAGCTAATGCGTCTAATGAGTGAGGCGGGATTTGACACCGTATTTGTGGGCATCGAAAGCCCCAATGAAGAGAGTTTACTCGAATGTAATAAATTGCCAAATAAAGGCCGTGATTTGTTGGCCGCGGTTAAGAAGATACAGAACTACGGCCTGCAGGTGCAGGGAGGATTTATTGTTGGGTTTGATAGTGACCCAATTTCCATCTTCAAAAGCCAAATTGATTTTATTCAAAAGAGTGGAATCGTTATGGCTATGGTTGGTGTGTTGATGGCTCCGCCAGGGACAAGACTATACAAACGTCTGAAAGAGGAGAACCGTCTACTGCCGGGTGGTACCGGCGACAACACAGACGGTTCAACCAACTTCATCCCCAAAATGGGTTACGAAACGCTCGCCAGGGGCTATAAACATGTTGTAGATACAATCTATGCCCCCAAGCAATACTATGAGCGTATTGAAACCTTTCTGAAGGAGTATCGACCCGGCAATAAAGCAAAGCTTAAGATTTCTCTTCTTTATCTAATAGCGTTGATAAGATCCACATGGGTTTTGGGGGTCAAGGAGAAAGGGAGAATACATTATTGGAAGCTGGTTGCCTGGACCTTATTGAGAAAACCAAAAGCTTTCCCTTTATCCATAAGGCTTGCTGTTCAGGGATTCCATTTCCGTAAGGTCGCCCAGAAAGTACGTGTATCACTGACTGGTGATACACGCGAGTTGGAGCAAGTAGGCAAGCGCAGTTAGCTTCGAAGCAAAATCCTCATCAGATGTTCTCACCTTGGAACGCACCTTGATAGCCTTGGGCTACCTGGCGGCTCAAAAAGAAGAAGACCATCTGAACAATTCGAGCGTTCTTGCGCAGCCGAAACCCCTGTGGATTGTAGACCACCATGAGGGACTGCGACCTGCCAGAATAGCCAGCATCCCAAACTGCATTATGAATGCTGACCCCGCAGCGCAGAAGACTTGACCGGGGCAGTGCCAGAGCCATTATGTTTTTGGGAAGATTAACCACCTCGTTGTATGTAACCAGGTAACAACCAGGCAAGAGGTCCACGCGGCCCAGGCCATCAAAAACGAGCGGGGAAGAACTGGAAAGGGCTCTGCTTTCAGTGCCGGGGCCCAGGCTGCCCGGCGAGGAAAACAAAGCTACTTCTTTGAGGGTGAAGTCTATGCCATTGGGTTGAAGCTGCTGCTGGGCATCACACAAGTTCTCCACTAGGGGGGGGCTTGCCTCCAGCATGTTCAGGATATCTTCTCTGGAAAGAATACCAAGCACTTACTCACCGACAGATTGGGCCGATGTAACCCAGGTTATTGGCGCTTAGTATAATCCGTGCTGAGCTGCCAGGCAAGGCACTATGATATTTTCCATTATTAATGACAAGGTTTTCTTTTTTGCCATGGCAAGCAAAATTTCCTCGATATTGACGGGAGGTGATTCAGGTCGGGATGATCAATTTTCTACCAAGGTCTAATATTTTCCCTATGATAGTTGGGTAAATCCTGTTAATATAATCGTTGTCGCAATTCCCCGACTCTTGTCGGGGTTAATTACGTATAGCCGTGAAAGTAGTGGCAATTGTTGGTATGGCCGGTGCAGGCAAGTCAGAAGTAGCCGGAGTGTTCGAAAAACATGACTATAGGAAAGTACGGTTTGGAGATATTACAGATGCGGAACTTAAGAATAGAGGACTGGAGCCCAATGAGGAAAATGAGCGCTAT
This sequence comes from Chloroflexota bacterium, assembly GCA_048621695.1. Taxonomy (GTDB): domain Bacteria; phylum Chloroflexota; class Dehalococcoidia; order GIF9; family AB-539-J10; genus RBG-13-51-36. The sequence goes on from JBMCVZ010000007.1 coordinate 8,468, forward strand.
ATCAGACAACAACTTAGAAAAGAACACGGGATGGCTGTTTACGCCAAATTGAACTTGCCCGGGATTGATAGCTTATTGGAGTCATCGAATGTTGTGGTAGATGGGCTTTACTCCTGGGAAGAGTATATTTTATTGAAGGAATACTATGGCGGGCAGTTCAACACGATTGCGGTCTGGGCGTCGCCTGCGACCAGATATGGAAGGCTTGCTCGTAGAGCCAAACGGCCCCTAACGCCGGAGGAAGCAGCCAATCGAGATAAGTCCGAGATAGAGAATATAAACAAGGGTGGGCCAATTGCCATGGCCGACTTTACCATAGTGAACGAGACTTCCCTGGAGGAATTGGAGAAGGAGACGGAACGAGTTTTATCCGTTCTAGAATGAAAGAGGAAACCAGGCCGGATATTGATAAATATTTCCTCAAGATAGCTTCCGTGGTGGCGGAACGCTCCACTTGCCGGCGCCACCACGTAGGTGCTGTGGCGGTGAAGGACAAGCATATATTAGCCACCGGATACAATGGAGCTGCTGCGGGACTTAAGGATTGTCTTGAACTCGGCTGCCTGAGGGATCAACTGGGCATAGAATCTGGAACCAGGCAAGAAATATGCCGGGGAATTCATGCCGAACAGAATGTTATTATACAGGCGTCGCTCCACGGCGTCGGCCTTGAAGGTTCTACCATCTACTGCACCCACACCCCTTGCATACTCTGTGCCAAGATGCTAATCAATGCCAAAATAAAGCGCTTCATAACCTTTGGCAGCTATGCTGACGACTCATTCATAGACCTGTTCCGGGAAGCCGGAATAGAGTTTGAGCAACATAAAAAACCGCCCTCCAAGATAACTTACCTGCCCTGAGACAAAGACGCTCCGCTTCAAATCCTAAATACCAAGTACGAAATTCTAGGTAATTAACCATGGTGCGTTGCACCACCAACAACGATGAAAATCTTGTGTTATCCTTATGCAGGTTATCTCTATTGCAAAAGGTCGTTTGACATTGGTGGTGCCATCAACTCGGGCGGGCACGAGACCCGCCCCTACGGTATCCAATTATGGTGACCAGGTGCAACGCATATTGATGTAGTGGCGGGATTTATCCCCGCCTCACTAGTGGGAACGATGCGGGCGGGTACAAGACCCGCCCCTACACCTTGGAACCCCTCTCCATCAATTGAATGGAGGTTATTTTCTAGGTAATTTCAAAACACAAAATGAGAATGCTCAAAAAGTTCAGGATTTCGAATTCTGATATTTGGATTTGTTTAGAGTTTGGTGATTAGGATTTAGAGTTTAGCCGATGATATGTAGGGGCTATCGCACTTTCCCCCTGGTGAGCGATACAAATATGCCGCCAAAGCAGAGAATAGCGAAAATGATGAAGCATGTTTTCATACTTTGCTGGAAAAGAGAGTAGTATTCAGGTGTGATTTGAACTCTTCCGATGTATAGGGTAAACATCAACATAGCGATTCCCATGCTTAGGACCATACCCACCTGCCGCATAGTTGCCTGCGTTGCTGAAGCTACGCCGTAAGCCGTATTTGGCGCAGAGCTCATAACTGCATTGGTGTTAGGAGACGAGAAAAGAGCAAAGCCGAAACCCATCAGGAGCAGATTGCCGATTATTAGGTTCAGTGGAGTTCTTGTATTTAGGAAGACGAAGATGACAAGTCCTATGGTGGTCAATGCCATTCCTGCGGAGGCAATTATCCTCGGTTCAATCCTGTCCGAGAGTCTGCCGGCCAGCGGTGAAAAAATAGCCTGCATAGCAGGCATGGCAACTAGAATCAAACCGGCACTTCCAGGGTTGAAATCCTTCAGGTACTGCAAATAAAGACTCATTAGGAAAGTTACAGCGAATGTGGCACTGTAATTAATCAGCGCTGCCAGGTTGGAAAAGGTAAAGGCTCTGCTGTTTTTGAAGAGATTTATATCCAGAACCGGGCTTTTATTTTTCATTTCCCACCTGACGAACGCTGCAAGCCCTAAAGCGCCTCCAACAATCAGGCACATTCCTAATATTAGAATCTCAGACAGAAGAGTAAAACCGTATACCAGCGCTACAAGCCCAAGGACGTAGATTATGGAGCCAGCAAGATCAAATTTCTCACCTTTTGCCCCCGTCCACTCGCCTTTTAGCTTCCATAAAACGACGCCGATAACTACCAATCCCAGGAATGCGCTTAGGAAAAAGATGCTCCTCCAGCCAAAGTGCTGCGTGAGGACTCCTCCCAATACCGGGCCCAGGGAAAGGCCAATATAGGTTGCCGCCACATTTATCCCTAAGACTTTCCCCCTCTCGTTGGCGCGAAATATCGTAGTAAGCAGTGCTACTGCGGTTCCTGCAAGCATGGCACCGCCGATTCCCTGCAAAACCCGGCCGGAAATAAGCATGGCGGCGGAGTTTGCCATTCCTGAAAAGAAAGATGAGAGCATTAGGATAACTATGCCACAGCTGAAAATCCTCTTCCTGCCGTATATGTCTGCTATTCTGCCGAAGGGAACAAGAAAGGCTGCCGAGGACAGGAGATAGGCGGTGGCAACCCAGCCTAACAGGACTGCGTTTAATGATAGCTCTCTACCGATTGTAGGGAGAGCAATATTCACAGCGGATAGCATGAAGGGGAAAAGGAACGAGGCTGCCGTGGCAACAAGAAGTACCGCTCCTTTGCCGGTACTGTTACCGGCAGGGCCATCCATAATCAGCCAGTTTAACTTATTTACTTAGAACTGTGCTAGTGCTGGTTGGCGTTCTTTAAGCAATTTCTTTATAGATCTGGTGCATTACATAGTGACAGAGTCGGCAAATCCTGGATAACGGTTGCCTTAGTCGAAATATCGCTGTAAACTTCTGCTTCCCTGTAGTTTTATTTCGGGGGACGCACGATAGAAAAAATGTTTTCAACGAAGGCCGGGGCTACCAGGCTACTGATCGGCGTAGTCGTCGGTTTAATAATATTTAAGGTGGTCGTTAGCTGGCTCACCGGCAGTATCAGCATACTGGCTCAGGCAGCCGACAGTTTATTCGATTTGTTTGCCGGAATAATCACCTTCTTTGCTATTCGCATTGCGGCTAAGCCAGCTGATGCCGAACATCCATATGGTCATGGTAAGGTGGAGGATATTGCTGGTGTTGTGCAGGGAATTCTCATCTTTATCGCTGGCGGACTGATAATCTATTCGGCAATAGTACGGATAATAGAGGGCTCTATTATTGAACTAGCCGAAGCCGGAATAGCTGTGATGGCTGTCTCCATAGTGGTCAGTATCTTCTTATCCCGGCATCTACTAAGTGTATCCCGGATCACTGGCTCTGTGGCTCTGGAGGCCAATGCCCGCAATATTGCCATTGATGTCTACTCTGCCTCAGCCGTGTTGGTGGGGTTGGCGATAGTGCGGTTCACCGGACTTAATATTATTGACTCTGTGATTGCTATCGGAGTTGCTATTTACATCCTGAAAATAGCTGTTGACACTATCCGTAAGCCGATATCCGGACTGCTTGATGAAATGCTACCTCCTTCGCAACAGGCGGTTATCGAAGGCTGTTTAAGGAAACATAGCCGGGAGGTGTCCGGCTTCCACGCACTACGGACGCGCCGGGCTGGGAGCCAGAGCTATATAGACCTTCATCTGGTAATGGCCAGTGGCATTAGCTTGGAGCAAGCTCATCAAATATGCGACCGCATTGAGGTCGAAATACAAAGCACACTCCACGAGGCCAGTGTAACTATTCATGCTGAGCCGTGCGACAATGAATGTGAACAGTGCTCTGCAGTCTGCTCAAAACGCCGGACCAACTGAAATGAATGGCGTTTTAACAATCTCGGACTTGTGTATAACCAGGAGTCAGGGGCCCGAGCATCCCAATTGCTGAAGCAACCACTCGCCGCCGTAAACTATGGCGAAGCCAATTGCCAGGCAAATCAGGATTATGATTGGACCCCTGAGGAGGAATTTCTTTATCATTGCTAGCACCAGCTTTAGCTTGACTGTTTGGAGGCTTTCTCGGCCTTGGCTCTCTTGGATACAGCGTCCCTATATACTCTTGCCATGCTCTTGCCATGCTGGGGCATCTTGGCCTTTTTCTTTGCTCGCCGTCTATCTCTTCGTTCTTGTTTGGCTTCCTCGGCAAGCTGGTTCTGGTCTGAAAGCTGCTCGTTCACCACTTAATTTCGTATGAGCCGAGGATAGAATCGAGGTCATTTTGAAAAGCGGAGAGCTTTTCTTGGGGGAAAAGGGTTTCATCTATGTCAAGGAGCATTTTTGTTTCGCCCTGTGGTGAGCCCAGAATACGGGCCCTGCCGCATTCTTTCTGGTCTTTCTCTTGCTCGGCCTGTGTTTTTAATGCCAGCGTGGTACGCGATTGAGTGTCGCCGCTGGGCAGGCCATATGTTTGCGACTCAGTCTCAACAGCCATAATCCCTTGTTTCTGCAACAAGCCCTGTACCTCATCGCAGAGCATACCTGGATTCAAGCCCCTGTAAGTCTTTTTAATCTGGATTGTCATTCTATTCTCCTCCCGAATATTATAGCACTTTCTTGTCTTGGTTTCGTTGCTGATGTGATACAATGGGAATCTGAAATGAAAAAGGAATTAATGCAAATCTTAGCCTGTCCTGTGTGCAAAGGGGATTTGGAGCTTAAAGTGGATGAAGAGGAAGGGGAAGAAGTAGTCACGGGTTCCCTTTATTGCTCTAATTGCAACCATTCCTACTCCATTGTAGATACGATTCCCAATTTGTTACCGCCGGAGCAGGAAAGTTAACTCAAGGGCTATACGATACGCCTGTTGTGGGCGATTCCCAAACTTCTACGTTTACCAACTTTACCGGAGAGCTGGAAAGACGGGGCTGGAGCGCATCATATATAGTGGCAGCGATATTCTCGCTGGAAGGTCCAATCTTATCAAGGGGGGACACATCATTCAGGCAAGTATGGTCGAATTGAGCCAGGATTTCCCTCAAGTGCTGCTTTAGCTGAGCGAAATCGTAAGCCAGGCCAGCCTTATCTAGTCTTTCTGCTTCTAAACGAGCTACTACCTTGAAGCGGTGGCCGTGGAGGTTTTCACACTTACCATGATAATTCGGCAGATAATGGGCAGCATCAAAGTGCTCTTCCACAAATAGCTGGTACATATTAATGCCTCCGGTGTATATCGCGTCCTAAACAATATCTAAAATTCAGGTTCTAAACGGTTTAGTTCCTTTGGGTTTCAGGCGTTTGATATTACCTAGAAAATAACACCTCCATTCAATTGATGGAGAGGGGTTCCAGGGCCCCAGGGGTGGGCCTTGTACCCACCCAGACCATCCCCTCCCCTGAGGCGGGGATAAATCCCGCCACTACATCAATATGCGTTGCACCTGGTCACCATAATTGGATACCGTAGGGGCGGGTCTCGTGCTCGCCCGAGTTGATGGCATCAATGTCAAACCGACCTTTTGCAATAGAGATAACCTGCATAAGGATAACACAAGATTTTCATAGTTTGTTGGTGGTGCAACGCACCACCGTTATTTGTTTAGAATTTAGAAATTAGTATTTAATATTTACCCTAGCTTTTCCTATTTCTTCTTTTCTTTGTTCTGCTTGGGCTTTTTAACATTCTTTCTTCCCTTAGTTCCCATTGCTGGCCTCCTGTTTTTGGAACCTTTTGCCATTCATAGGCATTTATGTCATTTCATATAATACCATTTTCGCACCCCCTCTTGTCCTTTAACATCGTTAGCTAGTTGGGCAATATTTTTGTCCAGCTTGGGATGAACTAGGTCCGGGGCGATTTCAGCTAATGGTATAAGAACGAAAGCCCGGTCTTTCAAGCGAGGGTGCGGGATAGTTAAGTTCTGAGTTTGCATAATCTGGTTGTCATAGAAAAGGATATCTATATCTATAGGGCGGGGGGCATTCACGAAGCTGGGAACCCTGCCCATTCTGGTTTCAATGTCTTTAGCGAAGTGCAGAAGCTCTGCGGGAGACAAATCGGTGGTAATTCGGCAGACCAGGTTGAGGAACAGTGGCTGTTCCTTATCTCGATTTTGAATCGGGACCGGCTCGGTTTCATAAATTGATGAGACCTTGTCAAGATTTACTTTCAGGGAGAGCAATGCTAAAGCCTGGCAGAGGTTTTCTTCCCGTTCTCCCAGGTTTGAGCCCAGGCAGAGATATGCAATAGCCAATTCGCTTATATGCCTCTCACAATAGCATCACTCATCTTGCACACGCGTGTCATCTCCTTGACATCATGTACCCTGACAATATCAGCCCCCTTGGCGATGCCGATGGCAATGGTAGCTGCTGTTCCTTCTAGCCGCTGGTCGCCGGGTGGAACGAATGCCATTTCATTCAACCTTTGTTCAGGAGTTAAATCGAGCACCCAGCCTATAAAAGACTTGCGTGAGCTACCCAGAAGGATAGGCCTGCCCAGTACCTTAAGTTCGTCCAGACGTCGCAGAAGTTCCAGATTTTGCTCCTGTTTTTTGCCAAAACCTATGCCCGGGTCGACTATGATATTTTCCCAGGGCACTCCTGCATTTACCGCTTGCTGGATAGCTCTTTGCAGATCGGCAATGACTGTAGGCACAACATTGAGGCACGGGGATTCGCGCTGATTGCTCATTAAAGTAATTGGCACGCCTCTTTGAGCTGCCAGCTCGGCCAGCCTGGGCTCCTTCTGTAGTCCCCAGATGTCGTTTATCATGTGGGCTCCGGCATTTAAGGCCTGACGGGCTACTTCGAGTTTGTAGGTATCTACACTGAGTGGCACCGATGTATTTTGGGCCAGCTTTTCCACAACAGGAATCACCCGCCGTAGTTCTTCGTCGTTGGAAATCGGAGCGGAGGCAGGACGAGTGGATTCCCCGCCAATGTCAATTATATCTGCACCTTCGGAGGCCAATCGTTTTGCCCTGGCTACAGCTTCTTCGACGTCTGCCAGTCCGTCGCCAGAGAAGGAATCCGGGGAAACATTTACCACACCCATGACATAGGTTCGCTTACCCCAGTAAAAGACGCTCCTGCTGCATCGGGTGGAACCCGGCTCGCTTGGTTTGTAATCAGGCATGTTATTGATTATAGCAGAAGGAAACGATTAAAATAGTGAGGCAACAAGCAGCAAAAGTATAATAGATAATCGTTTATAGTATACTGCAAAGATAATTGTATTATGTCATTGCGAGGAGCGAAGCGACGAAGCAATCTTTTTGAGATTGCCACGCCCCGACTACATCGTGGCTCGCAATGACGGAAGAATTGTGTAGCGATTTCTGCAATCGACTGTAATCTTAAATGGGCAAGACATTAGCCGAGAAGATTCTCAGCCTTAAATCACATGGCGAGGCCGAAGCCGGGGATGTTGTGATTGCTGATGTAGATTTGGCTTTTGTCCAGGATACCACTGGACCCTTGACGATAAGACAGTTTAAGGAAAGCGGTTTTAAAGCTCTGGCCAATCCGCAGCAAGCGATAATATTTCTGGACCATGCCGCTCCCAGTCCTGTTCAGCAGATTTCTAATGACCATATTCTTCTGCGCCGCTTTCCTGGGGAAATGGGCTGTCGCATCTATGATGTAGGCGAAGGCATATGTCATCAGTTGGTAGCGGAAAAATTTGCCAACCCCGGGGACATCATTGTGGGTGCAGACTCTCATACTGTTACCGCTGGTGCTTTAGGAGCTTTCGCCACTGGCATGGGTTCCAGCGATGTTGCCGTAGCCTTAGCTCTGGGTAAGACCTGGTTTCGGGTGCCGGAAAGTCTTCTCATTGAACTCAAGGGCGTCTTTCCTCGAGGAGTTTATGGTAAGGACCTAATTCTGTATCTCATCGGCAAGATTGGTGCTGATGGTGCTAATTACAAGGCTTTGGAATTTGGTGGCAAGGCCCTGGCTCGGATAACCATGCCGCACCGTCTCACTATTGCCAATATGGCTGTGGAAGCCGGGGCCAAGGTCGGCCTGTTTCCCGCCGATAAAATCACCCAGGACTTCCTCGCGGAATATGGGCGGGGCGGCAATTACAAGCCGCTGTATCCCGATGCTGAGGCAAATTATGAGCGGGTCATACCCGTGAATCTCGACCAGCTTGAGCCAATGCTCTCGCTTCCCCACGCTGTGGACAATGTCCGTCCAGTGACTCAAGTAAAGGGGGTCAAAATCCAGCAGGCATTTATTGGCACCTGTACTAACGGACGTCTGGAGGATTTGGCCGCGGTTGCGCAGATTTTTAAAGGTAAGAGAAGGCATTCCGGTACCAGATTGCTCATAGCGCCAGCCTCCAGGCAGGTGCTCATTCGAGCTATAGAGAAAGGCTATATTCGGAGCTTACTTGAAGCTGGAGCAGCTATTCTGCCACCGGGTTGTGCTGCCTGCCTCGGTCTCCACCAGGGAGTGTTGGGGGATGGCGAGGTTTGCCTTTCTACCGCTAATCGTAATTTTAAGGGCAGAATGGGTAACCCTGAGGCTATGGTATACCTGGCTAGCCCGGCCACTGCTGCCGCCTCAGCCATAAGGGGCGAGATTACTGACCCCAGGGAAGTTATATGAAAAAGAAAAATGCAAAAGGCAAAAATACAGGGCAAATGAAATATTTTTTCACTTTGGTTTGTCATTTTGATTTTTTATCTTTGACTTTTGATTTATAGGAAGGGTGATGATGACTGGTTTGGTGCTTAGGGGTAAAGCCATTAAACTGGGAGATAATATCTCCACGGATGATATTATTCCCGGCAGGTTTGCTCAACTGAGGAGCAACTTGCCTGAGCTCGCCAAGCATGTCCTGGAGGATGCTGTGTCTGGATTCGCCTCAAAGGTACGGGACATGTCATTGCGAGCCGAAGGCGAAGCAATCCTCGTGGCCGGGAAAAATTTTGGTTTGGGTTCCAGTCGGGAACATGCTCCGGTAGTAATCAAAATGTCGGGGGTAGGCGCTATTTTAGCCAAATCGGCAGCCCGCATCTTTTTCCGTAATGCCATAAACCAGGGTTTGCCTGTCCTGCTTTGCGACACCGATAAAATCGGCGACGGCGATGAGCTGGAGATAAATTTGACCAGTGGTATGATTGCTAATTTGACTTCTGGTATTACATTAAGCTGTAGCAAGATTCCACCGATAATGTCCGCTATCCTTGAGGAGGGAGGGCTTATCCCGTACATACAGAAGCATAAGGGCTTTGTTATTACACCTTCTTCTGAACCCTATTGAAATCTGATACTATATATGGTATCATAATGCCATGGCTGTGAATGAGTGAGCTTGATAAGCTAGTAGAGAAATTCCTAAGAAAGCCACCGGAGGTTCTATTTGAGGATGTGGCTAAAGTGTTGGAGGCATTTGGTTATGAACCACGTTCTACTAGAGGAGGCAGTCATCGATTCTTTGCAAAGCCGGGTCATCGAGGCAAAACTATGCCGACAGTAAAAGGGCGGTATGTGAAAAGACGCTATGTTAGCATGATTATCGATAATTTAGAATTGGAGGAATGGTATGAGAAACGACACGGAGCGTAGAGATTTAGAATTTTATTTAAACCTGCGTTACCCCATCACTATACATCCTGACCCTGATGGTGGTTATGTAGCTGAGATTGAGGAATTACCTGGATGCATGACACAAGCTGAGACCCTTGACGAGGCTTTCGAGGCTATTGAGGATGCCCGGCAGGTATGGATTCAAGGAACTTACGAAATGGGTCAGGATATTCCCCTGCCCCAGGATATGGAAGAGTATAGTGGGAAGTTCATGGTGCGGATTCCACGAAGTCTTCATCGCAATTTGGTTCGTGCTGCTAAACGCGAGGGGGTAAGCCTTAACCAATATATCGCCAGCTTATTGGCGGCGGGAGTTCAATGGGATACTATTCCCTCTCAGATTCGGTCTATTCCTCAACCGCAGACTCCCGAACAAATATTACAGCGAGTTGAGGAATTGTCCAAGGAAAGCGGAAGGGCGACTTTTGTTTCACCTCTCACCCCCAGAGAATCGGAGATCCTCAATTACGTGACTCAAGGCTATCTCAACAAGCAAATTGCCGAATTGCTAGGTGTCAGCGAGCACACCATCAAAAATCACATTAACTCTATATTGCGTAAACTTAATGTTAATGCCCGCAGTCAGGCAGTAGTGGTAGCCATGAAGAAGGGCAGTGTGCGATGATTGAGGGCGTAATTATGGGAAGTTGCTCATCAGCTAATTGCCTATTGAGCCTCTAAGGGGATACCGAATATGGAAAACAGTAGAACGTTCTCTGGGCTTGTATGGGTGAGTATGACAAAATCAGGATGGAAGGAGACGTACATTTAAAAGGCTCAAAATGCACAAAGTAACTTTTATCCCTGGCGATGGCATAGGACCGGAAGTGGCTGAGGCGACGCGGCGGGTGCTGGAAGCTACGGGGGTCGAGTTCCAATGGGATACTGTCATCATAGGTAGTCAGGCCCAAGATAAGTTTGGCACACCTCTCCCTGACCAGGCCCTCCAGTCCATAAGGAAAAACAAAGTCGCCATTAAGGGACCGGTGACCACACCCA
>JBMCVZ010000008.1:0-18784 GCA_048621695.1 Chloroflexota bacterium
GCTGAGGAAGTAATTAAACTCCATAACCAGAGGGGTCAGGTAGAGAATTACATTAAAGAGCTTAAGAGCGGCTTTGGTATGGAATGGATGCCGTGTGGTGAAACCTACGCCAATGCCGTTTTCTTCAGGATAGGCGTGATTGCCTATAACCTATTTCTGGCCATGAAGCTTTTGGCCTTACCACCCTGGTATCGGACTTTCACTATTTGCACAATGAGGTGGCGGCTTTACCAAATCGCCGGGGCTGTGGTCAAGCATGGCCACCAACTCCTGCTCAAGTTAGTTGCGCCTTTAAATAAGATAGTCCTGTTTCATAAATTCCGCTTGAGATGCTGTGAATTAGCCTTTGGTTAGGGGCTTTTACCAGGGCTGTGTTTTCAATTTCTCGAAGTTGAGAATATAGGGGAACTTTGCCTCTCCAGCACAGAATTGTGGCCTTTCCCTGATCCAATGACGGCTTAGAGGGGTACTTCAATGATATTTTCGCCCTCGATCGACCTCCAGCCCCCACATTTCGCCGCTCTAAATCGGTGGTAACAAGCCGCCACACCTCAAAAGTCCGGCAAAACTCTTCAATCGCTGATTTTGGGCAGGGTTTTGGTGATTGGCACAAAGATTTCAATTTATACGTAAAATGACCATCTGGATTTTTAATTTAGAATTACGAAACCGCTGCTGTTTTGGTGATATATACAAAGAATTCAAGGGACATCATACCAATCCCCGATTTGATCGGGGTCCAGACAGGCCTGCCACCAATCAGGCATTATTGTGCTAACGGAGTTCCTGATAGGTCTGCTGAAGGAGGAGAGCATCCTGTTCCAGATAGGGGACACTCTCGCAAATGACTACCCCCTTTGCTTTGCGTTCCTTCAAGGCTTTAAGCAGCTCGGTATATTGAAGGTCTGATTCCGGGAGCATCAGATGCTTGATTTCGCCCTTGTTGCCGTAGGCAATACCGGAAACATGGATGTGCATGTTGTCCAAGCCCCACCTGCCCAGTTTCCTTTCAACTTGTTCCAAGATATGAAGAAATTCCTGATAAGAATTAGCTTTTCCCGTACGGGCGTGCCAATGAGAAAAATCAATGCAGGGGGCGACTCCTTCTATCTCGCTGCTAAGCTGAAGTATTTCCTCCAAAGTTCCAAATTGAGAGGGTTTTCCAGTAACTTCAGGGGAAACGGTCACCTTGTTTCCCTCTTTGTGTAGAGTGTTCACCAATTCTTGCAGACGCTTTTTTACCACGGTGTAGGTCTCTGCGGTGGTGCCTTTCATGTAAAAGGCGGCATGGAGGGTGATACTTATGGCGCCGAAAAGAGCAGCAATGCGGGCAGTCTGCAGTATCCTTTCTTTGCTCATGTGTACTTTCTGCGGCTCGGCAGCATTCAGGTTTATGAAATAGGGTCCGTGAGCGGTGAGCGCTACCTTCTTCCTGGCCGCCAGTTTTCCCACCGAGATAGCAACCTCGGGGCTCATCCTTACCCCCTGGACAAATTCTACCTCCATACAGCCCAGGCCTAGTTCGGCAATACGCTCAATGCCAGCCTCTGTGGAGCGGGATTTAGCACTGACAGGAACACCGCCTGTTCCGAAAAGGAGTTCGCCTGTTTGATTTGAACTCATGGTTTCCTTTTGCTATTGTAATGCTTCGTCTACGATTTTTCCATAAACAACCAGCGATTCTTTGGTCAGCCGGCCGGGTTTGCCTGTGCTGATAGATTTACTCTCAAACTAAGTCAACCGCATAAGATCCAATATGGAATTGGTCACGAAGGCTTCGTCAGCTTCAACATGAATGATAGAGGCCTTGCCATAGGGAGGCAATGTCCGACCAATCTTGCCCCTATAGGTGTGGTTAATTCCTTGGCGTTGAGTCTTATCTTACCCCTAATCTTCATTGACAAATTTGTCTTTGGCATTTATGCTATTCATCGTTGTCTTTCTACAAGTACCTGCCCACTCTGTGGGCACAGGAGGGTCTTTTTTATTCCGATGTTATTTGCTGTATCATAATAAAAAGGGGCAACCTGACCAGGGCTGCGAAGACTGTGTGAGTCTTTATGAGTTATCTGGACTTAAGAAAGGAGAAGCAGAATCGGAAATCAGCACAAAATCTGCCAGGCAAGCGCTAGAGATCGCCCATTCTATTGAAGGGGAGAAACATGGAAAAGGTCATCATTTTCGACACTACTTTACGAGATGGTGAGCAAGCTGCGGGAGCGAGCTTGAACCTGCAGGAGAAACTGGAAGTAGCCAGGCAGCTGGATAAACTGGGCATTGACGTTATTGAAGCAGGTTTCCCGGCCAGCTCAGTTGGAGAGTTTGAGGCTGTCAACCTTATTGCCCGGGAACTTGGGCGTCCCACAATTTGTGCTCTGGCACTTGCCAGTATTGAAGCTATAGACAGAGCCTGGGAGGCGGTTAAAGAAGCCAAGCATCCCAGGATTCATGTTTTTCTTTCAGCCTCGGACATTCACCTCGCTCACCAGCTCAGGAGGAGCCGGGATGAAGTTCTAAAGATGTCTCAGGACATGGTGGCTCGAGCTAAGGGTTATTTGGACGACGTTGAGTTCTCGCCGATGGATGCCAGTCGTGCTGACCCTGCTTATATCCACCAGATTGTAGAGGCGGTGGTCAACGCTGGAGCAACCACGGTTAACATCCCCGATACTGTCGGCTATGCCACTCCTCAGGAATTTGGTAGTTTGATCCGGGGCATACTGGACAATGTACCTAACATCGATAAAGCTGTGGTCAGCGTGCACTGCCATGACGACCTGGGGTTGGCTGTGGCTAATAGTCTGGAAGCAATAAGGGTAGGTGCCCGGCAAGTTGAATGTACAATTAACGGCATCGGTGAGAGAGCAGGCAATGCTTCTCTGGAAGAGATTGTCATGACTCTAAAGACTCGCCAGGATTTCTTCAACCTCACCACCAATATTGATACCACTAAAATTTACCGGACAAGTCGTCTGGTTAGCGAGATGACTGGCTTTCCCGTCCAGCCTAACAAAGCTATTATTGGGGCAAATGCCTTTCGCCATCAGTCTGGTATCCATCAAGACGGTGTGCTCAAAAAGTCTATCACTTACGAAATTATGGACCCCAAATCAGTGGGCATCCCTTCGAGTGCCCTGGTGATGAGTAAGGTCAGCGGCAGACATGCCTTCAAGGAGAGACTATCCGAGCTCGGCTACATTTTAAGCGAAGAGGCCTTAAACCGCGCTTTTCAGGGCTTCAAGGAGTTAGCGGATAAGAAAAAGGAAATCACAGACCGGGATATTGAATCTCTGATAGCCGAGGAATTGCGAACTGTTACCGAGGTGTACCATCTTGACCATGTTGAAGTATCCTGCGGCGACCATAGTATTCCGACAGCAACGGTTAGGCTTATCGGCCCAGGGGGACAGAGTTTGGCTGATGCTGCTTTGGGCACAGGTCCGGTGGATGCTGTATATAAAGCTATTAACCGTATTGTTGGGATACCTAATGAACTCACGGAGTTCACTGTTAAGTCGGTTACCGAGGGTATTGATGCCATCGGAGAGGTCTTGATACGAATAGAAAGCGAGGGTGTAACTTACACCGGGCGTGGCGCTGCCACCGATGTCATTGTTGCCAGCGCCAAGGCATATATGAATGCGCTGAATCGTTTATTGGCGGCAAAAAGTGAGGGTAGCAGCGGGGAGGGCAAAAATTAAGCTCTGTGAGTTATTCTGAATGTGGAGGTGATGAATTTGAGTCCCTTGCTAGAAATGACATTGAAATTCTTATTGGCTGTAGGCCTGGGGGCGGGCATTGGTTATCAACGAGAGCGGGCAGGCAAAACAGCAGGATTGCGTACACATATATTGGTTAGCTCTGGAGCAGCCCTTTTCACCCTGGTATCTACATACGGGTTTAGTGGCACGGCAGTTGACATCTCTCGAGTTGCCGCTGGAGTAGTTGTTGGGGTTGGTTTCATTGGTGCTGGGGTTATCTTCCGAGGTCGGCAGGAAGAAGAAGTAGCAGGACTAACTACCGCAGCCACCATTTGGATAACTGCCGCTATAGGTCTAGCTGCGGGGGCAGGAATGTATTTAGTTTCTGTTATAGCCACTGCGATTATCGTAGGTATTTTGCTGCTCCCCAAGATTCGTGGCTAGGAAAGTCATTGCCAACACAGCGAGGCGACCTCAATGAGAACGCCAGTTTAAGGGTTTTAGGTACGGTCCTGGCGAAGGGGCATTTGTCATGCTCAGAATTTTGCACACTGCTGATATTCACCTGGGGGCAAAGTTCTCAGGTCTAGGTGGCAAGGGTGCCTCTCAACGAGAACAGTTGAGAACTACGTTCAAGAACATCATGACCACTGCAGTAGATGAAAGGGTAAACATCGTTTTAATTGCCGGAGACCTGTTCGATGCAAACGAGCAACCACAAAGAAATATAGATTTGGTAATAGAGCAATTTAATTTGCTTGGGGCAAATAATATTCCAGTCTGCCTTATCCCCGGCACCCATGACTCTCTTGATTCCTCATCAATCTACAGAAAAGTTGATTTTGAAGGGAAATGCTCCAATCTGCAAATTTTTACTGAGGAAAATGTATCCTGCAAGGAGTATCCCAGCCTGGATTTAACAGTATACGGTAAACCAAATCTGAGTAATAAGTCCTACACGAGTCCGCTGAAAGGGCTAAAGCGTCTTACCTCAAGTAAATTTCATGTCGCTATGGCTCACGGGTCCCTCTATATCCCGGAAAAGATAGCGGAAGACGACCATGTTTTCAGGCTTGATGAAGTTGAAGCCAGTGGCATGGATTATCTGGCACTGGGGCACTGGCACCGGGTCTATAATTGTTCAGGAAAGCCTCCAGCCTGGTATTCCGGCCCGCCGGAGTGGATACCTGACCAAAGAGAAAGAGGTGCTGTGCTTTTAGTCAGCCTTTCGGATGCCGGTGAGGTTCAGGTTCAACCCAAAATGCTGGGGCTCCGTGACTATGGTGAAGTAGAGATAGATATGAGTGAAATGCAAGACATGGCGAAGCTGAAAGCGAGAATCTCCGAGGGGGCAAATCACAACTTGGTAAAAAAAGTCACTCTTAAAGGGCTTCGCGATGCCGAACTCATAGTAAAACCCGGGGAGTTGGAAACCGAATTCGGGGAGAAATTTTTTCATCTGAGTATTATGGATAAATCTCATCCGAAGTCGGGAGAGGTCGCAGTGGATGAAGAGCGGTTGATCAAGAGTAGGTTTATTAAGCTAATGAAGGAGCAAATTGAAAGTTTGGAAGGGGAAGAAAGAGATATCGCTGAGAATGCCCTTCAGTATGGCGTGGCTCTTCTGGACGGGAAGCTGGATGCGAAGGAAGACTTATAATGAGGCTAAAGAGGATCGAGCTCAAAAACTTCAAGAGACTAGTTGATTTCCCAGCTAACTTCAGCCCCGGGATAAACGTGGTCAAAGGTCCATTAAATGAAATGGGAAAGTCCACTTTGTTCGAAGGTATCATTGTTGCCCTTTTCCGTGATCCTAAAAGCACTGCGAAGGACCTTAAAGATTATGCTTCCTGGGGCTCAACCAAGCAGTTTCGGACCAGTCTTGAGTTTGAAGAAAAAGGGAATAGATATTTACTGAAGAAGGACTTTGACAAAAGGACTATCAGGCTTATTTGTGATGATACCCGGGAAGAGTTCGATACTTTCAAAAAAGCCTCAGAGAAAATGGCTGAGCTACTGGGAACCAAATCTGACACGCTTTTTTTGTGTTCCTCCTGTATTCGTCAATCTGAGGTAAGGAAAATCTCATCGGGCGAGAAGCAGATTAGTGAGAGCTTAGAGGAAGTTGCGATGGGGGGCAAGGAAAGTACGTTTGTCTGGCAAGTGGTACAGAAATTGGATAGTAAAGTTGCCGACATGAAGAGGGGACTGGACAAATTCGCGAGTAACCCTGGCATCCTGGCAAGTCTAAAAGGCAAGATACAAGTCACTTCACAAAGATATGTCGACGTTCAAGAGGAAATCTCCAAAGTTGAGGCAAAGAAAATCGAGCTGGTGGAAGTGAGTAAGCAACTGGCTGAGGTCAAAGAGCGATATGAGAATGTCAAGGGTTTGTTGGATAAGAATGAAAAGCGTAGAAAGATCGAGGTATCTATAAAAGGCTTAGAACAGAAATATGATGAGGTGAGAGAGCTACTTAATAGGATAAACGAACTAATTGGCAAGCTTGAAGGAGCAGACGAGGCACTCAGGTCTTTTGATGGATTTGAAACTGAGCAACAGGTCTCGGAATTTAGAAAGAGATTGGATGCAATCGAGAATAGGCGAATGGATATCCAGAATGACCTAGCTATGAGAGAGAAGGAATTGGCTGGAGCGAAGGAAAAGACGGACAGAAGGATGTCTGTTAGATTTTTTGGTTCGGGGGGTGGCACACCTACTGCGTTAACAATACTGATAGCGGGGATAATTGGAGCTTTGGTTGTTTCTTTATACTTCTTGAGTTTAGCAATCCTGGGCGTGGCTCTACTCATCATAGCTATAAGAGCGAGAACTGCTCTTGTTCGAGACGAGACCAGTATTTCGGATATTGAGAGACGCCTAGGCAAAATGAGGGAAGCCCTCGATGGACTTACCAGAGAGAAAAGTGAATTGCTGGCTGAGGCCAAGTGCAGCACGGTTGCCGAGTTCGATAAGAAAGAAAATGATTTCAAAACTTCGCTCAAAAAGAAAATTGATTTGGAAGCTCAGCTAAAAGGAATGTTGAGGGGCAAGATAATCGAAGATTTTCAGAAGCAGGAACGAGAAATAGCAAGGGATTTGGCGGTTGAGAAGGAAAGGCTTGCTGATGGCTTGAAAGCTCTGGAACTGAACCCGGAAAGACAGTTCGAGCTGGAAAGGGAGGTTCAGAGTTTAGAGGAAAAGAAAGCTAGGCTTGAGAAGCAAGAAATAGAATGCGAAACAACTATTAAGCAGGCAAGATTTAATATAGAGGACCAAATCAGGCTAGAAGAGGAACTGGAGGGACTTCAGGAGACTTTGAAACACGAAGAGAAGAAGGTGAAAGTCTATGTATTAGCCAGGGACTTTATCTCTAAGGCGAGAACCGAAGTTCTCTCGTCAGTTGAGGAAGCTTTGGAGAAAGAAATTCAGAAATATTTAGCTACCTTTACCAATGATAAGTATAAGCAGGTCAGAGTTGACAAGGAAGCCCTGGAGTTCTGGGTGTATTCGGACGAAAAGGGGGACTGGGCCAAGCCTGAAGAGTTGAGCGGCGGGGCAATTGACGAATTCTACCTGGCCTTTCGGCTTGCCCTGGTGAAGTTGATATTTGGCGATAAAAAGCCGCCTCTGATATTGGATGACCCCTTTGTTAATTTTGACTCTGTGCGCCTGGCTAACACGCTGAGCTTCTTCAAAACCCTGGCCCCGGATTATCAAATTATAATATTCACGCTGAGCGATTTATATGATAAGGTAGCCGATAACATTATTTTGTTGAGTGAAAAGGAGAGGCCTTTTTGATGGACCTATCACTCAACATAACAAGCACGGTTTCCAGACAGGCGGCAAAGAATGAGAGGTAAATAGGTATGGAATTTGATGTAGCGATTTTGCCCGGCGATGGTGTTGGTCCAGAGGTAACAACCCAGGCGCTAAATGTTTTACGGACTGTGGGTGAGAAATGCGGGCATAGCTTTCGCCTTCAGGATGGACTGATAGGCGGTGTTGCCATAGATACCCTTGGTACAGCCCTTAGCGATGAGACCTTGAAGATGTGCAAACAATGTGATGCGGTGCTGCTCGGAGCGGTCGGTGGGTCGAAGTGGGATGACCCTCAGGCCAAAATTCATCCTGAAGATGGCCTTCTGGCTTTGCGCAAAGAGCTGGAGCTATTTGCTAATTTGCGCCCGGTGAAAGTTTTCCCTATGCTGGTTGATTCTACTAATCTCAAGCCGGAGGTGGTTAAGGGGGTTGACCTGGTGGTGGTTAGAGAACTCACCGGCGGACTTTATTTTGGGCAGCCCAAGAAGCAGTGGCGAACTCCAGAAGGAAGACAGGCTGTTGATACTATGGCCTATTCTGAAGTGGAAATTGAACGCATATTAAGGGTTGGCTTTGAGTTAGCCCGAAACCGACGTAAGAAGCTAACTTCAGTAGACAAAGCCAATGTTCTCCAGTCATCCCGGCTATGGCGGCAGATTGCCATAGAAATCTCCGCCGATTACCCCGACGTTGAGCTTCAGCACATGCTGGTTGATGCCTGTGCTATGAGGTTCATTCAGCGTCCTGCTGAGTTGGATGTTTTGGTCACTGAAAACATGTTTGGTGATATTCTCACCGACGAGGCTTCGATGCTGGCTGGCTCTATGGGCATGCTCCCTTCAGCCAGCCTGGCAGGAATTCCCGGGGGGAAAACATTCGGCATGTATGAGCCAATTCATGGCAGCGCTCCCAGTCGAGCGGGGCAAAACCTGGCTAATCCTATTGCAACTATACTAAGTGTGGCTATGATGCTTCGTTATTCCTTTGCGCTGGAAGCTGAAGCCCAGATTATAGAAAATGCTGTCCTCGATGCCCTGGAGCAGGGTTATAGAACTTACGATATAATGTCGGAAGGTAAGATTCGGGTGGGAACAAAAGAAATGGGAGAATTAATTGCTCAAAAGGTGAAAGGCTAGGGGAATTTTTCATGATAACAATGCAGCTTTATGATACAACTCTGAGGGATGGCGCCCAGCAGGAGGGGATTTCTTTGTCTGTGGAGGACAAGCTGAAGATTTGCCAGAAGCTGGATGAGCTGGGCATTGACTTCATAGAGGGCGGTTGGCCCGGTTCTAATCCTAAGGATACCGAGTTTTTTGTCAAAGCACAGAATTTGCGCTTGGCTCACTCAACCCTGGTTGCCTTTGGTAGCACCAGACGCGCGGGTTGCCGGGTGGAAGATGACCTTAATCTACAGGCGTTGCTGCAAGCAAAAACGAAAGTAGTCACTATCGTAGGAAAAGCCTGGGATAAGCAGGTAACACGGGTCCTGGAAACGACGCCGGAAGAAAACATAAGCATGATTACAGATTCCATAAGTTGCCTCAGGACAAAAGGGCTCACGGTTTTTTTCGATGCCGAGCACTTCTTCGACGGATACAAAGGAAATCCTGAATATACCTTACAGGTGGTGGCAGCGGCAGCTAAGGCTGGTGCCGAATGTGTGATTCTGTGCGATACCAATGGTGGCACCTTGCCACAACAGATAGCGGAGGCTATTAAAGCTGTCCAGAGGACAAGCCCTGTCCTTCTGGGCATTCACGCCCATAATGACGCCGAGCTGGCTGTAGCTAACTCCCTGGCTGCTGTGAACGCGGGAGTTATCCAGGTCCAGGGCACCATTAATGGCTATGGTGAGCGTTGTGGCAACGCCAATCTCTGTTCCATCATACCAACTTTGAAACTTAAGATGCGCATTGATTGCATTAGTGACGAACAGCTAACCAAGCTTAGCGACGTATCTCGCTATATATCGGAGTTAGCTAATATGCCCCATTATGACCGGCTTCCTTATGTAGGCGATGATGCCTTCACTCATAAAGGTGGAATCCATGTATCGGGTTTAATAAAATGGGAAGATAGCTATCAGCACATAAACCCAAATCTGGTGGGTAACCGCCCACATGTTGTTGTCTCCGAGTTGGCCGGAAAGGGAAGCATCATCTTTAAGGCTAAGGAACGTGGAATACCTGTTCCTGAAGGCAAGGAAATTGAGGAAGTGCTCGAGCAAATGAAGTTACTGGAGAAGCAGGGTTTTCAATATGATGTTGCCGAGGCGTCGTTCGAACTTTTGCTCCGCCGGGCTCAGTCTGACTACCAGCCACCGTTTGAACTGGTTGACTTCATAATCGTGATGGAGAAACAGCGCCGCCGACCCACCAGAGGAAATCAAGAGGAGCCATTGTCGGAAGCTACTATCAAGGTCAAAGTAGATAATAGGATAGTGCATACGGCTGCTGAGGGCGATGGTCCGGTCAATGCCCTCGACCAGGCTCTGCGTAAAGCTTTACTAGAGTTCTATCCTGACCTGGTTGCAGTGAAGCTTATTGATTATAAGGTGCGCATCCTTGAAGAAACCGCAGGCACTGCATCACAGGTGCGAGTGCTCATTGAATCCAGCGACGGCAAGGAGAACTGGCGAACCGTAGGCAGTTCCACTAACATCATCGAAGCTAGCTGGCTGGCCCTGGCCGATAGTATCGAGTACTGGCTGATAAAGCAGGCTGGCAAGGCATAAGGGCTGACTTCCATTGCATGTCCATGGCTACTGGTCGAAATCCTGTACCCCAAAAATTGTAGAAATTGTGAAATTGACATAATGTTTAATATGCGGAGGTAAAACATGACGCTTGAAAGTAAAGTAGCAGGTTTATTTCGCATGGACGAAAAAGCTCGTCGGCGTCATTCTAATCCCTGGAGTGTTTATACTCGCTTTTCTATGATTCCGCTTATCGCTTTAGCATTCTGGAGCAGGGTCTGGCTTAGCTGGTGGGCTCTAGTTCCAATAATTATTGTCCTCGCATGGGTGTGGTTTAATCCACGAATCTTTCCTGAGCCAAAAAGCACCAATAACTGGGCATCAAAAGGAGTCTGTGGCGAGTGGGTCTGGAAAAATCGTAAAGAGGTTCCGGTGCCGAAACATCACCTTCTTGTGCCTAATATTTTATCGGCGATAAATGCAATCGGTGCCATTCCATTTATCTGGGGATTGGTCATATTGGAAATATGGCCAACAGCATTCGGCGGCACTGTCATGATTCTCAGCAAGTTGTGGTTTTGCGACCGCATGGTCTGGCTATATGAAGATATGAAGGACGCAACACCAGAATACAGGAGTTGGTTATATTGATTTCAAAAAGAAGCGGGGTTTGGAACTGCCGATGTGTGAAGGAATCCCTTCCTTCACGAAATTTTGGTTATTAGTGCTTTGATATGTAATTTTTGTAGTTGCCCCGATGAAATCAGGGCCTGGTCGCCTAATAATTTGGGCAACTACGACTTTTGAACTGTTCAGTACTTCGCCTTTAGCCAGTCCAGAACAAAATCCATTGCTGCCTCCTCCACGCGCAACCTGTGCATGGCACCTGGTATTATTTTCAACTCTCTGGGCTCTCCGGCTGTCTGGTAGAGCCTATATGCATGCTCCAGTGGTATTAATTCGTCGGCGTCTCCATGAACCAAAAGCAGAGGGCGGGGTGAAATTCTATCGATCCAGTTGATTGGAGTAATGGTCTCAAACCCTCTCTGCCATTCTTCTATTGAAGGTGGAAAATCTCTGTCTCTTATCGACCCGATTTCGCGAAACCGTTGGATGGTATCCAGGGGCGCCTCTCTTTGAGACAGAGAACGAAAATCCGCAGGGCAGGCACAGGTGACTACCGAAGATACCCTGGGGTCATGGGCTGCGGTATAAACGGACACCGCTGCCCCTCCACTAAATCCCAGTAAGCAAAAATGGGTCCTATCCACCTCTTTCATGTCATACAGGAAATCGAGAGCGGCCCGTAAATCTCGAGTCCAGCCCAGAATGTCCAGGTTACCTTCGCTCCTTCCTGCTCCCCGGAAGTTAAAGATTAAAGTGACGAAGCCGGCGTGGCAGAAGCGCTGCGCTAGCAGTGCATAGCCTTTATCAGTGGGGTCGGGCGGAGAGGCGGGAATGCCATGGCAGACGCACAGGGCAGGGTGAACGTTGTCTCCCGAGGGAATATAAATCTCTCCAACGAGCTCGAGTCCGTCGGATTTCAAGTGGATTTCTCTTACTTCCATCTTTAGTTTACCCCCCATGAATTTGCCATTTCTCGCTTAATTCTTTCTTGCTTTCTTATTCCTTCCTTTCCGTCCCCCCTCCACTCACGGAAAAGAGCCATACTGTACGCACTTATAGCAGAAGCTATAGCTATGAATGCACTGTGTAACCACCAAACATTAAGACCTCCTGCACAGGGAATCTTACTAAGAAAGGACATAGCAACTGCAAAAAGTGATGACCCCACAGCAACAAGAACAATAGTCACGTACTTATTAAACCATAGCCATAACCCTTTTACTAGCTGTATCACACTAACGAAGCCTTTGTTCTGAGTTAACAAGATAGGCATATACATAATTATAGTTCTCTCTTCCCTCGTGGCAGAGAGTTACAGTGAGGGGGAATTCACCCTCACCCAGGCCCCCTCCCCTCAAGGGAGAGGATTCCGTTATATGGAGTTGCACAAAGTACTGTGGCAATTGTGTTATATTATTAATATGGAAGAGCAAAGGTGGCTGAGACAAGCCGAAAAAGACCTGGAGAGCGCCCGAGATAGTAGCAAAGCTGGTCACTATGAGTGGACATGTTTTCAGGCACAGCAAGCCGCTGAGAAAGCGCTCAAGGCTTTCCTTTACTCTAAGGGCTTGCGAGCTATACTAACGCACTCGATAAGGGAGTTAGTATTAGATTGCTCAAAATATGAGACGGATTTCAGTAATTTTCTTAGCCAGGCGAAAGTTTTGGATACTTATTATATCCCTACAAGATATCCTGATAGCCTCGTGGGCAACGAAATTCCCGCTCAATATTACTCAGAGGAGGATGCCAGCCAGTGTATAAATTATGCCGGGTTAATCTTGAGGACGGTGAAAAGATTTATGAGGAATTGAGGGAATTAGCCCATCTCCTCAAGAGCAAACACAAAGTGAAGAAGGTTTATCTTTATGGCTCATTCGCCCGAGGAGATTTTCACGAAGGTAGCGATATAGACCTTATCATCGTAGGCGAATTTGATGGCAAGATGCCCCAGCGTATAGGCACGATTCTTGACTTGACTTCCTTACCGGTAGAGCCCTTAGTTTACACTGAAGCAGAGTTCGAACAGATGAAGGAAAGACCTTTCCTTGAAGAAGTCCTGGCCACAGCGAAAGAAATATAGAAATGTACGCTCATGTTGTTAACCACACGAATGAATAAGAAACAGTGAAGGATATCCACTATTCAAAACATTTACAGACCAAGCTTACCTTAAGAAACATACCTGTAGAGCTGGCGACAGGTATTTATCGGGATGCCGACGAGAGGTTTAGCGATAAACAAACTGGTTACATAGTAGTTGTCAAGCAAGTTGCCATTTATGGACATCGACTTTCACCCTCGCCTTAATCCTTTCCCTTCAAGGGAAAGGAATTTTAAACCCCAAAATCAAGGGCCGCTATAAATGTCAGAATCTCTTGCCTTTCTTAGACTTTCAAATCAAGGGCGAAAATAATAGCCCTGGCAACAGCAGTCATCTTCTGAGGTGAAAGCATGGTAATTCGCTCAGCCAGCCTGGCTTTGGGAATGGTGAGGATGTTGTCCAGGTTTACCACACACTGCTGAGGCATCCCATCTTCCGTACCAAGTAGCACCTCGACGGGGATGTTACGAGCAATACGTGTCACTATACCAGCAGTAATCGAACCCCTTACTCTGTAGGCAACATCCCTCGACAGTAGCACCACTGGACGTCTGCCAATGGGTGGTGGTAGCTCAGCCCACCAGACCTCGCCACGCCGCATTTACCACGACTCCTCAGGCAAAATCTCTCCAGCCAGACCTATCTGAGCTTCTCCCAGTTCCGTTTCCTCAGGCAGCCTCTCATACCCCTGTTGATATAACCGGTCCAACTCTTCAGATTCTACTTGCTCCAGATAATACTGACAGGCTTCACGTATTAGCTCTGCCCTCGCTTTCTTTTGCTTTCTAGACGTCTGATCCAGCGCAATAAGGAGCTGTTCATCAACTGGCACCTGTATCACCTTCTTGACCATTGAATTCCTCCACATTTCATTACACAATCATTATGCCCACATTTTTGTGTAAGGTCAATGCACCCTCACCTTAATCCTCTTCCTTCAAGGGAGAGGAAACTAGTTAGTAATCCCCCCTCAAGGGAGAGGAATCCTAGCCAGAGCTATGCACATAGTGGGTTTGGTGGCGGGTCCCGATTTATCGGGACGAAGCAATCTCGCAATCTCAACAAACCCAACAAACTCAGCTGATATGAGTTATAATCTAGCCAGGGAGGTGAGAAAATGGGTATAGCTTCAGACAAAAAGGTGGCAGATATCACACTTGGTGAACTGAAGGAAGTGATCAGAGAGGTTATCCTTGAGACTCTCGATCGCGATTATGGACTTGAGTTAAGAAATGAGGTGGTACAGGCATTGCAGGAGTCTTTCCAGGAGAAGGAGCGAGGAGAAGGTATAGCGCTCGAGGAAGCCAAAAACAGATTGGGACTTAAATAGTGTACCGGATAATAATCCTGCCAAAAGCTCTTCGCTCTTTGGAATCCTTCGATAAGGCCGTTGCCAGAAGAATAATAAACAAATTATCCTGGCTTTCAGAGAATTTTGACGATCTAACCCCTTTGCCACTAAGAGGCGGTATTTCAGGAACTTACAAGTTAAGAGTCGGAGACTGGCGGGTGATCTATAGCTTTGACATAGAGAGGCGTAGTATCACAATTCACGTGATTGGACACCGAAGGGAGATTTATAGGTTACCTTGAGCAACAGCGCTCCTCGCAAAGACAGAGCGGGGTGTCATTGCGAGCGGAGCGCGGCAATCTCATACCCCACCGCGAGATTGCTTCGTCGCCCCAATGAATCGGGGCTTCTCGCAAAGACAGGAGTGAAATAGAGATTGCTTCGGCTGACTTTGTCAGCCTCGCAACGACAGAGCGGGCGTCAATGGCAGCTCTAATTTATCGGGGCGAGGTAATCCAGCTAACCCAATAAACCCAATAAACTCAATGAACTCAATGAACCCAATAAACTCAATGAACTCAAAAGACCTCTTGTGTCTTGACTAATCCCCGTCTCCACTCTAGACTATTGACAACGAAGAGGCGATTAAGGAGAAACATGGGTGAAACACGGATAAACTTCAAAATTTATGGCGCCAATGGGCAAGCAGCCGAGTTAGAAGCCGTTGTGGATACGGGAGCGACTTTCAGCAAAATCCCTCAATCGGTAGCTGCTCGACTTGGGCTTCAAGCCAAATATGAAACTGATGTTGAGTTAGCCGATGGGCGGGTCATCAGTAGAAAACTGGCCCTTTTGGAGATAGAAATAGAAGAGGTGAGGAGACCGGTTTTGGTTGCCATTGGAGAGGAAGAAAGACCTTTAATAGGTTATACTGCGTTGGAGTTTTTGGGATTCAAGGTAAATCCCATTACCGGAAAGCTCGAAAAGACAACTGCAATAGAATATTAGGAAAGGTAAAAGTGAAAGTAGCTGTAATCCCAGGTATGCGCCCCTTCTCTGCCATTGCCAGGCATGCAGTGCCGAAGCAATCTCAATAAACACCACCAAACCCTATAAACTCAACAAACCCTATAAACTCAATGAACTCAATGAACTCAATAAACTCAACAAACTCTTAAAACTCAACAAACCCTTAAAACTGCACGAGTTGCCCTCACCATATCAAAGCGATATACTGGATAATTGCAGGAAAATATGGAGGAACATTAAGGGTTATTAATTATGTCTGATAATTCCCACCGAATGGTAATCATCGGGCTTGATGGCATGCCCTATCGCCTGATAAAGGACCTTGCCGGAAACGGGGTGATGCCCAATACCAGAGCTATTATTGAAAATGGTGTTTTCAGCCAGATGGAGTCTTCAATTCCCGATATTTCCTCCGTGGCCTGGAGCTCCGTAATCACAGGCACAAACCCCGGGCAGCATGGCATATTCGGTTTCACAGATGTTCCCGATGGAACTTACAGGCTCTCATTCCCGAACTTCAGCGATGTTAAGACACTCCCTTTCTGGAACCACGAAGGCAATGGTAGAGCAGTTATCATTAACGTTCCCTTCACCTATCCTGCCAGAAGCCTAGACGGAGTGCTAATTGCTGGCTTCGTTGCCTTAGACCTAAAAAGGGCGACTTACCCTTCATCGCTGATTCCAAAGCTAAATGAGATGGATTATCAGATAGATGTGGATTCCAGTAAGGCTCATCGGTCGCTAGATTTGTTCCTTAAGGATTTGGACAAGACCTTACAAGCTCGCATCGCAGCTTACCGTTACCTATGGGATGAAGAAAATTGGCAAACATTTATGCTCGTTTTCACTGGCACCGACCGTTTAGCTCATTTCCTATGGGATGCCTATGAAGATGAGTCCCATAGATACCATTCTGCCTTTCTGGACCACCTTCATCAAATAGACAATGTCATTGGTGAGATTGCCAGCAGGATGAATACGGGCGAATCATTACTCATACTTTCCGACCATGGATTTGAGTTATCCCAAAGTGACATTTATATAAACTTCTTCCTAATTCAAGAGGGATTCCTCAAATTCAGAGACAACCCCCCCAAGAGTCTAGCCGATATCGAGCAGGGCACGAAAGCCTTCGCCCTCGACCCAGCCAGAATCTACATCAACTTAGAAGGAAAGTATCCCAGGGGCAGCGTCAAGCCCGAGGACAGGGAAGCCATCATCAGTGAGCTCGAAACCTGCCTCAACTCTTTAGAAATAGACGGCAGAAAAGCCATAAAACGTATATGTCGAAAGGAGGATATTTACCACGGACCTCACTCGGGACATGCCCCCGACCTGGTCCTCCTTGGGAACAAAGGCCTTGATTTTAAAAGCGGGTTGAAGGCTACAAAGCTTGCCGGAAGGGGTGTCTTTACTGGTAAACATTCTCAAAAAGATGCTTTCTTATTGATAAACAAACCTTCACCAGATATAATTCCAGAAAGCCCGTCGGTGTCCGACATAGTCGGGATAATGAACAAGTTAAGAGGAGAGACATGACAGCAAATAGACAAGAAGGGAATATGAAAGCGCACAACGCCCAATGCACCTGCTGGAATTGCCCGGCAATAGACCTTACTGGAAAGGTTGATTTCCGAGCCTGTGGACAATCGAGGGAGGTATTTACTCAGGGACAAGGTGACGAGTCAGAAGCATACATTGTAGCAGAATGTAAACGCCGCCCGGAGCTGGGACTCTTCGACCCCATGTCTATCACTTTTGAAGAATGCCCTGAATGGAAGTCTACACCCTACGGCTACCTCTTGAAGAATATGAGGGTAATAATTCTGGGGTTAGATGGATATCTTGGGTGGACACTTGCCCTTTGGTTGGGAAGTTTGGGCTGCGAAGTTAGTGGCGTGGATAATTTCTCTCGCCGAGATTGGGTTAAAGAAAGAGGCGCTCATACCGTTGTCCCCATTTCCAGGATGACCGAAAGACTTCATGCCGCAAAAGAGGTTTTAGGAATAAACATAAATTTCCGGCAAATGGATATTCTCAAGGAGCGTGACAAGCTCAGAGAGTTTATCGAAGAGGTCAAGCCCGAAGCTATCGTTCATTACGGGGAGTGCCCCAGTGCCCCATACAGCATGATAGACATCGACCATGCTACATTCGTCCAGCAGAATAACGTTCTAGGGACTCTCGGCCTTTTATTTACCATGAGGGATTTAGTTCCAGAAAGTTCCCTCATCAAACTGGGTACAATGGGGGAATATGGCACACCACTTACTGGTCGCCCTCTCTTTGAAGGCATGTTCCCTGCCAATGCTGTCCTACATTGGGATGATAGAGAGTGGAGCTTAGGCGGAGAGCTTACGCCTCGTGATCCTGTCTCTTTCTACCATGTAAGCAAGGTCCAGGATACCTATAATATTTATGAAGCCTGCAAATACTGGTGGCTTCGCTCCTATGACGTGATGCAGGGTGTAATCTACGGTGTGAACACTCCACAGGTCGCTACAGACACTCGACTCCGGACCCGCCTGGATATAGACGAATGGTTCGGGACGGTGATAAACCGCTTCGTTGCTCAGGCGGTTATTGGTTTTCCCCTGACGATGTACGGTGCGGGGGAGCAAATTCGTGGGTTTATTGGCTTGGAAGATGCTATGCAATGTATGACCCAGCTCATCACTCACCCCCCGGAGCCAGGACAATACGACGTCGTGAACCAAATGTCGGGATTCTACAGCATAAATCATCTAGCCCATACTGTGGCTAAGGTGGCCAGTAGAGAGTTTACTATTCCGGTAACCATCCAGCGAGTAGAAAACCCGCGTGTGGAATCTGACATACATCCTTTCGAGCCTATCTACAATAAACTGCCCGACCAGTTCGGCTTCAAGCCCCAGGTGACTCTGGAGGACGAAATCTACCGCATGCTGGAGCTCCTGACCCAGCCCCATATAAAGCAAAGGATAGAGGAGAAAAAACACCTAATCTTGCCTCGAACCTGGTGGTCGGGGATAAAAAAGCAAGTGGAGACCCTGGAGGTCCTCGAGGAGATAAAGTATGAGCCAAGTTCTACGACTTACCGACCGTAATTTCAAAGAAGAAGTATTTAAATCCCAAATTCCGGTCCTGGTGGAGTTCTCCGCCTCCTGGTGTGTCCCATCCCAGCAGATGAAACCCATGCTGGAAGCGGTAGCCAAGGAATATGCCGGTAGGCTCAAAATTGGGAACTTGAATGTGGACCAAAATCCCAAAACAGCTTCCCAATATCAAATAATGGGCTGCCCTACCTTCATTCTTCTGAACTCAGGTAAGGCGATTAGTCGAAGAGTGGGAGCCCAGTCAAAAAAGCAACTTCTGGAGATGATAGACCTAGCAGTCGGCAGTCGCTAGTCGCTAGTCGAGTAGCCAAAGATGAAAATAAAAAAATTCGAAGACATCGAAGCTTGGAAGAAGGCAGGGGAGCTAGTGAGAACAATCTACGATCTCTCAAGCAACGGGAATTTTGCCAAAGA
>JBMCVZ010000009.1:0-18409 GCA_048621695.1 Chloroflexota bacterium
GGGTGGGTCAGTTTTCAGCGATAAACTGGGTCAATTTTAAGCGGTAATCTACAATGGATTGCAGAGCAACTGGGAATCGATGAGCCTGAACTGAACTCTCTCTTGGCTAAATTGTATAAAATGCGCCTCTTCTCTAACTTAACAGTAGAATATGACTTCCGCAAGTGGCTACAGCACAGCAGGACAAAGGGTTGTCTGGTCGTGATGGTCGGGATCGAAAATCCTGATTATAGTAAACCGGAAATTGAGAGGTTGGCGTTCGATGCGATCAGGGGAGCATATTTGGACCTTTTGCATTCCGGTAGGGAGGGGCTTGAGATAGCTCCGGCTGATATCCGAATCAAGAAAGTATTCATTATCCCTAATGCTCACCTAACCCCAGACCTCGGGCAGCAACATGAACGAAACACACAGATTCTTCAGGGAATTGCCCGTAATTTAATTGATGCAGGCTTTGACACTGAATTGAATTCGTACGGATATCCAAAAGACATCCAGATGATGATTGTGGGCCATGAGCAGGAATATATTCTGCGCTGCATTTAGATAATTAGAATTTTAGGCATCTCGGTCCTCGTTTCTGTATCAGCGTATCTCGTATTTGGGCTCCCGTATGAATACTGCCTCTATTATGGCATCTGCGTCAAACCAACTTATCATCCGAACTTCTGGAGTCCAGTGATAGCAGTCTATCAGATCGGTGTCCTTAATTGTGAACAATAGGCCATATTGTTACCACAGCAAGCGATCAACTTCACGTTTGCTAACATTTTGCTAACAAATTGACGGCCATGCCCCATCCCCCCATGTTTTCTCAGCTATAAAATGCACTCAACCAGAAAACCACAAAACATCATTTTGAAGCTAACAACATGCCCCAGCACAATCCGCTTCTAGCTTCAGCCCTTGACAATTGGTATTACAGGCTTTACACTAAGACCATGAGAGTTAGTAGGCGTAAGCCAAACACCAGCATAAGGATAAACCCGGAAGCAATCCATCAAGCCCGTATTGCCGCCGTCAGTCAAAGGAAGACATTGGGGCAGTGGCTTGAAGAGGCCATAACAGAGAAAATTGAAAAGAGGCAAGAGAAATGAGGGCGGCACTATACGCACGAGTGAGTTCAGAAGAACAGGTGGAGGGCTATAGCATCGATGCTCAGAGGCGAGCATTTGAAGGCCTCAGGCAGGGGAGAGGATGGACACAGTACCGGGAATACATTGACGAAGGAAGGTCCGCTAGGACCGACAACGCCAACAAGCGCCCGGCCTTCAAGGAGATGATAACCGATGCCCTTGCAGGCAATTTCGATGTTCTGGTAGTCCACAAGCTTGACCGCTTCTCTCGTAATCTCCGTATCACCTTGGAATACTTCGATAAGCTGCTGAAAGCAGGAGTCGCCTTTGTGTCCATAAATGAACAGATGGACTTCACTACACCATCAGGCAAGGTTCATTTAGCTCTACTGGGAGCCTTCGCTCAGTACTACTCAGATAACCTGAGCCAGGAAACAAAGAAAGGATGGCACGAAAGAAGAGCCCAAGGACTCTACTGCGGACTTCTCCCTTTTGGAGCCACAAAGGGAGAAAATGGTGTGCCCCTACCAGACCCAAGTAATCACCCTGGTTTGGTATTGGCTTTTGAGTTAGCAGCACAGGGCAAGAGCGACAGACAGGTGGCCATGGCCTTAAATGACAAGGGATACCGCACGACCGGTAATCAAGGCAATAGACTGTTCTCCAAAGACACAATCAGAGGGATGCTGACCAACAGGTTTTATCTAGGCTGCTTGCCTGACGGCGACGGAGGCTGGATTGCAGCAAAACATGCCCCCTTTATCGATGAACAACTCTGGAATCAAGTCCAGGAAATGCGCCAACGAAATGCTACCTCGACACATACCCGGTGCCGAGCTGGAAGAAGAGTTTGTTCATTCAGCGGGATCGCCTATTGCTGGTATTGCAAGGGGAGAATCCACGTAAGCTTCACCAAGCAGGGGAAACCCAGGCTAGGCTGCTATAACCGCTCCAAAGGTTGGGATTGTTCTCAAAAGTCAACCCTTCTTGCAGTTTACGAAGAGCAAATAGAGGAATACCTCAAGACATTCTACATACCTGAAGACTACCAAGAGAAAATCTTAGAGGCTCATCGTAAGTTGGAAGCAACTTATGTTGATGCCAGCGAAGAACAGGCCAGGTTGAAGGGCCGGCTTGACCGGCTTAAGGACCTATACAAATGGGGCGATATGGGCAAGGAGGACTACCTCAAAGAACGTGAAGTCATCCAAAGGCAATTGAACGCTTTCACTTCAACTGAAAGCCGTGTGAACACTTTGGACAAACTAGCCGAATTCCTTTCCAGTGTAGCTAGAGCTTGGAAAGAAGCAAATCAAGAGCAAAGAAATGGGCTAGCTCGAAGCCTCTTTCAGGAAATTTGGCTAAAAGACAAAGAGGTTGTCGCCGTTAAACCACAATCCGAATTTGAACCCTTCTTCGCGATGAATTACGAGGAGTTTGTCAACAAAAGCTTGAAGAAGCGACCCCGAGGGGATTCGAACCCCTGATCTCCACCGTGACAGGGTGGCATGTTAAACCGCTACACCACGGGGCCTCATAATGATTCTTTGATAAAATGTAATGGAAAATTTCCTTGATGTCAAGCTGGCGTGCTGCGAATTTTTGCACTGAAAAACACTGCTAGCAGGATAATAGATTTTTGGAGCAGTAGTCGGGGAAATAGAAAAGGCCTTCCTTTCAGCCTCTTTGTCATTATGGGAAATACCTAGGCCAAAGCCCTGGGCATGCCGAAGGGAAAGAGGCCGGAGAATCTTGCGGTGCTAGCACTGGTCAGGCAGTGACTTAGCTGGGAAGGGAGAACCGGCAATTACTCTGGAGAAATCAGTTCAATCTCAAAGAGTTTAGGCCACAGTTTTCCAGTCACAAATAAGCGATCTGTCTTTGCATCATACGCAATACCATTGAGAACATCAACCGGCTCATGATGGTCTTCTGTAGTTAGGATTCCTCCCAGCTCTACCCACCCAACCACTCGACCTGTCCCAGGCGCAATCCTTGCGATCCGGTCCGTTTGCCAGACATTGGCATAGATTTCCCCTTGGACGTATTCTAATTCATTGAGTCTGGTTACTGGACCATCGTCTTCAAATACCTCAAGCTGACCGATTTCTTCGAAAGTATGAGGGTCTAAGAAATGCAGTGTTGACGTACCATCGCTCATAATTAAGCGCGTTCCATCATGCGTAATGCCCCAGCCTTTAGTTGAATAATTGAACCCTTGTAGTGACTCAAAACTGTTTTTGTCGTAGACAAACCCGATATTGGATTTCCAGGTTAGCTGGATGATTTTGTCTTCATAAATAGTTATGCCTTCACCAAAGAATTGAGCTGATAGCTCACGACTTTGTAAAATATCTCCGGTTTCCAGTTCCACTCTACGCAGTGTGGAATTTCCAAAACCACCTGTTCCCTCATATAGAACGCCATCTTCGAAAACCAGTCCTTGGGTGAAAGCATTGCGGTCATGGGGGTACGTATTGACTACATTATACCTATAGACTGGAATGGTATCCGAACTGCTAGGAACTTGAGATTCCGGAAGATTTGAATAAGAGAAAACAGAAACCGTTAGTAATGTAAAGACACCCAAGATGGTTATTATAAATAGACGGTTCATGAAGATTACTTTACTCCTGACCTCCCCAATATCATGAAGATGAAGTCCCCCTTTAAGATGAAGTCTTTAAGGTTTGCCTTTGCATTCTGAATATCTTGCCTATTCTCTCCTGAGCTAGGGGGAGCGATGAAACGGCGACTTCTGCGATGGAGATAGCTTTGTGAAAAATCGGCAGGCTGAAAACATTTCCTGAGGCTAATCCTCATCCTTAGGAAAATCCGGTAAAGAATTGCCAAAATATACTTTGGTGTGGGGCCAGGGTATTTCTATGCCCTCAGCGTCAAAGGCTTTCTTGATGCGAAGCCTTAACTCTCCCATCACTGCCCACTGTTGCATTGGCTTAACATCCCCCAAAATCTTGATATATATTCCTGAGTCACCCAGGTTATCAACCCTCAGCACCTGGGGAGGGCTTTTGATTGATTTACGCCAGTTTGCATCCTCGGCGAGTGCTTTGCCTACTTGGTTTATCACCCTTATGGCGTGGTCGAGGTCCGTGCCATATGATACCGAAACATCAAGATTAACCCTGGCAAAATGTCTGGTGTAGTTGCTGGCTGTCCTGATCTCGCCATTGGGTACATGGTGGACTATGCCATCTAGGTCACGGAGTACAGTCTTTCTCAAAGTTACTTCCTCCACCAGCCCAGCAATATTGGCTACTTTTGCAACATCACCCACCCTGTACTGGTTTTCCAGGATAATGAAGGTGCCGGCGATGAGGTCTCTTATCAAGTACTGAGCTCCGAAGCCAATGGCTATGCCGGCGATGCCAAAGCCAGCCAGGATTGGCACGATGTCAACTCCCACCTCAGACAGAATCATCATTATGCCAATTACGACAATGAATACCCGTCCCACTCCTCTGAAGATAGATACAAGGGTATTCGTCCTTTTCTCAATTCCCTCTTTGCTTTCCTTATACTTGCTCCGGGCTACGCCACGGCGCATAATAGGTGGAAGAAACTTATTCAAGGCAAACCATAGCACAGCTCCCACTATTAGTATGATAAGGATGCGGATGCCATGATCTATCAACCAGGTAACCACGGTGGCCCAATTTAATTCCGGCATTTGCTACCTCTGTTGCTTCATGCTTTCTGCATAAACTAACTTTTTGTTATTTTAAACACAATGGAGCCCGCTGTATATAGCTGCACTCTTTGAGAGTCTCGAGACTTAATCGACGTCTTTCTACCCCTCGATAATTTCTTTGGTGCTGGGAACCCTGGCGGCGATTCGCTCATCAATCCGCGTAGCTGAGTCCAGGGCTCGGGCCAGCGCTTTGAATAAGGCTTCGGCTTTGTGGTGGTCGTTGATGCCGCTGAGCACCTTGGCGTGGAGGTTAATTTTAGCCTCGGATGCAAGGGAGACCAGAAAGTGGCGGACTAAATCAGCGTCGAGGTCGCCTATTATAGCTTCGTTAAAGTCTGCTTCGATTACGCTGTAGACCCTGCCCCCAATGTCCACAGCTACCTCTGCCAGAGCCTCATCCATAGGCACGACAGCATGGGCCATACGAACGATGCCCTGCTTTTTCCCCAGTGCCTGGTTAAAAGCCTTGCCCAGCGAAATAGCCACATCCTCCACTACATGGTGCTGGTCGGGACCCGAGGCTGAGATTTTTATGTCAAATACTCCGTGTTGAGCTAGATGACTGAGGAGGTGGTCGAACATCCTTATGCCGGTGGTGATTTGAAATTGTCCGCTGCCGTCGATGTTGAGCTCCACCCTGATATTTGTCTCGGCGGTCTCACGGGCAACTGTTGCTTTCCTTTCAGTCATATCAAACTCCTTATGATCTTTCTTTCACCCTCACCCTAACCCTCTCCCTTCAAGTGAGAGGGGAATGGTTGGGATTATTTCGCCTTTCCTTCATCA
Source organism: Chloroflexota bacterium (assembly GCA_048621695.1). Taxonomy (GTDB): domain Bacteria; phylum Chloroflexota; class Dehalococcoidia; order GIF9; family AB-539-J10; genus RBG-13-51-36. Next base: position 5,575 of record JBMCVZ010000009.1, read on the forward strand.
CGAGATTGCTTCACTTCGCTGGCAATGACAGACAGGGTTTCAAGTGCCTCGATTAAGGCATTAGTGTCCTCAGGTCTGCCCACGCTAATTCGCAGGCAGTCTTTTAGTCCAGGAGTATCAAAATAACGAACAAAGATGCCTTTCTTCCGCAGTTGTTGCCAGATTTCTTTGGCCTTTCCTTTGGTCAGAGAACACAGCATAAAATTACCTCGGGAGGGGTAAGGCTTTAGCCAATCCAGTTCCTTTAGTTTGCCAAATAACCGCTCCCGTTCCCTAACTATCTTGGTAACATTAGCACGAAGATACTCTATATCGGCCAGGGAAGCCAGCACCGCGGCCTGGGCTGCGGCGTTGGCATTATAGGGTTGCTTAATCTTCATCAAGTAATCAGCAATTTCTACGGGGAAAAAGCCATAGCCTATCCTTAAGCCGGCTAGCCCGGCCCATTTACTGAAGGTGCGCAAAACTATCAAATTGGGGTAACCAGGCACCAGGTTAGCCATGGTCACATTGCTGAATTCAAAATAGGCTTCATCCACGACCACAATTTTTCCAGTCCCAACAAGCTCCATAATTTGCTTCTCGGTGGCGGTGTCGCCAGTGGGATTGTTGGGCGAGGCGACAAAGATGGTTTTTGTTTTTCCAGTCAGTGCTCTCTTTATACCAGATATGTCAAGGGTAAAATCTTCGGTTCGGGGCACGTCAACTACCCGTCCCCCACAAACATCGGTGCTGAAGGGATACATACCGAATGTCGGTGGGCTATTGATAACTTCATCTCCGGGCTTGAGGAAAAGCCTGAGGATAAGGTCAATAAGGTCGTCGCTGCCCATACCGCAAACAATATGCTGGCGTCCCAATCCAGTATACTCTTCTAAAGCCTTCCGTAGCTCACTTTGCTCCGGGTCGGGGTAATTATGATAATAGGGATAAGTGGCCAGAGCTTGATAGACCTTTGGGGAACATCCATAAGGATTCTCGTTACCATCAAGCTTTATTACTTTATCCGAAGGCAATCCAGCTCGCTGGCCCAGAACTTCTGTAGGCTCGATAGGGACGTAACCTTTCATGGTCACGAGCTCAGGCCTGATAAGTTTTTCGATATCCATCTCAAATCTTACCCCTATTCCTTCCCTTGGCAGAAGAAAATGATTTTCGAGATTGCTTCGCTTCGCTCACAATGACACGAAGAGCTACCGCCTGGGCGTGGGCATCGAGTCCCTCAGCTTTAGCTATCTCCACAGCGGCCTGGCCCAGTTCTCGCATGGCAGGCTCATCCAGGGCGATGATATTGCTAACCTTGAGGAAGTCCGCAACACCCAGAGGAGAACTGAAACGAGCGCTGCCCCCGGTGGGCAATACATGGCTGGGACCGGCAACATAATCGCCCAGAACCACAGGCGAATTCGCGCCTATGAAAATACAGCCGGCGTTACGAATTTTGGGGATTAGAGACGAAGCATCGGAGGCTATAATGGAGAGATGCTCCGGAGCGAAGAGATTGACCAACTCCACTGCTTGGGCCAGGTCGTCGACAAGCACAAGCACTCCGGCATCGATAGCTGTTTTGATTGTGGAGCGCCGCTTTAATTTTCCCATTTGTATCTCAATTTCCTTGTCTACTCTCTCAGCCAGGTCAGATGAAGTGGTGATTAGGATTACTGAAGCCAGGGGGTCATGTTCAGACTGGGCCAGAAGGTCGGCGGCACAAAGGATGGGGTCGGCTTTTTCATCGGCTAAAATAACTATCTCGCTGGGACCTTCGAGGCCATCGAGGTCCACTACACCATAAACCATTTTCTTAGCCCAGGTCACAAAGATGTTCCCCGGCCCGCAAATCTTATCCACTTTGGGTATAGACTCAGTACCAAAAGCCAGTGCGGCAATAGCCTGAGCGCCGCCAATTCTAAAAATGCGGTTGACTTTGGCAATGTCGGCAGCTACTAACGTAGGTGCTGGAATTCTGCCATCCTTAGCAGGTGGTGAAACCATAATGATTTCCCCAACACCAGCCACTTTGGCTGGTATGGCCATCATCAGCACTGTGGATGGATAGGCAGCGGTGCCGCCAGGCACATATAGGCCAACTCGCTGTAAGGGCAAAAACTGTTGCTTCAGGTGTTTGTCGATGGGAATCAGGCCAGCTTTGTGTCCACAGGCCTGGTGGAAGTCCCTTATTCTTCTGGCTGCGAATTTGAGGGCCGACACAAGTTCCTTGTCTGTTTTATCATAAGCGGCAACAACTTCCTGTCTACTTACTTCCAGTGAATCCAGTCGGACTCCGTCCAGTTTTTCGGTGTAATCCAAGAGGGCCTTATCACCTTTGCCTCGAACTTCGCCGATAATACGGTCGACCACGTCTTGAACTGAGAGCTCTTCGCCAAAGACTTGCTTTATTTGTGCTCCTGGTCCCGGTGGCGTGGTGAAAGACTCCCAGAAATTTTCCCTGGCCAGTAATTGCCTTGCTTCATTAAATCCTTTGACTCTTTTCATACCAACTAAAACTAAAAGTTAAAAATAAAAAAATCAAAATGACAAATTGAAATGTAGAATTTTTGTTCTTTGCTCTGTATTTTTGCCTTTTGCATTTAATTTTTTATCTACTCTAGGCCGGTTCGCAATTTCTGTGTAAGCAACGCCATTTTCTCCTTTTTATCGGAAGACGCCAGACTATTTTTATTGGCAATCAGGCAAGCCGAAGACCGAAATAGCACATCAATAATCTTTAATTTGTGTTCCTTGAGGGTCTGCCCTGTCTGGACATTATCAATAAGCATATCGGCATCCTCGGGCAAAAAGGCCTCGCTCGCCCCCCAGGTTGGAATTAACTTGTACGGGTTAATGTGATTGTCCCGAAGATACCTGTCGGCAATATTTATGTACTCCGAGGCTACTTTCAGAGGGGCGAACTTGCTCCTCTGAACGAGTGACCTCACTTCATCAATGTCGGCCACAGGCATTTCCTGGATCACAGCAGCGATAATTTTGACAGCGCCGAAGCCGAGAGCAAACAATTTCTTCACCGGGCTTGAGGGGAAGCGGCAGAGGTGTTCCCGCAACCAGTCCTCGCCGGTGATGGCTAAGTCGAAATTGGCGTTGGCCACCTGTAGAGGCATATCCTGGGGCCTGATTACTTTAATGCCCAGCCAGTCTAAATCGGCGGTGGGTCGGCGATTCAACACCTCCTCAGAATACCCTTGAAGTGACAGCCCGGCTCGCCTCAAAAACTGCGAAGCAGGTGCTTGCTGGTGCCCGTCAGGTAAAGCCAGGTTGATTTCCTTCGCCTGCCATAAGGGACGAGAAACCTTTAGCTCCTCGGAAATATGAAGCCCATTTTCTATTGATGTCTGCGGCTCAGCGGTAAGCTTGGAGCTAAAGCACGCTAATATCTGGCTCAAATCCTTGTTCTCCAGGCTTTCTCGATTGGCTATTAGAAAGGCAGTAACAGGGAGTAATCTTTTGAGGGGAATTAAACTCTGAGTCGCTATATCTGCTTCACTCTTCCCCCAGAGCACCGCCAGGTCGGCATTTTCCGGGGGATAAGCTTCAGTAGCTCCCCACACCGGGAAAATCCTGAACCTTCTCATTCTGAGATTTAGGGCAAAAGCTTCAGCCAGATTAGGATACTCAGTTACTATACGATAGTCGTTTCTCCCGTCTGATAACTCATTGAGATCGGCTATCCCCCCTTCAGCACTGGCAACCACATGTATACTGCCTTCACCATAATTCAGACTCGATATTTTTACTATGGCTCCTGCGGGATATTTCACCAGGAATTCCTCAATCCAGTCTAAACCACAAATACCCAGGTCGTAATTCCCTACAGCCACCTGTATGGAAATATCCTTTTCCTGAAGTACTTTGGCGGAAAGACCGGGAAATTTTGTCGAGCGAAGGCGATACTGCTTTGCTTTATCGCTATAATCCTGGAACCCCAGACCTATATCGGCAAGCAAGCTGGCTGTAGGCGATAGGAATCTGCCTTTAGGAAGGGCGAGTTTTATGTAGCCGTCTTGGTAGTTCCTCATCCCTCGCCTACCACTTTAAGAATCTCTGCCATAGAAGACCCGATGTATCGGGGTCGCTTTTGTGTACAATCCGTGAGCGTAAACGGAGAAGGCTCCTTTCCTGAAACTAAGACGACCCACCTGTAGTCAGATTCTTTTCGACCCGCGAAGTCAAGCTCCGCTGGGTATCCGGCGTCACGAAGCGATTCCGCTACAGTAAAACACATCTTCGCTGTTCCCGTAGTCAATTCCTCGCCTTTAACCAGAATCGCAGAATCGCCCTTTTTCTTATCCCCCGGCGTAAGCAATTTCATTATGGGATCCATATACAAGGCAAATCCGCAGGCGGGGATATTTTCTCCATTCATAAGGGGCACAAGGTTATCGTATCTCCCCCCACCACCTATCTTTTCACCAGCAGCCAGGAATTGAAAACAGATACCGGTATAGTATTCAAAACCATGTATCGCTGCGATATCAATTTTATAGCTGCAACCCAGATTATCCAGTAATGTGGTAACCTTTATGAAGTCCTTCAAGCTGGACTTGAAGTCCTGCGAAGCTCTGGGGAATGAAGCTCTTACATTGTGTAGAAAGCTGCTCGATTTTCCCTTGAGACCTAATAGCGCAGCTATAAGCCTATCAATTTCGGGACTAGCGGATTTCGCCTTGGTCAACACCTGCCAATTTCCTTCTAAAATACCGTTCGTCATTTTAGCTTCTTCACTGGGGCTGAGCTTCAACTCCTTGAGCAGGGCCTTCACCAGGCCAGCATGGGACAGTTGCAGCCCGATATTACTGATGCCAAGTCTGTTGATAATCTCTTCAGCCAGCAGAATTATCTCCACATCCGGAGCAGACTTGTCACCACCGAAAAACTCAGCACCACATTGCCATCGCTCCCTGCTCTCTCTCCCTGTTCCCTCGAAAGCAAAGATATTAGTCACATAGAAAAGTCTGGCTAATTCTTGTCCACTTAGATTGTCGATGTAGAGTCTGGCTACAGGAATAGTGCCATCTGGCCTCAAGACGACCCGCTGACCACTCCAGCCATCCCAATCGAGAAAGGAATATACCTTGCTTAACATGCTCGGAGTAAGTGTTCCCGTCGCAGTAAACAAGTGGAGATATTCTAAGGTTGGCGTCCTTACCTCCTCATAGCCCCAGCTAAGACAACAAGACCGGAAGACATCTTCAATACGGCGAAAGCGCAACATGTCCTCGGGAAGTAGGTCCTGCATCCCCTTACATTTTTGGTTCTTCATCCTTAGCCTATTCTACACTAAGCTGTATATAGCTTCAATGATGAAACTGAAAAATATTTGTTGCTTTTAATTGCTTAGTTTATAATTAACTTGAGGTTCATTCTAGATGCTGAGAACCGGGCTTAAGGTTTTATTTCTTGCCTTGCTTGTGATTCCCATAGCTGCGGGTTTAGGAGGCAGCCTTATCGCTGCCGCCAGCCCTACTACCGTGGAAGTACTTACCGTTGATGGCACCATTGTGCCCGTTATAGCTGACTATATTGATCGCGGTATCAGCCAGGCTGAGGAGAATGGCGCTACTGCCTGCATAATTGAACTAAACACGCCAGGAGGGCTTCTCGACTCAACTGACAAAATAGTCAGCAAAATTATGAATGCCGGAGTGCCTATCGTAGTCTATGTTTCCCCGGTAAATGCCTGGGCTGCCTCAGCGGGAACCTTCATTACTCTATCTGCTCATATAGCGGCTATGACGCCGGGGACGACTATCGGCGCCGCCCACCCTGTATCGGCTGGGGGAGAGGAAATACCAGAAGACCAGATGCAAAAAATAGTGGAGTTCTCGGCTAAGTGGATGGAGACTATTGCTGAAAAGCGTGGCCGCAATATAGAAGAAGCAAGGCTGGCAGTAACAGAGAGCAAATCCTTTAGCGATAGCGAAGCGCTGGAACATAACCTTATCGACCTGAGAGCGGATAATCTGGAAATCCTTATCTCACAGATCAATGGTTGGAACGTAACTTTAGCCAATGGTGAGGAAGTTATCATCGACACTGCGGACTACGTTCAAACTAGAAATGAAATGAATGCCGTTGAAAAATTCCTCCAGACTATCAGCGACCCCAACATTGCCTATATCCTGTTTACCCTGGCTACCATAGGGTTAATCACCGAGATTTCCAACCCCGGAATGGTTTTCCCTGGTGTCGCTGGCGGCATCAGCTTATTACTGGCGTTTTACTCCCTGGGTGTGCTTGATGCCTACTGGGGAGGCATAGCGCTTCTTTTACTTGCCGTGGGACTTTTTATCGCCGAGTACTTCACCACCAGTTTTGGGCTATTTACAGCCGGAGGTATAGTTTCGCTGGTTATAGGCTCATTGATATTATTCAGCTACAGCCCCGGGATAGAGGTAAACAGAGGACTAATTGCTGGGGTTACGGCAGGATTTACTGCTTTCGCTGTCTTTGTCCTTGGAGCCATTATCCGCGGGCAAAGGCGACGCAAGGCCACCGGTACTGAGGGAATGATTGGGAAACCGGCCATAGCTAAAACACCCCTCGACCCTACGGGCACGGTCTCAACCCATGGAGAACTATGGACGGCAGCGTCGGAAGGCGGCAGAGTAGCACCGGGTGAAGAAGTGATAATAACCAGAGTGGAAGAGTTGAAATTATGGGTGACAAAGAAATCGAAGGAATAGGAAGGTAACATTTATGGATATTACAGATTTCGAAATGACTGGCCCAATTATCATAGTTATAGTTTTTGCTGTTGCCTTTATTATTTTTGTCATTTACGCCATCGTAAAAGGCCAGAGGCGAAAACTCTCCGCTGGTGTAGAAGATATGATAGGGAAGGAAGCTGTGGTGCAAACGACCCTCAACCCCAAGGGGACTGTTATGGCTGAAGGAGAATTATGGACAGCTATAGCCGAAGATAGTAAAATAGAACCCGGAGAGGAGGTGACAATAACCAAAGTAGAAGGATTGAAATTGTGGGTGACCAAGAAATCTAAAGAAAAGGAGGAAAAATGAACGTTTTTATCTATGTTATTATCGCAATAGTAGTAGTAATACTTCTGTCGGCAGCTCTCAAAGTCGTTCGGGAATATGAAAGAGGGGGCGTTTTCCGACTGGGTAGATTCGTGGGCCTTAGAGGGCCGGGCCTCGTTGTTATTATACCTTTCATTGAGAATATGCGGAAAATTGACCTCCGGGTAATCACCATGGATGTTCCCCAGCAGGAGTGCATCACCGTGGACAACGTTACCGTCAGGGTCGACGCCGTAATTTACTTTCGGGTAGTCGAGGCCTCAGATGCCATTCTCAAGGTGCTGGACTATATCAAGGCAACCTCGCTGCTCGCCGCTACCACCTTGAGAAATGTTGTCGGACAATCTACGCTGGATGAGCTATTGGGCCAGCGGGACAGGCTCAACGAAAAGATACAGGCGGTGGTTGACGAAGGCACTAATCCCTGGGGTATAAAGGTGAGTATGGTGGAGGTAAAGGATGTGCAACTGCCGCAAACAATGCAGAGGGCCATGGCCGCCCAAGCTGAAGCTGAGAGAGAGAGGAGAGCCAAGGTAGTTCACGCCGAGGGTGAAGCCCAGGCGGCAGAGAGATTAGCTGACGCTGCCAAAGTTATTTCCAGTCAGCCTTCAGCTCTACAGCTCCGCTATTTGCAGACATTGTCAGGCATTGCCACCGAGAGAAGTAACGTCATTCTGTTTCCTTTGCCCATGGATCTACTGGCTCCCCTTTTGGGCAAGACTAGTGGGTCAGAAAAAAGTAAATAGCACAGCATTGTCCGAGTCAATCACACAACAAATCTGGGACCCGGAGCTTTGCCGATAGCTTATGCCGTGATTGGTTGGGCAGTATAAAACTAAGCCTGAGCGACACCGATGAGCTCGGCTAGGCCTTGAATCTCATTCTGCCTCATGAAACTCTTTATTCCTTCTAGTACATTGATACCAAGTTGAGGGTCAGTCAAGCTGGCTGTACCAATCTGCACAGCGGTAGCTCCAGCCATAATAAACTCCAGGGCATCCATAGCACAAGCAATACCGCCACATCCTATTACCGGAATATGAACCACCCGGGCTGCCTCAAACACCATATAAACAGCTACAGGCTTGATAGCGAGACCAGAAAGTCCGCCCACAATATTCCCCAGGCAAGGCTTTCTCTTGTCTATGTCAATTGCCATGCCCCTCAGCGTGTTAATCAGGGATATGGCATCAGCTCCAGCTTCTTCCACAGCTAAAGCGATTTCCTTAATATCGGTTACATGGGGGCTCAACTTAACTATAACCGGCAAGCTGGTGGCAGCTTTAACCGCCGAAGTTACCTGAGCGGCAAGCCCGGGGGCGACACCAAACTCTATCCCTCCCGCGGAAACATTGGGACAGCTAATATTCAACTCAATGCCGCTGATTCCTGGCACGCCATCCAACTTGCCTGCCACAGCCACATATTCGTCTATTGTTTCCCCGGCAACATTAACAATAACCGGGACTCGCCATCCTGCCCATACAGGCGCTTTTTCTCTAACCAGGGCGTCGACGCCGATATTTTCCAGGCCCACCGAATTGAGCAGACCACCGGCCGTTTCCACCAGTCGTGGTTGAGCATTACCTCCTTTGGATATAAGGGTCGTCCCTTTACACACAATGGCGCCCAACTTTTGTATATCGGCAATTTCAGCATACTCTATGCCATAGCCAGCTATGCCAGAGGCTATCATCACAGGATTGGACAGGATTAGTCCCTCAGGATGCCGGGGGGCTAATTGCACACGGAAGTTTGGCGAGTTTCTCATTGCTTAAAACTTTATCACCGCTCGGGACAAAAAAGAAAGGACTAATCTAGGGGCACAATTTTCACCCTGCCCCAGATACCAATTTTATCGCCCACAACAATAACCACACCACGTAACCCCTCGATGTTCTTGGCTTTTTCAATTGCTTCGGGAATATCGTCTGTGGCCTTGACTATATTGCCTAGTGCTGTGGCTGCGGCATCAGCTAAAGCTGCCGAGGATGAAAGAGCAATAACGGCGTCAGCGTTGCCCAGGCTTAAAGAATGTCCTATGGTTCCTGAAGAGGTACCAATGCCCAGTGGTGTTTCTCTGGGCATAATTTCCAAGGCAATCTTTTTGGTAAAAGCGGTTTGACCAGCGTAGATACCTACCATTCCTTTCTTAGATATTTTCAGAAAAATATCGCCACCATTCTCCACAATTACCTCTGGCGAGAAAGCCAGCAAATCCCGGCCTACGGCTTCAGCAATGGCGCCAGCTACCGCTGCCATAGGGCCAACATCTGTTAATTTAGATACCCTGGCCATTTCTCTGACGATGGCCGGGGCTTTGGCTTCAGCTTCATAACTGTCCAATGTAGTCAGGAAAAGGGGATGACGCCCAATATATGACTCTAGAGAGCCACGGTGCTTTAGTACGGAATTAAGTGCTTTATCCTTCAGATTACGCCGAGAGCGGATGTACAGGTCTGTCTGCTCTACTGCTATATTAAAGGAAACTAACCCGCCATCCTTAATCCAGTGGCGGTAGAAGCGCGGCTCATGCATGGTTAGATATAAAATCCTAATTTCTAATCTCTAAATCCTAAACAAATTCCTTCAGAATGCAAAACCCAAGAATTCTTACGTTTTGATTTGTCATCTTTATTTTTGGTCTTTGATTTTTGAATTTCTACGGTCAGAAATGCAATATCATCGCCCGGGGAGGGCAAGCTTTAACACATAGTCCGCAGACAACACACTTATTGTGGTCAAAGAGCACTTTTCTGGTTTGCGGCTCCAGAGAGAAAGCCTCGGTGGGGCAAATGGTTATACAAGCCCCACAATGATTGCACCGGGATTCGTCACGGACAACATCCTGGCTCAAGGACTGGATTTCTACTCCAGTCTCGGTGAGGTATTTAATGCCCCTATCATAGTTCTTCTGCTCACCGCTTAGCTCCATGACCAGCAATCCTTCCTCTCCCGGCGATACTGAAGCTTTAAGGAGATTAAAGGTGAGACCGAAATCCTTAACCAAGCGGTAAACAACCGGCTGCCCTGTTATGTTGGGCGGAAAGCGAAGCACTATTCTTCTGGAGACATTCATTTCTAAAAATCCTAAGCTCTAATCTGAAAGCTGACAGCTGTCAGCTGATAGCTATCAGTCATATTGATCTTTCCTGGAGTGGCTTAAAGGTTATGCCTGACTCCACTCCGGGCAACGGAGCCACGGGCTTGGTAAGCAAAAACTCACCCTTTTCTATCCATTTTTTCAAGGTACCGGCAATTTCTACCGCTTTAGGATAGCTGGATAAAGAACCAGTTGGGACATCCTTGCCCTGAACCCTTATACTACCGCTTTTGAGCTCACCGTAGCTAATTTCCCCCAGGATATTCGGCTTCAGCTGGGGATAAGCCTCGGAATAGTCCACGACGGGTGCCATGATGCCAGCATCGCTTACTGTAGTGTAGCGGAGAATCTCCTCGGAAAGCATGGGTATCGGGACACCTATGCCCACAGTTAATGTGCAACCGTAACCGAGCATGCTTGTCCCGAGCAGCCACCCCGGCTTCATCTGCTTCAAATCTCCAATCACGGCCAGAGTCCCTGCCCCCCGCCGCGGCACGCCATTGTCCCCCCTCAGCACGTCAGGGTTATGCTGCGTACCATGCCAGGCCACATAACCTATTCCACCACCCAGAAAAATCTTCGTCCCGACACCTATAGTCTTATAGTACGGGTCATTAAACAGCGGCGAGAGTTGCCCTGCAGTAGAGTAGTGAGCGTTCCCCAAATTCGGCTTAAGCACCCCCATATAAGTATAGATAACCTTATCCGAGAGGTTCACCGCTACATTATAGTTCTGGTAGGCATTTCTGATATTAAATAGAATTGCCTCATTTATGTCCTTAATGTTAATCAGGGTCTCCAGCTTTTTCCGGGGGTAGCAGTCCGTTCCAAAAGCGGTGGCGGTAAGTCTTATGTCTTTCCCCGCTACGAGTTCCTCGATTACATGCCCGCCGCCATAATTAAACTCCCCGGGGTAGAACTTATTCCTGGGGTCGTCATCGGGAAGGGCGGTCGCCCCGAGGAAAATATCAACAGCAGCCATCCCGGTATAGACCGGAATGTCATTAAGATAGACTTTGCCGCCGCCAAATTTCATCCTTGGCCTGGAATGTCCGATATTGAGAAAAACACCAGACCCGCACATGGGACTGAATGTACCGGTGGTAACCACATCAATTTCCTCCGCCGCCTTGCTTGCACCTTTTTCCTTAGCGAAGTCGGTCACTTCCTCGGCAGTCAGAACGACAGCCTTACCTTTTCTGATTTTCTCGTTGATTTCAGCTATTGTCTTCGCCATAGCAAACTTAGCAATCACTCTTGTTATTCTTCGCCCCGACTTGTCGGGGCTCAGAATCTAGAGATCCTTCACTATCGTTCGGGGCGATGATTAGAATCCCTTTGACATAGTAATCCTGGCCTTATTTAAGCAACTCCATAGCTACTTGCGCAGCCTTTTTGCCAGACAAAAGCATGCCACCAAATATTGGTCCCATTCTTGGAGAACCAAAAACTGCGCTAGCTGCCATACCAGTGACTATCAACCCAGGATAAACCTCTTTGGTGTTTTCAAGAATCTCCCTCTCACCTATCTCAGCCCACATCGATTTTTCGCCTATTACCTTTCCTGTCGCTGTCCTCAGTTTTCCTCCCACTTTTTCAATAACTAAGTGGCAGATTTCGCAGTCATGTCCCGTGGCGTCTATCACTAGCCTTGACCTTAGGGCTAAGGGGTCGATATGCAAATTCGCCAGGTAAACAGAGGCCCAGTTTAATACCAGACCGCTAACTCTATCATCTTCTCTAATGACCACATCTTCGACGCTGAGCAAATTGAATATCCTGGCTCCTCCTTTTGTTGCTAGAGAGCAAAGAGTTGAGGCCAATTCCACAGCGTTGGCAACATAATAGCCTTCCTCATACTCGGTAGTGGCAATATCAAACTCGTCTAATATTTTCTTGCCTTCAGCCTGAACTATGATCTTATTGAACATCATGCCACCACCCCATATTCCTCCACCTACGCTTAGCTTCTTTTCGAAGACGGCTGTTCTTGCCCCTTCTTTTGACAGGTAGTAAGCGGCAGCCAGCCCTGATGGACCGGCGCCAACTATAGCTACGTCAAGCTCCATTGCCTCAAGCAGATCCTTCATGTAGCTTTCAACAATGGCACGGGAAATAGTGACTTCATCCATCCTTAGTTAGTCTCCTTTAGCTACCAGAGCGGCAGCTTTGCAGATGCGCAAGCTAGTATACGCTTATTGACAGGCAATGTCTAGCCACTTGAGGTAGTCCTCGCTGCCAGCAATAATAGGCAGGGCGATGATTTCAGGCACTTCATAACTGTGCGTTCTTTTTACCAGTTCAACTATTTCCGGAAAAAGCGTCGCCTTGCTTTTAACCAGCAACATGCTCTCCCGGGTTGATTCAAGCTTGCCTTCCCACCAAAAAAGCGAATCCACCCTCTGCACGATGTTTACACAGGCTGCCTTTTTTCCCTTGACCAGTGACTCAGCAATCTCATGAGCTTCTTCCTCACTGCCAGCAGTGATGAGGATAATTATCCTGTCTGTTTTCTTCATGATTCCCGGCCTATCTTGAGCATCTTGTCCACTGCGGCTTTTGCCTTGAGCCGAATCCCCTCGGGGACCTTCACCTCAGGATCCATATCTTCAATAGACCACAAAACTTTCTCCAGGGTAATCAACTTCATGTTGGGACATATTGCCTGCTCGGAAATAGGAA
>JBMCVZ010000010.1:0-18122 GCA_048621695.1 Chloroflexota bacterium
CGCGGGGTGCCAGCAGTAGCTATGGTAATCGTCTTGACCGGTAATCCGTCTCCAACTGCGACCACTACCTATACTTTGACGGCTAGCAATGACGCAGGAATCGATACGAAGACAGTTACCATCAAAGTGCTACCGGCTATCAATTCCTTTACTGCTAGCCCGAGATACATTTATTATGGCGGTGGAAAGTCGACGTTAAGCCGGGGTGTTTCCGGCGCTACTACAGTTACTATTGACCAAGGGGTGGGAGTTGTGACTCCAACAACCGGAAGTTCGGATGTATACGTCTATACATATACATCCACCAGCACTAGCCGTACTTATACTTTGGTGGCTACCAATGATGCCGGAAGCAGCACAGCTACGGTTACAGCGTATGAAGGGCTACCTCCTATTATCCCAGTCCCTCCACTAGAACCCATCCCATTACCATAGGATATTATTATCTCCTAACCTATTCCCCCCTCCCCTTAACTGCATATTACTTCATAACCAAAGTCTCTCATAGTCGTACTAGGTAGCAGAGCAGTGCCGGGAAATTTGCTTCATCCATAGCTAGAATTATGCGGATTTAAATTTATTACTTAGCGCTTACAGTGGCTGGAAAAATGCACAATCCGTAATAATGTGATCTTGGCGAAATCAATTAGGTTCGATACAATAACTGCTTGGCTTTAGGGCGCATCATGCAGGTAACTCAGATAATCAGACAAAAGGTGTTGCTTCGGAATCTCATATTGGCGGCCAGCATATTCTTTGTCAGTCTTGTATTAGGTACGCTTATTGGTCAGAGTATCATTGAGGGGCTTATGAGACAACTCGGCGCTATATTAGAGCCCCTGGGATCGACGGGTGAACTGACTATCCTATTGTTTTTAATAATATTCATCAACAATGCAATTAAGGCTCTCGGCATAATTTTCTTAGGTATTCTACTGGGACTACCACCTCTACTTTTTATAGTCCTGAACGGCTTTATTCTCGGAGGATTGGGCTCCGTGCTTGAATCAGTCCATGGGTGGACATATGTTATGGCTAGCTTTGTACCGCACGGTGTGATCGAGATTCCAGTGATCTTGTTATCCGCCGCTTTGGGCTTCACGGTAGGTATGGAATCACTTAAGTGGTTAATACGAAGAGAGAGCCGAGTCAAATTACAGTTATCAAATGGCCTCAAAGTTTACGTGAAATGGATTCTTCCTGGGCTTGTCGTTGCAGCCATCATAGAAGTCCTTGTTACCCCCTTGCTAATCGGGTTGGTTGATGCTGGTTAGCTTGGATTCTGTAAATATTGCCGCAGACAAATATCAACAGGCTTGAGGACATTTTCCCAGTCTGTCGGGATTCTCAATGGAGATTCAGAGACTCAGAGAATACTGAGATGGCTTCCTTTGAGGGTCAAGGGGATTGGCTGCTACACGGTTTGGCGGAGATTTCGCCTGCTACCCCATTGAATCAAACACGAATTTAGTTAAATACGTGGCTTCCTTGCCAAGCTGCTTTTTCGTAGAGGTGTAATTAAGGTTGAATGTACAGAAAGGGCAGGCACTGATTATTTTATTGGCAGGAAGACCAGCCAGCAAATCAGATGCAATTTGCATTGATAGTTCCCGGTATACAGAGCGTATGCCGGCCCCGGCACCACAGCAAGGTGTATTTTCTCCGTTTATATCCGCTTCAGGTTCTTTTATATCCGCACCGCACATTTTAAGTATCTCCCTCGGCTCTTCAATAATATGTTCACCGCGGGATAAGCGGCAAGAATCCTGGTATGTTATTGTACGTGCAACCGGACGAAGAATGGAGGGATTTTCCTTTAGTTTTTCAAAAATAACATCAACTGCGTGGCGTACGGTAAAATCTACATCTCCTAACGAAACGGGATAAAAATATTTAAAACACTTTAGACAACCATTGCAGGGAACTATCATGTTTTTTATTCCCAGAGACTTAAATCTTTCCACATTTTTCCGGAAGTAGTCTGCAGCCATATCGGTTCTGCCCGCCTCGTACATATAAGTTCCACAGCAGCCTTCATTTTCTAAAATCATAAAATCCACGCCGAGCTTTTTAAGAACCAGATAGGTAAATGTTGCAGCATCCTTTACTAAATATGATGGGAGGCAGCCAATATATAAAAGCGTATCGGACTCCTTGGTAGGAAAATCCTCCGGTAGCCAATCCAGACGCTTTGCCGGGTCGCCATTCACCGAATTTCCGCTATCCAGTATTCCTTTGATAATATCGTCATGGCGGCTGAGTGGTCCAAAACCTTTCCGCACCAGCTCCTCACGAGTTTTATGCACAATATGGGTAATCTTTATCTCTTCCGGGCATACCTCTTCACATTTCAGACATTTGGGGCAGTTATATATACTCTCGATAAGGCGTGGGGCAGGGGTCTCTCCGCCAAATATTTTCTCCGCTGTCTTAAGCCTTTGGAGAGGAGAGGAAAGTATTTCTCCCGTACACTTGTAAGTGGGACAGACTTCTAAACATGCTTCGCACTCCGTACAACGTGAGATCTCTTGAGTTATATCCATGTTTCTCTCTCGTATCTTCTCAAGAACGAATATTCTATTTCACAGATATCTACTATTAGCCTAAAGCTGAAGCAATGGATATCATTTTATTTGGGCATCTTGTATCGCGGATGTCGTTCAGTATCCTTTCTGTGGCTCCCTGTGCAACGTGAGATACGGAACAGAAAGAAAAAACCGAAGAACCAGAATACGGCTTGGACAATAAAGTACGTGATGTCCATGAATGCTCGATGCTGATTATATGTGATTCGTTTGCCTTGCACAAGCACACAGGGAACCAAAAACTAAGTTAAGAACCGCATCTAGCTAAAATATACCGGTCAAATCTTCGGAATAGGCCTAACTCGAAGCATGACTACTGGCAGGGCTATTGTCTTATTCGCCTTGAAACACTGAGGTATGACAACAACTCTCTATCCTACCGGGTAACATCCAGGCTCTTGTTGACATAACTGGAGATTAGGTAAAATTATCACTCCCTGATATTCGGCAATCGCTTTATTGATTCAATTCACTTTTCCCACTGCTGCCATATATATGACAAATTCATCCTTACCGTCAACTTTCAACAATTGGTCCATCAATTCCTGGTCGTAGGCAGCAACTGCACAGGTTCCCGCACTTATCGCTTCGCAGGCGAGGTATAGGTTCTGACATACGTGCCCGGCATCGAGGAGAATAAGCCTGTGGGCTGCTAAGCCATAGCGCCATTCCATTCTGTAGGGAATCGCTGACCAGACGAAAACTGCGGCAGCACTGGACATCCAGGTCTGCTGGAAAGCTGCCCAACTTACGCTTTCAGGTAGTTTTTTATCCCTGTATTCGACCAGGAGCTGGTGTTCAAGTGGTAGGTATCTATATAAGCCAGTATCCAGACCTTTCACGTTGAGAACGCACAGATGAGTTTCAAGGGCATGTCGGGCTCCAGCTGAGGGTACAGTTCTGCGAGCATGACCGGGACCCAGTTGCTCTTGCACTCCTTGAGTTGCCCACAAGAGGAATGATAATTCCTTAAGAGTCAGTGGGGCTTCACTGAATTGTCGAATACTCTGGCGATTCATTATGGCAAACAACAAATCCACGCTTGGCAACACCTGGAACTTATCCGGATCAAGCAGATCAATTCGCTCTGTATTGGTTGAATACGGTTTCTCAATGGGAGGCGGAGATACTCCCAGGCTCTGATCGGTTCTTGAGAAATCGACCATTTTTCGTATACTATCCTTCAGGAAATAACGGCTTCGCTCTATTGAAAGTTGTTGCATGCTGCACCTCTTGCTCTAAATATCCTGGCGTTGGGGGAAACGGCTAATGGTTTCTTATGCTAGCACCTTGATATCCGCATTGGCAAATGTGCTCTGCACCATGAAGTATAGGGACCGAGTTTCCGTAGTCTGGCACAATATCTAGAGAATCAAAGTAGCATCGATATTGAGAAACCCAGCGAACACAGAGCCAGTATGATCAAGCCTGTTATCATCGGATTGGGACGATCACGCTAGATTTCGCGGATTGTATTGATGAGCGAAGGACAGCAAATAGCTCACAGAGACAGCTAGGGCTTAGGGCCAACCACACATTTCAGGTTGATTGGCAACAATCCGAGCTTTTCTGACCGATTCTTCGGTAGCATTCCGAGCAAACTGTGCGATGAAGGTATTCCTTGCATCCCTGGAAGCCCAGCTACGCCAATGCTAGTCCATTCTGGCCATCTCCAGAACAGCACGGACAGGGCAGGGTTGGTCAGCTAGTTCTCCCGGCAAATATACCGGCTGATTGTCGGCCTCATAGGTTGTGTTTATTAGATTACCCTGTTCGGGGAGATTTACGCGTACCCAGGGTACTCCTCCTGTAACGGCAGCATTGACCATATCCGTGGCGTGCTTGCACTGCCACCACATAGGAGGTTGATGAAACATAGCTATCTCTTCGGGCTTACTCGGAGGCAGCGCATGGTCCCACTCCGCCTGTAACCTCAGATATCTGCCCCGAAATTCGCCGATGAATTTGTCCGCCTCCCTTTCAGCCCAAAAGGCCTGGTTTTCTGGAGAAGGGTCACGATAGATGCTGTAGTGTCCAAATATCTCGTGCACCTGTTCATATCTATTATGGTACGGGTGAGAAAGTGGGCTGTAGAGTGCCCACGGTTCATGAGCAGTAACGAAGCTGTTAGAGGGCCCTTCACCATCTACGATATACTTGATGGGTATTTCGGGATGGCGACCTACCTGCACAGCCCGCTGCCATAGTGATACCGTAAGACCGACTATTAATACCAACATTGTCTGGTATGACGTAGTCCAGACTGATAATATACTGTAGGATCTTAGCGAGACCATCTTGATGGCGGAACCCATTAAAGTCCTCAGTGCCCTCTGATGCAATATCGTCAGGATGATTACTGACTCTGCCTTCGGCATTGAAACAGACTACTACCATTCCTGATTCAGCAAGCATCTTCGCTTCGATACTCCGTGCATCTAGCCTGCCAGGACCAATACCACCAGAAATCATAACTACAGCGGCAAAGGAACGATTAGGATAAACTGCCGGGTCAGGCCGCCGTATCATTCCATACACTCTGTTGCCAGAGGGCATCAGAAGGTTAAAATCCTCTACAATGGTTGCATAGGGATTTGTGCCAGGTTCTTCATTGGGTAGTGTCTCGATGTGGCTGTCACTACCCCCACAACTAGTTATTAGAAAAATCCCAATCGTCGCTATAGTGACAAGAATCTTCTTCATTCACCTCTCGCACTGTTGTAGACAAGATGCCGAAACTCGATTCCACTAATCTGTAGAATCTATTATGATGGCTATCCAGCAAGTAGTCAAACTGTTGGTTGTCCCCGGTTACCCTGAGACCTCTCGCTCTTGTAAGTTACACAATTGGCTATCTCGTGTAGGGAAGTAATAAAGAAGGCTTTTGTGCAATGCTACCCTCAGGTGTAATCTCGCTTTCTACTTCGCTGCCTTGTTGCCCAGACAGCCGGTGCTACTGAGACTAGTGCCATGACGCTTACTATGGCTATCTTCTCAACTCCAGTAGTGTTGACAGATACGGTAGCTATGGCTACAGCCGGCAATAGCCCGGCCTCCATTATTGACTTCAGGCCGGGATGGTCGGTTATGAACTCGGCTATTGGTGGGCTGACCCTGTAATAGAGGTCTACGCCAGTTGACAAACTGCTAGCCCCCGTCAGCTTCGGCAACCAGGTCAACTACAGTGTCAGCATCATAGGTAAAAGTCCCTTCGCTAGGGGTAGTTACCAAACCCCGAGCAGTGCTGGAGATGGTCAAATCGTACTTAACACCAAGACAGCCTATCATCCCGGCAATTAAGGCTACCGTAATCACAAAGATGCCAGCTCTTGCCACGTATATTAGCCTCAAATTGCTATTACACCACTGTTGAAGGAGTTAGTAATAGAGTACTATGTCGAAGATATAATTTGGAGTTAAAGAGTCACAAAACTCTACTGTGTTACTACTTCTAATGCTTGCTAGAATGACTTATAATGTTTGACTCAGCACCGTTCTAGAAAAGGCTAGAGAAATGGGAAAAGGAGGTAATAAATGGTGAAGAAGGAAGCGTCAGTAATTGACTGGGCAGAACTTAGCCGGGATATGGAGTGTTTGCTACGTCTGAAAGCAAGCCCTGTTGCCTACAAGAGGCTGGAGAAATCGGAGGAGCTGGATAAAATAGCTGGGGTGATACGGCTTGACCGCCGGGCTACTTTTTGCCAGTTACCAGCGTTGGCTCGAACTATGGGCTTGACAGTAGCTGCCACCAGAGACAACTTCGGCGAGCGCTGTGCCCGAATTAATGGTCTGGCAGCGACCAGCGAAAAGGAAGTTGCGTGGGAGGCAGAAGGCTTCGGCAACGGCTGGTTTGCCAACGTGGAAGAAGCCAGGAAACAGATGGCGGAATATCCCCTGGTTCCACCTGGAGAGGCCGTCGTGCTCGGCCCACTGCCTTCGGACAAATTTTATCCCGATGTTATCTTAATCTACGGTAACCCCGCACAGATGATGTTGCTCATGAATGGGCTCCAGTTTAAAGACTACGAGCGCTTTCAGTTTTTCTTCATCGGTGAAGGCGCTTGTGCCGATGGCTTGGCTCAGTGTTATACCACCGGCAAACCTGCCCTGGCTATTCCCTGCATGGGAGAGAGGGCTTTCGGTGCTGTCACTGAGGATGAGCTGGTTATGGCGCTGCCGCCGGGAATGATGGCTAAGGCTGTCGAGGGACTTAAGGCACTTAAAAGCCGGGGGATTGGCTATCCTATTGCGTATCTTGGGCCTCTTTGCGACCCCTCTCCGGTTCTGATGCAGATATACCCCGACTGGTGGGAGCGTCGTTGACCTCAAATGCAAGGAGTCGCAAGATGAAAGTTATAGGTATAGTCGGCAGTCCAAGAAAAAACGGCAACACCGAACTGTTAACCAAGCATACGCTTAAAGCTGTTTCTGAAGAAGGGTTGAATACTGAGCTCATTCGTTTAGCTGGCATGGAAATAAAACCGTGCACTGCATGCGTGGACTGCAAAGAACAAGAGATTTGCTCTATCAAAGACGACCTATTTCCACTATATCTCAGAATGAAAGAGGCCGAGGGCATAATTCTAGCCTCACCAGTATATTATGGCTCTGCTACGGCGCTGATTAAGGCGCTTATGGAGCGTGTTGGCTACATCGCACGCTGGAATGGTGAACCCTTCCGGCATAAGGTTGGTGGGCCGTTGGTAGTGGCACGGCGTTCCGGCAGGAACTTCACAGTTGCTCAACTTACGCTTTGGTTTCAGATTCTAGGGTTCTTTATTCCTGGTTCTACGTATTGGAATGTGGCTATCGGCCGAGAAAAAGGCGAAGTGGAACACGACGAGGAAGGACTGGAAACAGCCTGGAACTTCGGTAAAAATATAGCCTTTCTAATCAAGAAACTGGGCAGTTGACATAATCACTCATTTAGCCCGCTTGAGTAAAGAGTATCAAACCTTGTCACAGGCCCCTGAGAAACTCAGGCCTGAGAAGGGAAGGATTTCTTGCTGCCAGAACCCTCTCTATTTCGCCGAGCATTTTCTCCTTGTCTCGCGGCAGTCTTCCTCGGACGGAAAGGTAGTTTGAGGCATGCATTGAGCTAAAGAAGCAATCGGTAAAGTTGGAATTTTCTATAATTAACCTTAGCTCCTCTAGGGACTGGAAAGGAGAAAGGGGATGGAATTCACCTTGTTCCCGCTGCTCGTAGAGTGGGGTACCGGGCACGAAGGACAAAGTTAAAGCCCCGACATATTCAGGGTCAATCTCAGACAGAACTTGGGCTGTGGCAAGCGCGTGTTTCTGGCTTCCTTCAACACCGCCAAGTCCCAAAATAACCGTCACAGAAAAGGTTATCCCGGCCTCCTTCACTTTCCTTCCCGCCTTGACCATCTCATCTGAACTCACGAATTTACCTATCTTCTGGAGTAGTTCGTCATCACCAGTCTCCAGCCCGGTATAAATAATGCCCAACTTGAGTCGTTTCAACTCCTTAAGTTCATTCACGCTCCTGTGCAGGATATCCTGTGGAGTCGCATATATGCCAATCCTTTCGATAGAAGGTAATTTTTCATTCAAGTACTGGAGAACCTCCCTTAATTTAGGAAAGGGATAAATAAGGGCATCGGCATCCTGAAGAAATACCATTTTGCCGTCCCAACCTTGCGCTATGTCGTATACCACATTAGAAACACGAGGAAGCCGTATGCCTTTTCGGGTGAACAAGGCCAGAGCATCTATTTCCTTCTTAACGTCCTCAACGTCCCGCATCTGTAGCTTTGAGCCATAATACATACAGAAAGCACAGGTGTTGTTGGAGCACCCACTGGTCACAGGGAGAAAATAGCTCCTCCGCTCGCTGGGAGGTCGGATAATATTGGGTCTAATGAAGCTCATACGCCGATTGGGTTCCACAAGGTACTAAAGCGATTTTGAGGCATCTCTATTTTATCACTGTTGCAATCTGGCTTCAAACAATGTACAACGTGCACAAATCTGCTCAGGAACTCTTTCAATTCTTCCGCCTCCTCAGTCAGCTTCCATCTTTGAGAAGAAGTAAGCTCCCAATGTTGCTAAAGCTAAACACAATATAATAAGAACCGTGAAATCGAGCCAGAGCGGAAAGGCGGAAATGCCAATAAGAGTGCCCCTCAACCCATCCACGCCATAGGTCAAAGGGTCAATATACATTATGTATCTCAGCCAGGACGGCATAGATTGTATAGGGAACAAGGCACCTGATAAAAGAAATATGGGGAATACTATTAAGTTCATTATAGCCATGAAGCCTTCCAGATTGGCTAATTTGGTGGCAATAATTAAGCCGAATCCCGTGAATGTGGCGCAGGTAAGAATCATAACTAGTATGGCTAAAAAGAATCCTGGTACACTGGATAATTTGACTCCCATGGCTACGGCTATTCCCACTATAATGAGGGCTTGAATTATGGCTGTAGTCATGCCGCCGAGGCTTCTGCCCAGGATGACGGAAAAACGATTAACCGGAGCCACGAGGACCTCTTTTAGAAAGCCAAATTCCTTGTCCCAGATAACCGATGCCCCAGACATGGTACCAGCAAATAATAAGGTCATGCCCACTATTCCAGGAGCGAGAAAGTCAAGGTAACCTATGCCTTCCGGCACCGGTATTTGACTGGCGAAGCTCATAGGCAATCCCAGAAAAGCAAGAAAAAAGATAGGCATCAATAGTGAACCAACTACCCTTGCCTTTACTCTCAAAAATCTTTTCATCTCCCGCAGCCACATGGTATAAATCGGCAGCGGGTCTATGATTTGCCGAACCTCGATTGCTCTCATGCTATCTCCTGCCCATGCTCCTCATCCATGTTTTCCATATTTCCTTCAGACTTCCTTCTTCCTCCCTGATAGTCTTCCCTGTATAATGTAAGAAAGTATCCTCCAGACTGGGCTTATACAACTTGATGGATGATATAACAAGGCCTTGGTCATCGGCGAAATCAATAAGTTCAGGTATTCTTTCTTCGCCCCCATCAATACTTAACTGAAGCGAGCTATCACGTGCTTCAATCTTCTTTATCCATCGAAGTTGCTTTAGTGAATCAACTAAGTTGCCACTGCTATCCTGAGCTATTTGCAGTGAGATCAAATTTAACCCCACTGCCAGTTTGAGCTTTTCCGGCGTATCCATGGCTACTATGTGGCCCTGGTCTATAATGGCCACCCGGTGGCAGAGATAATCCGCCTCTTCCATATAATGCGTAGTCAGGATTATGATTATACCCTCTTTCTCATTTAGCAGCTTGATGTAATCCCAGAGATTCCTTCTTGCCTGGACATCCAGGCCCAAAGTCGGCTCGTCCAGAAACAAGACTTTGGGATGATTCAGAAATCCCCGGGCAACCTCAAACCTGCGCTGGGTGCCGCCGGAGCATTCACTAATCCTCATGTTCTCCCTCCCCTTCAAATCCATCAAGTCCAGCACCTCTGCAATCCTTTTCTGCCTGGTTTTCCTATCCAAATGATACATTCGGGCATGAAAATCCAGGTTCTCCTTACCAGTTAAGAATGTATCAATAGCTCGATCTTGAAACACAATTCCTATGCACTCTCTGACCTTATCTCTTTGTCGCATGATGTCATATCCGCAAACCTTAGCCGAGCCTGAAGTGGGGTTCAGTATAGTGCAGAGCATCTTTACAGCTGTCGTCTTCCCGGCTCCATTAGGGCCGAGGAAGCCAAATATCTCTCCCTCCCCAACATTCAAGGTAATATGGTTTACGGCTACCAAGCCATCGAATTCTTTGGTCAGGTCCTCAATTTCTATTACGCTATTCGTGTTCTTCGTCTTGTAACCTCTTCCCGACATAGTGCAGGAAAACATCCTCCAGGCTTGGCTTGTGTTCGCCAATCGAGGCAATAACGAATCCGTGCTTCCGTGCCAATCTCACTACCTCGGGTATCTTCATCCCATCGTTTCCTACGGTTAATTCCAGTTGAGCATCATGCTGGTGAATCTTTTTGACCCAGTTCATGCCGTTTAGCAAACCTGCAAACTCATTGGCCAACTCCCCCTGGGGAAACTTGATAGAAAGCACACTGCTGCCCAGCGAATCTTTTAATGCCTTGGGGGTATCCACCCCAGCAATCTTCCCATACTCTAAGATAGCTACTCGATTGCAGAGGTAGTCCGCTTCCTCAACATAATGAGTGTTTAGCAATATAGTGGTCCCTGATTCCTTGTTCAATCTCTTAGCATAATCCTACAACAGCCTTCTCGTCTGTACGTCCAGACCTAAAGTCGGCTCATCTAAGAACAGGACTTTGGGAGCATTTAGCATTCCTCTAGCTATCTCCAGTCTGCGCTGCATGCCGCCGGAGTAGTATTTTACCAATATATTTTGTCTGTCTTTTAACCCTACCAGGTCCAGGGCTTGAGATACCCGCTCATCCCTCACTTTTTTGGGAAGGTGATACAATCTGGCATGAAAGTCCAGGTTTTCTCTCGCCGTTAGATTGATATCCAGGCTCAGGTCCTCAAAGACTATGCCTATCGATTCCCTGACCTTGTCCCGCTCTCTGACGATATCATACCCGCATACAGTGGCCGTCCCCGAGCTGGGATTTAGCGCCGTAGCCAGCATCATAACGGTGCTGGTCTTACCGGCTCCGTTAGCCCCAAGAAAGCCAAAGACCTCCCCCTCTTCGACTTCAAACGAAATATGGTCTACCGCAACAAGATGACCAAACATCTTGGTTAGGTTGTCAACTATTATTGTCTTCATTCTCCGTGTCTATCCCGATTTTATCGGGACGAACAAGCTGCTGGCCGAGGCGAAATGCATCTTGTAGAGCCAGAGGATATTCCTCAATCTGACCTTTTTTATCAACCCCCCTGACTAATAAATCATTACAATATTTCACGCCTATAGCATCAAAAAAATATTTCACCGTGAGCACGGCGCCATCAAAGAGCTTTTTGCCCTGAGTGGCGCCAACTGAGATAAACACCCCCCTCCGCATTCGCTTATCTTCCCCTCCCATGCCCAGCACATGTCTTCTTACCCAAAGTGCCTGGCATCTGTCTATTATTGCCTTCGCCTGGCTGGTAATACCATAGAAGAACATCGGTGAAGCAAAAATAATGTGGTCTGCTTCCAGAAGCTTCTTGTAGAGCAATTGCATATCATCCTTAATGGAACAGTTGCCATCCTTGAGGCAGGCATATATTTCCAGGCATGGCGAGATTTTGAGCTTTGAGACCAGCACCTTTTCAACCTCGGCTCCCGCCTCCTTGGCACCTTCCAGCGCCTTATCAAGAAGAATCTCGGTATTGCTTTGCCTTCTGGGGCTGCCCATAATGCCTAATACTTTCATATTGTTCTTATAGTATCTCGCAAAAATCTCTGCAACAGCCCCTTTCCTTTGAAGTAGGGAAGGGCGAAACTTATGTTAAGAATGTCAAACTATAGAATGGACTCTCATTTAGGGGATGGAAATTCGAAATCCATCTTGGGGTATTCTTGATGTAAGCTATCTAGTATCTTTTCAAAAAGACCAGGGGCGATATTCCAGCCTTCAAATCCTTGCCTTATCCGGAATTCAATTACTTTCTTTTGCATCACAGGTCCTCCTAGTCTCCAAGGGTTCCACGCACTAGTCTCGTACACCCGCTCAATCTCGATAACTTTTGCATTCCACTCTAGCTCGTGGAATAGTTTAAGGACGTCCCAATATGAGTATCTTTCCCTGAAAGCCTTAGGTAATTTTTGGTAGAGAAAATAGGCATTTGGGTAGTAGCCACCACTGACACCTTCAAGGATTCTACGAACTAGATTTGCCTCTGTTACTTCTTCAACCATCACGCTCCCTAGCTTAGATGTCTCCAATTAAACCTTGGCAAATTCGTATTCAATACTTAGGGTATCTTGTTTCTCCTTGGGTACAAGATTGGTTATGATGGTGTAAGGAACTCGCTTGCTAACATATTCAACTATCCTTCTGAAACGGGTAGAATCATAGAAAGTCGTCTCATCAGCAATAAACAGTGGGAAACCTGGCAAATACGCTTCCTTTCCAGCTAACAAAAGCACCAAAGCTACAGTCTCTCTCTCGCCACGACTAAGGGTGTTAATACTATCAGGTTTTTTCTGGTCTCCGAACTTTCTAATTATTTTCAGTTGGAAACCGTCATCCAAGTAAATCCGCTCAAAATCTTTATCAAATTCCATCAGATGATAGACCTCAGCAATATGGTTATTGAACATATCTCTTACTGCTTTTCTTACTTCCTCTGCCTTTTCTGAAACTGACTGTTGTGCCTGCCGATAGAAGTTAATCTCGTCCTGAAGCAGCATAATTTGTGTGCGCACGTCGCCAATCTGCTCTATGCCCGCTATCTTTGTTTTTCTATCTTGGTCTCGACGTGCGATTTTCTCGTCCAACTGGCGACGATTTTCTAGCTTTTCTCTTGTTTCCTTATCAAAGGAAGCTTCTAATTGTTTAACAAGTTTACTCAGCTCTGGCCGGCGGGGCAGAAGGCTATCCCGATTAGCTTCTAACTTTTTAAGATTGTCAGCCTGCACATCGATAGCCCTTAGCGCGTTGTTCAACTGTGACCGTATTTCTGTCTTGACCGTCGTCCATTCTTGCTCAAGTAAGTTCCTTTCTTTCCTATTTCCTTCGATACGCCATTGCAGACTGCTTATCTCCTTACCCAAGTCACCAGACTTTTGCTCCAAGTTCTTTTGCCTGTCTCTGAGTTGTTCTGGCTCGATTTGTGCACCGCAAGCAAAGCACTCTTTTGCCCCATATTTAACGAATCTTGTCCAGTTATTGTTTGTGTCCTGAAGTCTCGCCTGGATACCATCCATCTCGCTTCTCAGCTTGTCCAACTCACTTTTGAGGGATTCAGCCTCTCTGTCCATACGTGCCAGCTCTTCTTCTGTATCTGGGTGTTGGGTTTCAAACTCTTTAACTCTCTGTTCATACCGCATTTTTTCGTTCTCTAGGCCTTCTAATCGGTTTTTAGTTCTAGTAATATCCCCCTCAGTAGCGGTTATCTGGCTAATTAACTCCGAAAGCTCCTTCTGTGCTTGGGCTAATCTACGTCGTTCCTGTTCCGTCTTGACCACTATCTCCAATGGGACTTCCTCTATGGTTCGCCTTTCCGTTTCAAGTTGTTCCAATTCCTTCTCTATGTTTTTAAGTTGACCGGTCAGTAATTCTAACTCACCTTGCTTATCCCGATATTGCTGGAGTTGAGTTTCGGACCCGACCTTTTGCTGCGCGAAGAAGTCGCCTAGAATTTCATAATACCTGTAGTCTGAAAAATCCAATAGAGTAGTTCGGAGCGCCTTGTCAGTTTTTACTCGCTCTAAGAGTTCGTTGTCCTCAGAGGCAATACAAAAAAGGTTTGCCTTCCGTCCTTCAGGATGGAGTGCTTCACCACCGATAGAAAGTCCACCATCCCTTGCTCTGAGACGCCTTACATATTGACGACCTTCCATGGTGAGTTCTACACGTCCTGATTCTTCAAAGGAATGCAGAAAGTAGCCTCGAGTAGATAGGTCTCGTTCATCAAGCACTAAGGCTTGGAGTGCATGAATTAGTGAACTCTTACCAGCGGCGTTAGGAGCAGTGACTAGGTTCAATCCAGGCTTGAATTCAAAACGCCTAAGCCCATAAAGCCCGCTGATATTCTCTACAGATACTTCTATATTATTGGACATTGCTGCCCTCCCCTAAAACTTTTCTCCATTGTGCCAGCGCCTGTTGGGTGAGCTCGCCCAGTTTTTTCCTAGTTGAAGGTGATAAACGCTCTATGCTGTCTGGTAAGTAGCGTTCATTTTGCTTTAGGATTCTTACACCTTCTGAGGCGATCTCATTAAGAAGTCTAATTCGATTTTCTCTAACTCCTGCGGGCTCGGAATCCCTTCCTTCCTCAAAGTTTCTTCCGAAGCCGGGTAACGGCCGTATCCTTGTTCTTTTTTCCAATCTGCTGCCCTCCTTACTTTATCTGGAATTTGATGAGGATGAAGCTCATTAGCAAGATATATATCTACATAGAACGGATTCCGCTCTTTTACCGTCCATGCATATTTGAGAGCCAATCCATTATTTTTCATGAGGAACACATTTGAGGCAGATTTACCCAGAAACAGCTCTGGAGCCACTGTCTTATAAATCTTATGCATGTTCTGTTGAGATCGCTGGTTCGTAGTAATCACTATAAGGATTGCCATTCTATAAGAATTTCAGCAGGTGCTGAAATTCTTATCTCACCTCCTCTGCATAGTATGCTAGAACTGCTTTTTCGACATCGCGGATAGTCTTAATCTTATCGTCTGCCTGAAGACGGCTTACTAGTTCCTGCCAAGGAATCATCAACTCCTCACACTTGTCCTTGGTTATTTCTATCAATATCTCCTTTGGTGGGCTTTTAAATTCGACTTCGTAAAGTCTGTCACGAAGAGCCTTATCCATCAAACTCAATTCGTTGGTAGTCATAATAACTACCGTGCAACTGGTATCCATTCTATCTAGCCGATGAAATAAAACATTATTTTGGGCAATATGCCAACTCTCACCTTTGACCCAATCTCTTCTCGGAAAAACGCTTTCAGCATCGTCGATAAGAACAATATGCTTCTCCCCAAGAGCGTCAGGCAATAATTCAACAATCTGCTGCTCACTTTCACCATATCGCCATCTAGCTATGTCTGAACCGTCAACGAATATAAGAGGACAGCCCAAGTCTTTCGCCAAAGCTTTCGCCATTGCTGTCTTACCTGTCCCCACTTCACCCCAAAAGAGGAAACCTTTGATTCCATGCCTGACCTTCTTAGTGAACTGGTGGTTAATAATTTGCCTAACTTTATAGAAGATGTCACGATATGCTTCGCCACGCAATTTAGTTATATCTTCATAAATATGGGCGAAGGGGTCTAGGCGAGTGAAGGTTTGTGAAATTTGCCTTCGTGGGATTTCTCTCATAACAGAGCTCTCCTAATCCTAAACCCCAAGGCCTCTTTCCCTGAACAACTCATTCGTGCGTCCGATTACCCTATCTAAAGCGGTTAGGACATCAGGATTCAGGATAAGAGGGTCGGTCCAGTCTGAGCAAAACCGTAAGCTAGTCACCCTCTGCAAATCTCCATACTTCAGGTCAAGCCAACGCCGATCAGCATCCCAAGATGAATGCCGAGTAAACTCCCTCCTTGCATCAGATTCGCTGACGGAGCCATCTTGACCTCTGGCGTGAACAGCTACTGCTTTCACCGGTATATATTTCTTCAAAGCTCCTTGCCATTGCCGCCGTCGGTCCCTATGCCTAACGAACGAACAGATTCCTAAAAGCTCCCCAAGTGATTGTAATCCCATATCTGGCGCAACTTCATCAAGAGTATTAATAAACGTGTCCCAAATATCGGGGGCGACAAAGATTCCATTCCCGTCGCCATCTAGTTGCGGCTCCAGCAGACCCCATTCAATAAAATCATCGATAATTTCGTCCCCTCTTGTAGACACCATTATATCTTCCAGAAGTCCCGAGTAGACTATGCCATCTTCCCGTCTGGCGTCGATAATAAGCTCAATGAGGTGAATGGCGGGATTAACAATTTGCCACCTAACGGCTCCGCTCATACCTTGCAACCCGCGAACGACGTTTGCCTCACCTCCGCGCATAGCATTAACTAAAACATAGGGAATTGATTCTGCAATGTCTGTAATTTCTAGGTCTGTCCCGCTAACCATTTCTTTCCTCCTTAATCTTGCTACATATGTTTCTTATTTTACCACTTTTCAAGGGAAAAATTAACCTACCCGAAACAAGTCACAAGGCGGATAATGAAGTAAAACAGTAGTAAGATAAGATGATGAAGTTTTCACAAAAATTGGGCACAAACTCTTCGGGCTGAGACCCAAGACGAAGCCCTGAATAGGAATTAAATTCCATTCTTTATACACCATACTTCTCTCTAAGTATCTGCGAGAGCTCGGGCAAGAAGGCAAATGCTTTTTCAACAAGCCCTTCCTCAATGCTTGAGACCTGGCATTCGCTTGCTGTCTTACCCTCTGTATTGACCTGGCCTAAATCGCTGAGGCAGCATCTGGCTGGAGCCACCAATGCCTGCTTTGCAATTTGGTTCGAGGACAAACCTGTATTTTTCGAGAGTACCTCCCAATAGCTCGAGAGAACCTCAGCCAGTGCTTCCGGTGTCTGTGCCGCCAGAGCTGTGGATTCAGTGGGGATAATTCCCCACGATATAATACCGCCACTCTTGATAAATTCAGCCACACTGCCCGCATATTCCCGGGGCATAAACCCAATTTGATAGGCGTCGAAGGACAGAATTTCCACCCCCAACTCTAACAGATATGGCAAATTCACCTCGGCACAGAGATGCAGCCCCTTGGGACCTTCCAAACCCTCAATGAACTTATGATAGTCTTCTCTGGCATGTTGCTCGTTGTACCCGGAAAAGCCGCTGAACACGTAGCCCAGCCCCGGTTCATCCACCCAGACAATGGCGTTGGTATTCCTCTTCCTGAGTTCCTGATACTGTGCGTTGACTTTTCTTTGAATAAAATCAACCAAAATAGTCCTCGCCTCTTCGTTATAGATAATCGGCTTCAGGTCTTCATCCAATACTTTCAGGCCAAAACTCACCGGACCTGTGACTTGTCCCCTGATAGCTTTATAACCCTGAAGTTCCCTGGAGAGGAACTTATGAAATACCCTGGAATACTCGGCGGTAAGGGCAAAAGTGTCAGGGATATCCATTTCCACAAAATACTCGTCGAGTTCCTGCCCAAATCGGGCAGTGTTGAAGACCAGCCTTTCCTTGTCAAAGTCAATAGCTATACCAGGGAAATTCTGCGATGCTTGAACATACATATCTTCATACAAGCTCACCTTGGGAAGCTGGGGCCAGAATGGGATATCCAGGCTCAAGGCAAGCTCCAGCGCCCGGTCAACATCCCTATGAGGCATTATCCCCATAGCGGTAGTGCTGCATCGCGCCTCAAATGCTATCATGAATTTCTGATATCCCTTTCCGCAAATATTCCTTAAATCATAACACAGACTTAAGTTGGTATCGGGGCGAGAGTCCTTTTTCGAGGATTACACTCTTTCCGACCCAATATCCAATTTCCCCCTTAAGATAAGGGGGATAAAGGGGTTATGAACACAAAAATAGCATCGCTCTCAAGCATGGAGGCTTTCTCCTGCATTCATAACTCCCCTAGCCCCTCTTAATCTTAAGAGGGGAAAACTCGCAACCTCAAAATTACCCCTTAAGACAAGAGAAATACGAGTTTGGTCCCAGTCCCCTTTTGAGCATTAGATGCTTTCCGATTTGTAATGTTGGATATCCTTTTACATGTGCTAATTCTATATGCCTAGCCTCTTTCGATTTGCTTCTATGTGGGCCAGGATAGCATCCGCAGCCTGGGCGGGGTCTTTTTCGACATTCAATATACCGCCGGTTAGCTGCTTGCAATCCTGTGTCAACAAGTGAACCAGATTTGGTGCTCCGGTAACCGTGGGCACCGGAT
>JBMCVZ010000011.1:0-17308 GCA_048621695.1 Chloroflexota bacterium
TTTAGACGATTTCCTTCGTCTCTCACTTGCTTTAAAGTCTTGCTCCAGCAATTGATGAAGCTCTGCTCTGTCAAAGATGACGGCACACATATCAGCGACACTGGAGAGGAAGCTCTTATCAGCTTCGGAGAATTGGCGAGGCTCACGAGTATAAATTCGAATCTCCCCGATAGCTTCTCCCCTCCCAAGTATAGGTACCCCAAGAATAGAAGATATCCCTTGCGCTAATGCTATTTCGGGATATTGAACTCTTTCATCTTTAGTAGCATCAGCAATAAATACCACTTTCCCTTGGAGGATATCTGGAAGGCTTTTACGAGCATCAAGGTGGCCCTTTTTCAGGTAAAGATCGCTCAAACCAAACGCGCCTACAGTGATCAAATATTCCTTTTGGGGATTGAGAGATAAAATGTGGCAGCCATTTGCCTGCATTGCCTTGGCAGTACTTTTAGCTATAGAATTACAAATCCTTCTTAAGCTAAAATCCGAATTGGCAACTTTGGTTATCCGCTTAAGGGCTGAATAATAACTACTTCTGGATCTACCCACCTTGCTCATACTCTATCCGCACTTAGTAAAACCACAAGCGAGGCAAATGTTACAACCCTCCTGATAAATCAAAGGACCACCACAATCGGGGCATTGCCCCGCCCAACTTTTAGCCATCGCTGGATTCTGGGAAGGTATACTGGGATTAGTGGATGTTTCATTAGTTTCTGTCTCTTCTCTAATGTACTTCTCCAGTACACTAGCAATAGCATCGGCACAGGACAAAATAGCATGTCCCTGCTCCCAAGCAATAGCGGGGCATCTAATGCCGCGCAGATGCTTTACAACAGAATCTACATCTATTCCAGACCTTAGTGCCAGGGATGTTAGGCGGCTAATAGCTTCAAGCTGTGCTGCAGCGCAACCTCCAGCTTTCCCCAGGGTGGAGAAAACTTCGGATATTCCCCGACTATCAAAATTTACTGTTACATAGATGTAGCCACATCCAGTATTTACTCTTTCAGTTACCCCCCTGGTCACTTTAGGTCTTTTCCTTGGAGCTAGCTTAACGTCAGTCCTTTTTACCCCCTCACCCACAGTGAGAACCTGACTTTCACGACTACTATCACGGTAAATGGTTATCCCTTTCAAGCCTTCCTGGTGAGCCAGCATATACACTTTGGCTACATCCTCGGGCGTCGCTCCTTGAGGAAAATTGACCGTCTTGGATACAGCGCTATCAGTAAATTTCTGGAATGCTGCCTGCATCTTAACGTGCCATTCAGGAGATATATCATGAGCGCTGACAAAGAGCCTCTTTATCTCTTCGGGAACTTCTTCCACGTCTTTTAATCTCTTACCTTCGGCTAGCTGCTTCATTAGGTCCTGGGAATAGAACCCTCTGCTCTTGGCAATATCCTCAAAATAAGGGTTTACCTCTATGAATTCTTCGCCTTCCAGGATGTGACGCACGTAGCTTAACGCGAATAATGGTTCAATGCCACTGGAGCAATTAGCGATTATGCTCAAGCTGCCAGTAGGGGCAATGGTAGTCCGGGAGGCATTGCGAAAACGAGGGCCATCGGGCGTGTCATAAATGCTTTCCGGGAAAGCAGGAAAAACTCCCCTTTCTTGTGCTAGCTCCACAGAGGCTTTATCTGCCTCGTCAGATATGAATTGGGCAATTTCCTCGCCCTTAGCAAGCCCTTGTTCACTATCATACGGGATGCCAAGCTGAATTAGCATGTCGGCAAAACCCATAACCCCCAGGCCTGTTTTCCTGGTAGTTTTTGTCATCTCCGTAATCTCTGGCAGGGGAAATTGGTTAACGTCGATAACATTATCAAGGAAGCGGACTGCCAACTTGACTGTTTGAGATAGCTTGTCATAGTCGATGTATGCCTGGCCGTCTTCATACGCCACCATCTTGGACAGATTTATAGAGCCTAAATTACAGGATTCAAAGGGGAGCAGGGGTTGTTCCCCACAGGGGTTAGTGCTTTCTATTTTGCCCAATTTAGGCGTGGGGTTATGTCTGTTTATTTCGTCAATAAACACAACGCCCGGGTCGCCAGTGCGCCAAGCCATGTCAACTATTTTGTCAAATACATCTTTGGCATTAAGCTTATCTGTCACCTCTCCAGTTCGGGGGTTCATTAGATTGTAATCGGTGTCCTCTTCTACCGCCTTCATAAACTCATCTGTTACAGCTACAGAAAGGTTAAAATTGGTTAACGCTTCTGGGTCTTCCTTAGCTGCGATGAATTTTAAGATGTCGGGATGCTCAACATTGAGTATTGCCATATTGGCTCCGCGGCGCATGCCACCTTGCTTTATGACATCGGTGGTGACATCAAAGGCTCGCATAAAAGAGACCGGCCCACTGGCAATGCCACCCGTAGAACCTACTCTATCCATCGTCGGTCTGAGTCGAGAAAAGGAAAAACCGGTACCCCCGCCACTTTTATGAATCAAAGCAGTATATTTAACCGCATCAAAAATAGACTCCATGGAATCCTCAATAGGTAAAACAAAGCAAGCTGATAATTGCCCTAGCTCACGCCCGGCATTCATTAGAGTAGGGGAATTAGGTAAGAAGTCCAGGTTTGCCATTAACTGATAGAATGTCTCTTCCCAAAGAGAAACATCTGCATTGGAATCGTAAAGGAGCTCGGCTGAGCTAATATGTTGGGCGACGCGGCGGAATAGCTGTTGTGGAGTCTCAATAACCTTCCCCTCTCCATCTTTTGCCAAATATCTCCTTTCTAGAACCCTTAAGGCATTATCGCTAAGTTTGATTCCAGAAATGACTTGGCTTCTGGCCTGGGGGGAAAATTCGTCTGCAGTTAGAATCTCCTTAACCATTGCCTCAATTTGGGATGGAGACACAGGCTGTTTAATTTGCCGGGAAACAAATCCCTCCATGCCTGGGAAGGGATGAGCCACCTCTAGGCGCTGGCTCACTTGTTCTGTGAACCTCTCTAACAAATTCCTATCACTTATTCCCATCGACTCGGCGGCAGCGAAAACAGCTCGAGCTACTCTGTCTCGGCCAATAGTTTTTTGGTTCTCCTTCCGACGAGTTTTGGACATTTTATCTCCTCTTACGGCCAACTAAGGAATTCACCACCTCGCCTGCCAAAGAACTTGTCGGGCGAGCAGGCTCAGAAGAAGGCAGCGGTAGCTGGTTTGCTGGTATTGGTTCTCTTCGTATCGCTAGGCTATCCACCTCTTGTTTTAATGCGCCGATATCAGCAAATTCCCGATAAACACTGGCAAAGCGAATATAAGCGATGTGGTCTAGTTTCTTTAATCCTGCCATGACTAAATCACCAATATAGGAACTGGAGACCTCACTTTTACCCACCTTGTAAAGCTCAGCCTCGATAGTATCCACAAACTTGTCAATGGCGCCAGTAGGAAGGGGACGTTTCTCACAAGCTTTGCGAATACCCGAAAGAAGCTTATCCCGGCTGAATTCCTCACGTCGTCCATCCTTTTTAATAATGAAGATATCATGCGGCTGTATACGCTCATAAGTAGTGAAACGGGCATTGCAGGCGAGGCATTTTCTTCGGCGTCTCACTACGTCGTCCAGACCCCGAGAATCTATCACGGCTGATTCCTGGCTGCCGCAGTAAGGACAGTTCATAAAATTTGTACTAACGATTGTGGTTTTAAACAATTCTACCACTAAATATAGTAAAACGCAACATCATTGTGAAAAAAAAGAGGCTCGTTGGTGGACAATTCCAGGGGAATATGCTAGGTTTGACTTAATATAAGACTAACTAAGAGGCTACAGTTATCCTTAAATACCTTGAGGAAGAAGCAAAGGTGGGAAGAGAGGTGCGGGGGCAAGGGATAGTGTTTTTCACGGAGGTATTAAATGCCTGAAGCAAGGATTGGCATCATTGGCGGAAGCGGGCTTTATAAGATGGAGGGTATGACAGAAGTTGAGAAAGCGAAGGTAAGTACGCCCTTTGGCGAGCCCAGCGATGCTATTATCCTGGGCAATTTAGAAGGAGTAAGGGTTGCCTTTCTACCCAGACACGGTGAGGGACATCGAATAAGCCCCACTGAACTACCGACGAAAGCTAATATATATGCCTTGAAATCTCTGGGAGTGGAAAGGATTATCTCTGTAAACGCTGTGGGCAGTCTTAAGGAGGAGATAGAACCTATGGATGTAGTCATTCCTGACCAACTGATAGACTGTACCAGAGGAAGAGCCAGCACCTTCTTTACAGATGGGATGGTGGTACATGTCTCCTTAGCGGAGCCCTTTTGTCCTGTTCTGAGACAAGTCTCGTTTGAGGCAAGCACCAAGGTTGGGGCTAAGGTACATAAGGGTGGCACTTGCCTGGTTATGGAAGGGCCACAGCTCTCCACCAGGGCTGAGTCACAGCTTTATCGCTCCTGGGGGGCTGATGTTATTGGGATGACAGCTTTGCCTGAAGCTAAATTAGCCAGAGAGGCGGAAATATGCTATGTCGCACTTGCCCTTGTCACCGATTATGATTGCTGGCATCCGACCTATGAATCGGTGACTACGGAGATGATTTTAACTAACTTGCGGAAGGGTGTTGATACTGTCAAGAGAATCCTGAAGTTACTGCTGCCTTCCATACCACAGAAACGAGACTGTGCCTGTGCTAGCGCCCTTAAATATGCCATAGTCACTGGAACGAAATACATACCGAAAGAAAAGAGGAAAGAGCTGGGGCTGCTAATTGGCAAGTATTTAGAAGGGAGGGAAGATGTCAGCCAAGATTGAGTTTGGATGTTTGCCCACTGCTATTGGTAGCATGCCTCACACGAATTCTAGGGAGGCTTGTTCAATTATTATGAAATGTCTTCCCGACATTCCCGCCTGGCCCCAATTACCGCAACGCTCTCCTAAAGAAAACATGATTATCCAGTTCAGTGAGGGTTTTCCGGGGGTGGTTATAGATGGAGACAAAATTCACATCGAGCCATCAGCGGATTTTGAGAGCGAGCTGGAGCAAATTCACATTGATTGCGAACAGGACAATACCCGTGAATATGGCACTTCGACTGAATATGCTGCCGGGCTCCATGATTTCCTCTCCAAAGCAGCAGGTACTCAAATAGTCAAGGGACAGGTAACAGGTCCTATCACCTGGGCGTTGAGAGTTACCAGTAAGGATGGTCTGGGCATTCTCTATGATGACACTTTAGCCGAAACAGTGGCTAAGTTCCTGCGGCTAAAAGCCTCCTGGCAGGAAAATATCTTGAGACAAATATCGCCTAATACCATTATCTTCGTTGACGAGCCCTATTTAGTTTCTTTAGGCTCTGTGTTTACTCCTATTCCTGAAGAAAAGGTGCCTGCTCTTCTAGAGGAAGTCATCAAAGGAATAAAAGGGGTGAAGGGCTTGCATTGCTGCGGAAACACTAACTGGTCAGTCCTCCTGGATACCAATATCGACATTCTCAGCTTTGATGCCTATTATTATGCCTCTTCCCTGAGCACCCACTCTGATAAGGTGAAATCCTTTCTTGAACGAGGTGGCAGCATTGCCTGGGGGATAGTTCCGAATGAGGAAGAGGCTTTAGCTAAAGAATCCTTGTCCAGTCTCCGTGAGCGCCTGGAAGAAGCTATGGCTCCATTCACCAGGGATGGCGTTGAATTCAGGCAGCTCATAGCTCAAGGGCTGATAACTCCTTCTTGTGGCCTGAAAAGCTTGTCGCCGGAAGCAGCAAGTCAAGCTCTAGAATTCACAGCCAAGTTGTCTCAGGACGTAAGAAGTCGATATGCAGTCTGACGTAGTGAAATAACTGCCTTCTCAGGGCATATATCTTAATAATAAAGGCTATTGTTCCTGTGAATCTCCTTCTAAAGCCCTTATTTTATTAACCCTTCGCAAGTGTCTACCGCCTTCAAAATCCGTGGCTAAAAAAGTTTTGACGATTTCCAAAGCCAACTCGGTTTCTATATCCTCTCCCCTGAGGCATAGAACGTTGGCATCGTTGTGCTGGCGGGCTCGTTGTGCTGCAAATAAATCACAGCATAAAGCTGCTCTTATGCCCTTTATCTTATTAGCGGCTATGCTTATGCCTATGCCAGTGTTGCATATTAGGATTCCTTGGTCGAAATTGCCCGAAGCCACGGCCTCCCCGACTTTCTGGGCGATGTCAGGATAGTCCACAGAATCAGTGTTGTAGCAACCAAAATCTTGATGGCTATGCCCTGCGTTTTGCAGAAAGAGCATAATTAATTCCTTCAAGGCAAAGCCACGGTGGTCACAGCCTATAGCAATGCGCTTCACTATTTAACTCCGAGTTTTCTATAAGCTCTGTCAATATCATGTGAGGGTATGATACCCTGACGCAGAATTATTGGCGATTCATGGGTAACATCTACTACCGTGGATTCATTGCCGCCAGGACATTTGCCTCCATTGATAATAAAGTCGACTTTTCCTCCCAGTTGCTGTCCAACTTCCTCGGCAGTTAAGGCAGCTGGTTGGCCACTGATATTAGCGCTGGTCCCGATTATGGGATTCCCTGACTGTTGAATGATAGCCAGACAAATGGGATGATCAGGAAAGCGTACCGCTATAGTTGGTCCTGGGGCTAGATAAACAGGCAGCGAATTTGTTTTTGATAAAACCAGGGTTAACCCTCCTGGCCAAAAACGCCTTGCCAAAAACCAGGCAATTTCTGGTATTGGATCGGCTAGAGTGATCAATTGCTCTATGTCAGCGATAAGCAAGGGAAGTTGCCGATGCTTGGGCCGGTTTTTTATCTCATAAATCCTTTCCACCGCTGTAGAATTGAAGGCATCAGATCCCAGCCCGTAGACCGTATCGGTGGGGAAGGCAATCACCCCGCCCTTTTGGAGGATTTTAACTCCTTTCTCAATTTCTCGTTGTAAAAAGCCCATCTTGTTCGACATTAGTATAGCATGGTGGCATCCAGGATAGGAATTTATGCTTTCCATATTCGGGAATGCTTTAACCGTGAGTGAGAAACATTGCCAAACGGGAAAAGCTTAGCCCACGTCGGGTTGATAATAGTCCAGGACAATGATAAGCTAAATGTATTCACCACCGTAAATCTCCAATGAAAAAGAAATCAGAAAGCCACAGAATTGCTGCCAGCGACGATATTGAAGTCTCCACTTATCTGGAGCTAGCCAAAGAATTACGCGGCGAGCAACCTGTAGTTGAGCCTAAGTTACCACCAACCGAGCGTGAAACTATAGTAGTGCTCGACTTTGGCTCTCAATATAGCATGCTCATTACCCGGCGGGTACGGGAGTGCAATGTCTATTGCGAACTTGTGCCTCATGACACGCCTTGGGGGAAAATAGCTTCCCTTAACCCACGGGGATTTATCCTCTCGGGAGGTCCAGCTAGCGTTTATGATTCTGGGGCTCCTTTGCCTTTACCCTATATTTACGAAAGCCGTCTCCCTGTGATGGGTATTTGCTATGGAATGTTTGCTATCGCCTATCACTTAGGTGGTCAGGTAGCTCGAGGAACAAAGCGCGAATACGGGCACACAATCTTACACATCAGTGCCGAAGATTGCCCTCTTTTCGCTGGCCTTCCTTCCTCTCTCCCGGTTTGGATGAGTCATGGTGACCAAATAATAGAGATGCCTCCAGGCTTCAAGTCTTTGGCCTATACTGAAAATTCGCCATTCGCTGTTATAGGTAATGATAACGGCGTTTATGGGCTGCAATTCCACCCTGAAGTGGTTCACACAGCTCAAGGAAAAACTATGTTCCAGAATTTCGTACTTCGAATATGTGGCTGCCAGGGGAATTGGACGCCAGCTAATTTCATAGCTGAGAGTGTAGATAAGATTAGAGAGCAGGTGGGTGGGGGAAGAGTGGTCTGTGCTCTTTCTGGAGGCGTTGATTCGGCGGTGGCAGCTACCCTTATTGACCGCGCTATCGGCAATAAATTAACTTGCATCTTTATCAACAACGGCTTATTGCGTCGTGATGAACCCGAAAGGGTGCTCAGTACCTTCAAGCGTAACCTTAAAATGGATGTAGTTTACATAGACGCTACCGATAGATTCTTAGAACGACTTAGAGGGGTTAGAGATCCAGAAAAGAAGCGGCAATTAGTAGGAAACGAATTTATCCAAATCTTTGAGGAAGAAGCGGCTAAATTAGGTAAAATTGATTTTCTTGCCCAAGGCACTCTTTATCCCGATGTCATTGAAAGCACCTCTGCGGAAACCAAAGCTGCAGCTAAGATAAAAAGCCATCATAATGTCGGCGGCTTACCGGCTAAAATGAATTTCACTCTTATTGAGCCCTTGAGATATTTGTTTAAGGATGAAGTTCGACAAGTTGGTTTAGCCCTGGGCCTGCCTGAGGATATGGTATGGCGACAACCATTTCCTGGACCGGGGTTAGCAATTCGCATCATCGGTGAAGTAACCAGGGAAAAACTTGAGATACTGCAGGCTGCCGACTGGATTTTGATGAATGAAATTAAGAAAGCCAAACTTTATCGCCAACTTTGGCAAAGCTTTGCTGTGCTAACTGATGTCAGGAGCGTTGGCGTCATGGGTGACTACAGAACCTATGGCTACCTGGTAGCGGTTAGAGCAATAACTAGTGAAGATGCTATGACTGCTGATTGGGCTCGCCTGCCCCACGACCTTCTTGCTAGAATATCTGATCGCCTGGTCAATGAAATTCCCAGTGTCAACAGGGTAGTCTACGATGTCACCAGTAAGCCGCCGGCGACTATAGAGTGGGAATAGCTGCTCACCTTGTTGTCATTCTGAGCGTAGCGAAGAATCTCATGTGACTCAGGGTGATACAGGATGGCTGAACACCTGCAAGTGAAGTTAAGATTAAAAAGGAGGGAAAAAGATGAGCCATTCTTTTGAAGAAAATTACGAAGAACAGCTAGCTATACAAGATGACCTGGCCATGCTCCGCGAGGATTTGATAGCTGAGTTGCAAGCCATTAACCAGTATCAGGAGCATATATTAGACCTGGAGAATGAAGAGGCTGTGAATACATTGGAACATATTGTCGCAGAAGAAAAAGAGCACGTCGCAGAGTTGATGAGACTAATTCAAAATCTCGACCCCTCTCAAGCTCAGAAATTCAAGAGGATTCTATAAGGCTATGGCACACAGAGTGAAATTAAAAGGGGTGAAGAAGAATAGGGGAAAGCATAAGAAGAAAAAGAAGCAGTAGGTATTCTCCGAGGCCAATTTCAGCTGTTCCTAGTGGTTATCTTCACCATCATTCCCAGCGCCATATTCAAAAACTGGCATTGAAAACTCCAGAGAATGGAGGACTTAGTTCGGTTATACCATGAAGAGTGATAAGCGAGAGTGAAATTTGAAAATACTAATTGTTGGTGGTGGGGGCAGGGAACACACATTAGTCTGGAAAATTACCCAGAGTCCCAGGGTTGAAAAAGTTTTTGCTGCCCCGGGAAATGCCGGCACAGCTGCCATCGCTGAAAATCTGAATTTGCACCCTACAGATATAGAAGGGTTGGGCAAGGTGGCTAAAGAAAAAGGCGTCGGCCTTGTAGTGGTTGGCCCTGAAGCACCGCTAGCTTCGGGCATAGTGGACTACTTTGATAACCTGGGTATTCCTATTTTCGGTCCCAGCAAAGTGGCTACCCAGATAGAATCAAGCAAAGTTTTTGCCCGAAATTTGATGGAGAAGTATGGCATCCCCTGTCCTGAAGGCGCCATTTTCTCATCTTACTCTGAAGCCCGTGAATATCTTCAGGAACAGCATCCGCCTGTCGTCATCAAGGCTGATGGGTTAGCCGCTGGCAAAGGCGTAATTATCGCTGGTTCTTTGCCAGAAGCTGAAAAAACTCTCGGCGACATCATGGAGGCAAAGATTTTCGGCTCCGCTGGAGATAGGGTAATAATTGACAAATATCTCGGTGGTCGGGAGGTAAGCCTCATAGCCTTTACCGATGGCAAAACAGTTTCACCCATGGTGCCGGCTTGCGACTATAAGAAAATCGGCGATAATGACCAGGGCCCCAATACCGGAGGTATGGGAAGCTACAGCCCACCGGGTTTTTTCGCCGCCGGGATGATGGAAAAGATAACCAAGGATATTTTGGTGCCGGCCGTACAGGCCATGGCTGAAGAAGACATGCCTTATAGGGGAGTGCTCTATGCGGGTTTGATGATTGTCGATGGAGAGCCTGTGGTGTTGGAATTCAATGCTCGCTTCGGTGACCCGGAAACTCAGGTCGTTTTGCCTCTTCTCAAAACCGACCTCGTAGATATACTTATGGCGGTAGTCCAGGACAATCTTGACCGGGTAAAAATAGAGTGGAGTTCACAGGCTTGTGTTGGAGTAGTTATGT
Source organism: Chloroflexota bacterium (assembly GCA_048621695.1). Classification (GTDB taxonomy): domain Bacteria; phylum Chloroflexota; class Dehalococcoidia; order GIF9; family AB-539-J10; genus RBG-13-51-36. Next base: position 10,336 of record JBMCVZ010000011.1, read on the forward strand.
CTTCGGCTGGTTATCCTGGAAGTTATAAAACCGGCTTTCCCATACAAGGCATAGACAACGTGGACAAAGACGTGCTGGTTTTCCATGCTGGAACTAAGTTGGGAAATGATGGCATAATTTATACCGACGGCGGGCGTGTGCTCACGGTAGTAGGTGTAGGCGAAAACATGGCTAAAGCTAGGGAAAAAGTTTACCGCAACATTAGTAATATTTACTTTGAAGGTTGTTATTATCGTAAAGACATTGCTTTGAGGGAGCTAGGCAGGATAAAGTATAAACTGTAAAAGGAAATAGAAAGGCAAAATTAGAAGTGCAAAATGGCAGAGCAAAGTATGACAAACCCTAAGCACGAGATTAAAAATCCTAAAATGGGGAGAATTCAAAAGTCAGTAGCCAGTAGGGAGGAGACGTCTTTTGATTGCTGAATCCTGAATTCTGACTACTGACTGCTTTTTGGGGTTTAGAGTTTAGAAATTAGAATCTAGGATTTATTTGACAATGGCATTAGTGGGTATAGTCATGGGCAGCAAGACGGACACCGAGCTGATACAGCCAGCGCTGGATATGCTTAAACAATTGGGCATTGATTGTGAACTTTCGGTTATCTCAGCTCATAGAAATCCCGAAAAACTAAGGGAGTACGGCCTGGAGGCAGAGAAGAGAGGGCTCAAAGTTATCATTGCTGCTGCTGGTTACGCGGCTCATCTTCCCGGTGTCTTAGCTAGCTGGACTACTTTGCCTGTAATTGGTGTACCCTTACCTACCAGCGAGTTAAAAGGCATAGATGCTTTGCTCTCCATAAGCCAGATGCCTGGGGGAGTGCCGGTAGCCTGCATGGGCATTGGTCAAAGTGGGGCAAAAAATGCTGCCTTGCTCGCCGCCCAGATTTTGGGCACCGAGTATAAAGAGATAAGAGAAGTCTATCGTAAATATAAAGAAGAGTTAGCCAGGGGATAAATATGATTGAACGGTACTCCAGACCCCGGATGAAGGAAATCTGGTCTGATAAAAGCAAATTTGACCAGTGGCTTAAGGTAGAGATAGCCGCTTGTGAAGCCTGGGCTGAGATGGGCGAGATCCCCCGAGAAGATATAGTTAAGATAAGGAAAGCCAGCTACAACTTGAATCGTTTTGCCGAGTTTCTGAAGGTGACCCACCATGACATGACTGCTTTTCTTAACTCGGTGGCTGAAAGCCTGGGCTCAGAGTCACGCTTCTTACATCTTGGGCTTACATCTTCGGATGTTATGGATACCGCCCTTGGTCTGCAATTGACCCAGGCGGCGGATATCTTGATAAAAGATTTGGGTGAGCTTATATCCGTAATGGAGGATAAGGCGGTGGAGCACAAATACACCATTATGATGGGGCGGACCCATGGTGTTCATGCTGAGCCTATTACCTTTGGCTTAAAGATAGCCCTGTGGACTGAAGAAATGAAGCGTAATGCTCAGAGGCTGGCTCAAGCTAAGCAAAACATCTCCGTGGGCAAGATATCCGGTGCAGTAGGCACTTATGCTACCGTGCCTCCTCAGGTTGAAAAAATAGCTTGCGCCAAATTGGGGCTCTCCCCGGCTCCCATATCAAGCCAGATAGTTCAGCGTGACCGCCATGCCCACTTCTTGACCACTTTAGCTATTATCGCCAGCTCACTGGAGAAATTTGCCACGGAGATTAGAGGTCTCCAGCGAACGGAAGTCAGGGAAGTTGAAGAGCCTTTTGAAGAGGGGCAAACGGGCTCCTCGGCTATGCCCCATAAAAGAAATCCCGAGCTTTGTGAGCGTATCTGCGGACTGGCCAGATTAATAAGAGGCCATGCTTTGACTTCTCTGGAGAACATCGCCTTGTGGCACGAACGTGACATCAGTCACTCTTCCACAGAGCGAATTATCTTGCCTGACTCCTGTCTGGCGCTGGATTACATGCTATCTATATTTACCTCGATAATGAAGGGGCTCAAGGTTTATCCAGAAAACATGCGTCGTAACATCGAGCTTAGCCAGGGGCTGGTCTTCTCTCAGAGGGTACTCATTGCTTTAATAAATAAGGGCCTAACACGGGAAGAAGCTTACAAGATGGTTCAAGATAATGCCATGAAAGCTTGGGGAGAGAAGAAAAACTTTCTGGGTTTGCTTGAAGCCGACAGGCGAATGGCAGCTTATTTGAGCAAAGCAGAATTGAACTCTATATTTGACTATGGTTATTATCTCAAACATGTTGACGAGGTCTTTGAGCGGCTAGGGTTGAGCGGAGCAAAGAAGAGGGCGAAGCGAGCTAAGATGGAAGGCTTGGCTCCTCGTGCTGTCTAACGGGGGGTTAAATATGTCTGTATTATTAGAAACCAATCTACCTCTACCTTTATTTCGCCGTGGCAAGGTGAGAGATGTTTATGATTTAGGTGATAAACTACTCATCGTGTCCAGCGACCGCATCTCAGCCTTCGATGTTGTCTTGCCCTGCGGCATCCCTGACAAGGGAAAGGTTCTTAACCAGCTTTCTGCCTTCTGGTTTGAGAAAACAGCCCATACCCTCCCCAATCATTTTATTGAGGTAATCGACAGTCATGTCATTCTGAACAAAGTGAAGAATCTCGTGGGCTATTCGGGGGAGTTGCCCGATTCTCTTATCGGGCGCTCTATGCTTGTGGCTAAGGCTGAGCGCATACCTGTTGAATGCGTTGTGCGGGGCTATCTATCTGGCTCAGCATGGGCAGAGTATAAAGATACTGGGAAAATTGGTCATATCAATTTGCCCTCGGGAATGAAGGAAAGCCAGGAGTTACCCCAACCTATCTTTACTCCCACCACTAAGAGCGACACGGAGCATGATCGCCTTTTGACCAATCAAGACATAAAAGACCTTGGTATTGAAAATCTTTTTGGAGAGTTAGAACAAAAAAGCCTGCTTATCTACGGCTATGCTCGAGATTACGCTAAACGCAGGGGCATAATAATTGCCGATACCAAGTTTGAATTTGGCTTCATTGACGGCAGATTGGCTCTAATTGACGAGCTACTCACGCCAGACTCAAGTCGCTTCTGGGACGCCAGCCAGTATGAAGTCGGGCACTCTCAGCCCAGCTTTGATAAGCAGCCTGTTCGGGATTGGCTATCTGATTCGGGATGGAATAAAGAACCGCCAGCGCCTATGTTGCCACCTGAGGTAATAGAGGGAACATCAAAGAGATATCGTGAAGTATACATTAGGTTAACCAGTGGTGTTCTCAGAGGATAATAAGGCGGAAATTGTTAAGAAAAGCGGCTGGCCAATATGGCTCAGAATGGACTCCGCAAAGCGAAACCGAGACAGTGTTAACTTAAGATGATAAACAACAAGGGTTGTAGGGATGGAGAATTGGGCTAGCATACTTGGTGCTATATTTGCCGTTCTGATAGCAATAATATTGCCAGTCATTGCTCGCAGGAGAAAGAAAGAAGAGGCCACTAACAAAATAGAGGAGCTTTGTCGGCGTCTTCGAGCGCTGGGAGTGGAAGTATCCCCAGTTGAAAAAGGCGATGAAAGAGAGAAAATGGGATTAGCTCGTGCCTCAGGCCAGAAGTCGGAGGGGCTGATTGACTTGGAAGATAGAAACATAGATTCGATAAATGTCGTTAGTGTAGCTAGCCAGTATGGGACGCGCTATTTTGTTGATTACTTGGTGAAGGGCTCAAACATAACGGGGGAGCGTGTACTTAAGAAGACCAGGCTGACCAGAAAGAAAAGTCCGCCCCTATGGGGTAAGGTGGTAGCCATAGATTGGAAAGGGGATGATGCTCTGGCACAGAGCCTTAATCTCGATTATAGTCTAGAAGATAAGTTGCTAAAAGCCGACGCGAACGCTTTTAAAGGAAATATCTGGATTTTCCCTGAGCCTAAATATGGATATGCCCGCATACGGACTGATTATGTGATTCCCTCTGCCGTGATATTCGAAGCACTCAATAGCATAGCCAGACACATTAAGTCATGGTAACGAATTCTAATCCCCAAGTTCCCAAAATCCTTAATTCAAATATGTTGAATTTTTGAACATTGCTGGCGATTGACAGTTGCGGTCCCCTTATTTTGCCTGTGAGGTGCTTTATCACGTTCCTATCCGGCCAGTACCTTGACTAACCTTAACAGGTTACTATCCAATTCATTCCTTTTCGCCCAGGTTGCCTTTAGAGGGGTAAAAGCTATCTCCCCCTTCAGCTCCCCCACCATATAACCCGATTTGCTATTAGCCAGAGCATCCACAGCCGCTGCTCCTAACTTGCTGGCGAGAACCCTATCCCTGGCTGTAGGTGAGCCACCTCTTTGGACATGTCCCAGTACGCAAATTCGGTACTCTAGCTTTAATCTTTCCCCCACCTGCTGAGCAACCCGAAGAGCACCTCCGGCCTCGTCTCCTTCAGCTACTATGACGATACTGCATCTTTTACGTCTATCAAAACTGTTCTTTATGTCAAGGCAAAGCTCTTCTATTTTTGTTTCTACTTCCGGAATCAAGATATCTTCGGCTCCGCCGGCAATTCCCACCTCCAGTGCAATAAATCCCCTACTCCTTCCCATGACCTCAACAAAGAAGGGACGCTGTAAAGATTGACAGGTATCCCTGATCTTATCTATTGCCTCCAGAGCCGTATTTATGGCGGTATCGAAGCCAATACTATAATCGGTGCCATAGACATCGTTATCTATAGTGCCGGGAATACCAATCACCTTTACATTTCCAGCTTCGGCCAGGGCTACTGCACCGCGAAAAGTGCCGTCCCCGCCTATAGTTATCAGTCCCTCGATGTTTTCCCTTTGGAGAATTTCGATTGCCTTCCTTATGCCTTCATTGGTCTTCATTTCCTCACAACGACCTGTTTCCAGGAAAGTGCCCCCACGGTGGATAATATTTGCTACCGACCTGGGTCCCAGGTTTACAACGTCTCCCTCCAGTACACCGCGGTATCCCCGGCGAATCCCCACGACTTCCAGCCCGTGGCTAGCCCCACAGCGGACGATAGCTCTGATGCAGGCATTCATACCTGGAGCATCGCCGCCGCTGGTTAAGACGCCGATCTTTTTCATGATACTCTCCGATTTACCTTCTATTCTACCATGAATGGTAAGGCCGCGCCCAAGCTGCCAAGGCAGAAAAAGCCCTCAGTATTCTCGATGGCCCGCTGTCTGGCGCCCTTATACCTTGTAGCTATCTCGATAATACACCAGTAAGTACAACTCTCTAAGCAGGTCAGACTCGTTGTGCTTTATTATTTGCTGCAAATAGTTATCGTCATCTGTGTAAAGGAATCTTTGCCATAGCAAAGGGACATCCCTGCCGCTTATAACCGGCTCGTTAAAATAGTGCTCTGCGTGAGAAAAAAGCTCGTCCAACTTAGGCCACTTGAGGTAAAGTGCATCGGCTTTTTCCTTCCAGGGCTGAAATAAGTCTATCCCTTCTATACTAATCCCTTTAGCTTGAAGAAATCCCTTCTCGAAGGATAGATTGTAGGCGTAAAATGGCCTGGGGAGTGTCGGAACGAGTTCAGCAAGCTGGGCGATAAACAGCGCTTCTTCTTGCGAACTCCGGCAAATTATCTCAAGGTGACTTCCTTGAATATAGCCGAAAAGCACTATCTCATCGTGGTCCATATCAAGACCGGTAGTCTCTATATCAATCAAGGTTCCTTGTGGAATACCCAGCATTAACTCTCGGCTGTATGAGGTAACCATGCCCGCATCCTCTCGTTTTTGCCACTATTATACAATCCAGATTACACCAAAGATAGCATGTAGCTAACTGCATAAATCCTTATAATACTCTTTCCCGCGTTATAATCCTCCCTCCCCTGGTGGGAGGGAGTTAGAGGGAGGGGGAAATTCACCCTCACCTAGATCCTCTCCCGTCAAAGTAGAGGGTTTATACGAAATTATGCAAAAGATCAAAATAAGGTAAAATTGGCACTAAGCGGCTTAGTATGGATTTGCAGGGTGTAGGCAAGATTCTAATTCTGGGCGGAGCTTTTCTCGCCTTCCTCGGCTTGCTATTGTTCTTCTGGCAGCGAATTCCCTTCCTGGGAAAACTTCCCGGCGATATATTTGTACAAAAAGAGAGCTTTCAACTCTTCTTCCCCATAGTAACGTGCATTATAATTAGCATTGTGCTCACCATCATTCTGAACCTTGTCTTCCGTCCATTCAGGTAAATGCCAGAGAGACCTAACAGATAAATAAGAAGAGCGAGCCCCAAATTTTGGAGCTCGCCCCTGAATATCGCTATTCAGTTCTAAATCACCCCTACTCTTCCACTTCAGCTTCCGGCTGAACTGCCGTTGCCCTTTCCTGGGAGCCTTGCCTTGCAGACGAAGAGCTCGGGGCTTCCATTTTGCTCTCCGGTAACATACCTCCGCTCTCTGCATCAACCACTCTTTATGCCACCAGAGAGCGCCGACAAGGAAACACCCATCGGCATAACCAAGCTTCTCTCCGTGTCATGCCCCACCTCCTTGCTAGGCATCGGTTATCATTGCCTAACGAGAATATTGTAGCATAATGCCGCGAACCATGTCAAAAAATACGAACGTGGAACTTTTGATGTTCTCATCGCCCCTACCTGTCATTGCGAGAGGCATGGCTCCGAAGCGATCTCAGAAGAGGAAATCCCAAGCACCAAATCCCTTCAATAAACTCAGGGGAGTCCTAAACAATATCGAAATTCGAAAATTAAAATGAGAACTCAAACGCAAAAATGTAGTGCGAGGCTTTGGCCTCGTGCAAGTAGGATTGCACGACCTTGAAAGGTCGCACTACAATCACATTTGGAATTTATGCAGTGAGATTGCCATACTGAGTTTAGCCTAAGCAGAGGTGAGATTCTGAGCCCCGACTTGTCGGGGCTCAGAATGACAAGAGGCGAGGGGCTCGCAATAACAGTGTGGAGTTGTTAATCAATGCGATGTTAATATGGGTGATAAAGAGATTTGGGTAATATGGACCCTTG
>JBMCVZ010000012.1:0-17149 GCA_048621695.1 Chloroflexota bacterium
CAGAAAGGGTACTCTCTGCCGCTAATTATTTCCACACCTTTTGATTGTACCTCTTACGTTGCCGTAACAAGAGCAAGGACGAGATTGATACTTACGTATTCGGGCAATTTGACAAGGCTTTTGCCGAGCGACCCTTCCCTGTATCAAAAGGAGAAGGCGTGAAAGAAGACGCAGTTAAAATCAAACGGGAGGTGGCAACCAGAGGGATTACTAGACTATGTCATTTTACACAGTCGAGGAAACTAGCACATATCATTTGTAACCCGAGAGGAGTAATGCCCACAGCAGAGTTACGAATAGTAGCTCCAGATCTCCTTGACGTAACGGATAACGAACGTCTGGATGGCTATCTTGACCATATTAGTTGCTCGGTTGAATTTCCAAATACGTGGTATTTAAGAAAGATAAAGGATCAAGACCCTTTGTTCAAGGACTGGGTCATATTATTCATTAAGCCATTGCATCTATGTAAAGATGCTACACTGTTCTGTTGGCGCAATGCTTCGTCTCAGAGAGGTCGGCTGGTGAGGGGTGGATATTCCGGATTTCAAAGTCTATTCCAGCCGGAAATTACGGGCGCGAGGGGCTGGATATTCAAGCGAACACCCGAAATGTTGGCTTGCTGCCCTACGGATGACCAAGCGGAGGTACTGGTATCGGGCAATGTTCCTCGTGAGGATATTACAGGTGTTGCCGTATGCTCTGAGGACCAAGCTAAACGAGAGAGCGTTCGGTTATCTTTACTGCAAGATGCGATTCTTTTAAACTGGATAGTGGTGCCACAGATATTTACTACCGAATGGAGTGGGCTTGTTAGAAGAGGTTGGCGACCGGCTGAGAAACTATACTGCGAAAAAGGGGCTATGTGATGGATTCCAATGATAATCACCCGAAATTCGCTTCCGAGCACTATAACCCATCAGAGGACAAGATAAGAGGAGCCATTCTGGGCGCAGCTATAGGTGATGCGTTGGGTTGGCCTCAGGAGAAGCCTAATCTGCGCTCTGGAATATATTCTAAAGCTAAAGGCAACTTAAGCAATGTATCTACTGACTTCAAGACATGGCATAGAAGATCCGGCGGAAGATTTTTCGCTTTCGAAGAAACCATAAACGCAGGAGAATACAGCGATGACACTCAATTGATACTAGCAACTATACGAAGTATGAGGAAAGGTATCAATTGGAACCGAGCCTTCTGCTTGGAAGAACTCCCGATTTGGCTCTTGTATGAACGTGGTGGTGGCCGATCAACGAAAGCCGCAGCTGAGAGTTGGCTAAATGGCATACCTCCTTGGCACGAGACCCCAAATAATTCGGAAGCCGTTAGGAGATACTTCAGAGCAGGCGGCAACGGTGTTGCGATGAGGATACTACCACATGCTTTGCTGCAGAACAACACGGACTTATCCATGTATCGGCAAATAATGCTGAACGGCATTTCAACGCATGGTCATCCCATCGCTTTGGTCGGAGCACTTCTCTATGGTAAGAGTGTGAACATAGCTTTTCACAATAAGGGGACATTAAGATTAGGCGCCCTCATTGATGAGTTGATAGCGACTAGTGGCAATTGGTCTGCAATGCCTGACCTCGATGGTGGCTTTGAAGAGTGGTCCTCGGCAGCAAATAAGTTCAGCAACGGGTACGCAAAAGAATGGGAAACAGCAGTAGACAATGTTCTGAAAGGATTGTCAATCTGCCGCCAGGCATTGCAGAAAGGTGCTCTCGCCGTAGATTCCCAAGCACTACAGCAAATCGGGTGCTTCGACCGTTGGTTGAAAGGAGCTGGCACAGTTGCCGCGTTAGCCGCTGTTTATCTAGCTTCGCGCTATGCAGTAGACCCTAAAACAGGATTACTTGAAGCAGCCTTTGCCGTTGGCGCGGATACAGACACGATAGCATCCATGTTAGGTGGTATTCTCGGTGCTCTGCTAGGTACAGAATGGATAATTTCTGAATGGCAACAAGTGCAAGACTACAACTACTTGAAAGCTGTAGCTAATGTGATGGGAAACCTATCTCTTGATATTTCTGCAATCCAAAGCAGCGGTATCGAGCATTGGAGACGCAATCAGATGGCCGCCATTTTGGATATTCTTGAAGTAAATACAGCTAAAGAACTTGATTTAGGTCCCCTTGGCAGAGCGAAAGTCGTAAACTCTATTAACCATAAACCTCTGACAAAGTCTACGCGGGCCAAATCATGGAAAATATCTTTAGATAGCGGGCAAACCATATATATCAATAAATTAGGTAGGCTTCGAGAACCCTCCCAATTCAGGAGGACATCACCCGGAGGAGACTTGCGTGCTCAGCAAAATACTATCAGTGACGTGAGCGGCTGGATTCCGCCAGCTAATCATCTCTTTATTAGCTATGCGACTGAGGATGGGGAACTTGCTGAATGGCTCACACTGAAATTGACTGCCGAAGGCTATAGAGCCTGGTGTGATAGGGTTAAGCTCCTTGGAGGCGAATCATATCCGAGGGACATTGACAAGGCAATTAAAACACAGACCTTTCGAATGCTTGCTCTCATTTCTAGGAATTCCCTAAACAAAGAAAACCCTCTAAAGGAACGAACCCTAGGCTACAATGTTGGTCGTCAAAGGAAAGTCGATTTTGTAATACCTCTCTTGGTCGATAAGATGCGTCCAGACGAACTCGGCTGGATGGACTCTGACCTTACCTACATTCCGTTCTACGATAATTGGGCCCAAGGACTATCGCAACTCGTCAAAAAACTACGTTCTATCCCTGCCCCGAATCCGCTGCCTAATGGGGCAAGGTTGGTGAGCAGTTGGGCAGCGCAACAATCCAGCCTTACATCTAATCAAGAAAGACTCTGGACCAACCTGTTTGAAATCAAGTCTTTACCGGATTTCATTTATAGAATAGTGACTCCCAACAATTTCAAGATAACTGACCCTGGCTGGATTTTCTATGAACAATCTGAACATATTCTCTGGAGTTTTGAAGTACCTGAACCGAAGCTCGAATACTTGGCGGTAAAATGGAATGATAATCGGCGTATACCGTACGGCGTCCCACCAATCGATATAGCCACAATATTGATTAAAGAGCACATGCATCGATTATGTTTGCAGAAGAAAGCCCAGGAGACACTCGACGGAGAGATATATCTTTCTAACCTGACTGCTCCCGATGGCTGGCTCCGGTTCATGGATTATAAAGGCAAACAATCAAGGGTATTAGCGACCAGTCAACGCACCGTAAGAGCAAGTGGTGGTACTCGACATCCTTATCGTTACCATTTATCACCCGTATTCCGTCCTCTCCTTAGAAAATATGGGATTCCTGTACTTGAACTTCAGGTGCGTCTATATTTGACTGATATGCAGGGAAAACCTTTGCAACCTGGAATCACAAATCGACGGCGCAAGAGAATAGCAAGAAGTTGGTGGAACTACCATTGGATTTCACGTATTTTTGCTATAGCCCAGTGGGCATTCGATGGTCAATCAACATACCATCTGGCTGCTGGTCGTAATTATGAGATTAATGTATCTGGGTCTCCTTTGCCGGTTATTGCTCCGCTAGGCATAGACGAACGTCTTCTCAAGTTACCTGAAACCGTTGAGGAGGAGTCAGAGGTTCTCGAAGATGAGCCGGATGACACCGGGTTGGACGAGGAACAGCCGTGAATTCTGAAGTATTCTGCTTAAACGAACCGGTTCTTGAATTCCGCCACGGACAGGATATGGTAGAGCCTCATGATGGGCTATCATTCTTTGGCCCTTACGATGCAGATTTCCCTTCACATCCTAGAAATATATCTTATGCCCTATTGGGTAGCCTAGAGGGTGTGGAGTTATTCAGCCAGTGGAGCCACCGTATTCAGTCGGTAATTTACCCGGAAGGTGATCGACGCCTTTGGCCATTGTTTCCGGGCTTTGAAGCAGCTTTTGCTAGTCATTGGTCGGAGCGACCTGTCCACAGTGTTCCAATAGATTCTGGGAAATTAGCTGAAGCTGTTAATAACCTGGACCATTTCAAGCGAACAGCAGGGGTGGTTGACCTTTATATCGATGCAATAGATAAACTGCAGAAACATGATGAAGTTCTTAATGTTATCGTTTGCGTTGTTCCTGATATCGTTTACCAGAACTGTCGACCGCAGTCTATCGTAACCGAAGGAGTTGGATACCCAGTCAGCACCAGGGTTAGTCGCGAGCGAGGAAGTGGACAACTGGACCTTCTGGACCCGTATAACCCGCAGATATATACGTATTCACCAGATTTCAGGCGGCAAATTAAAGCTCGGGCTATGGCATACGATATTCCCATCCAGATTATCCGGGAATCTACCTTGCGGCTTACTCCAAAGATGGACAATACGCAAAGAGGCCTGACCACACTAAGTGATCGCGCTTGGAATTTAGGCGTTGCCCTATATTACAAAGCCGGGGGTAAACCGTGGAGATTGAAATCTGCGAGGGAGGGAGTTTGTTATATTGGCATCGCTTATCGTCGTAAGTATTCAACCTCAAAAAGTCAGACGGCGTGCTGCGCAGCTCAGATGTTTCTTGACTCTGGTGACGGAATCGTTTTTATGGGTGAATACGGGCCATGGTATTCTCCGGTTGATAACCAGTTTCATATCACCAGGGGAGCTGCTCAACGGCTGTTGAGCGGAGTCCTCAAAACGTATAAAGACTTGGAAGGCAAGCCTCTTAAAGAGGTTTTTCTACATTGTCGATCTGGTATTGACGACGAAGAATTTGAGGGATATCGGAGTGCCTGTCCCCGTGGTATCAAGTTAGTTGGAATCAGGGTAAGGCAAGAGAGGAACAGTCTGAAACTATTCCGAGAAGGTAGTATGCCCGTAATCCGAGGAACATATTGGAAGATACGCGAATATTCATGCTATCTTTGGGCATCGGGATTTAAGCCGCGATTAGGAACCTATGATGGTGCGGAAATACCTTTACCTGTCCGCATCGATGTACAACATGGTGAGGCTGATATTAAATTGGTGGCCAAAGATATCCTGTCGTTAACAAAATTGAATTACAACACTTGCCGGTTAGGAGAGTCTGAACCTGTCACCATCCGGTATTCCGATCAGGTAGGCGAAATACTGGTATCCAATCCAACGGTGACCCACAGAAGTCCGAAGTTTAAATTTTACATCTGAAAGGTTTCTTCTGCAAAGACATCTTTGGCTGCTATAACGCTACCGCTTAAGAAGAATCTTCATTCCTATACAATATGACGTTTCGTGCAGTAGCTCCATAACTGTGCTAGAATATGTTAAATGCATAAAGTTATGGAGTAAGGCTATTATGCTGTTGCCTTGCCAAAATGACCCTGCTGCTACAGCTCAAGTAAGTCCTGCAATCGACCTGCTGCGCAACCTTGATAACAAGCACCCTGATGTCCTAAAGGCTCACGGTGTGGGGCCAGCTGATTACCATTCCAAACTGGTTTTCAGGTCCGCTGTTGAGAGTATAAGGGGAACATATATCGCCTCTTCATTGACTCAAAGACAAGGTTTGGTCGCCACTGTATTAGAGACCATGAAGCAGGCGAACCTGATTGCTGAGTACCAATTGCAAGGAGCAGCCCAGCGGTTTGATTTCCAAGTTATGCTTGCATCTAAGCCCAAAGAAATGGTTGCTCTTGAAGTAAAGGGAGGAGAAGGAAACAGCATTAACATATCAGAAAGACCCCTTTGGGCAAACGAATTCATCCTCTGGTGCCATTTGGACGGAGCTATTGTTAATCAGCCATCCCATGGCGCAGCCGCAATCATCTTTAATCGAGTCGAGAATGAGATGGTAAAGCGAGGCAAGCATGTGGATGTGGTAGTTTTCAAAGATGCTAGATGCAATACTCCTCTTCGCTCATGTCCCAAATACAAGAACAAGTCACCGACTACAATTCTTGGGGTTGCGCCAGACATCTTCTTAATGCCCAGAGTGGTTCCAACAGAAGACATCCCCGAACCCGAGCCGCACGATTTGAATACCACTCAGTTGCCAGCCAAGATTTTAACTGCACACGGCGTAGCTCCTAACGACTTCGACGAACACATATGGCAAGTCACCATTAGACTTGTGAAGAATGGCAAAGGGAGAACTTTGCGCGAAACAAAGGTATATCACAAAGGGAAATTAATAGAATGGAGAAAACCACGGAGATAAATACGTTAGTATTGCAAGGGGAGCAACCGCGCTTATTTCGTGAAGAGCACATTGAGCTGAATGCAAGACTTTGGGCCGGGTCATTCAATGCCAAGGAAAGCTCAATGCATCAGTTAGCACCTTATGTCGGGAAGTTGAAGTCGGGGATGGTTCGTGTGCTCATTGGACTGTATTCTCGGCCGGGTGATGTTGTTCTTGACCCTTTCTGTGGTGCCGGAGTTGTGCCATTGGAATGTGTTATCCTGGGCCGACATGCAATAGCCAACGACCTGAGCCCCTACGCTTATGTAATAACGAGAGGAAAACTATCTGCACCGCCCACAGAGCAAGAGGCTTTGCACAAAGCGGAAGACGCCTTACGAGAAATCGAGTCCCGTATTCGCACTGTTACTACCGATAATGTGCCCGACTGGGTATATAAGTTCTTTCATCCTGACACGCTTAAAGAGATCGTTACTGCTTTCCAGGTGTTTAAAGAAAGAGAAAACTACTTTCTTATTTCCTGCCTCCTTGGAATATTGCACCATGTCCGCCCGGGATTCCTTTCTTATCCCGCTAGTCACCTGACTCCCTACCTACGTCTCAAAAAGTACCCTCCAAAAGAATTTCCTGAAATGTACTCATACCGTGACTTGCGCTCCAGACTACTTGCTAAGGTGGCACGCGCGTATCGTCGAACTGGCTTCACACAATTGAAAAACCAAATGACGTGGCGGGTATTACAAGAGAACACTATGAATTTGTCACTACCTTCAAATTCTATAGATACCATTATTTCCAGCCCCCCGTATTTTGGCGCTCTGGATTACGCGAGAGATAATCGACTCAGACTGTGGTTTTTAGGCGTCTCCGATTGGAAAGAATTAGACCGTTCATTAACGGCTAGTGACCAAGCATATATACCCCAGATGAAACAGTGCTTGAGGCAAGTGGATAGGGTTCTCAAGAAGGGGGCTTACTGTGTGCTCGTCCTTGGGGACGTTGAACGGAACGGTGTTAAGAAACATACAGCTCAGATTGTTTCTGAATTAGCTCAAGAAGCCAGTGATGGTCGCTTGGTGCAGAATCTCATCTACACTGATGAGATTCCCGATGTGCGGCGCTCCAGGCGGCGGACGCGTACGACTAGATATGAAAGAATATTAGTAATGCAAAAACTGAGCAAATAGTCGATGCTTCTACACTAGGCTCCCCCCCCACCTGTGGATTATTGGTGTCTCTCTTGTTACACTTTCTAGCAGATTACGTAAAGAAGGCTGCTGTATTCTTCGGGTTCAATAACCACCCACTCAACAAAACTGACAATAGTGCAATCCTTCTCTGTTTTAGGTCTTGAGTGAGTGTGATCCTATATAACCGGAGCCCCTTGTTATCGAACGATCTCACATGTATAATATCGTACACGTGAAATGTCATAAACGAAGTCCAAGTCGACTTGGACGAGGGGGTGGCTATGAAGCGAGTACCGCAACCTAACGTGCTCTTCGTGAATATTGGCTGGGCACCGATTTACAATGGAGAGCACTTAATCCTCGGAAATCATGACGATATTAAGCAGCAAAGTGGTGACCCATCGAGCCTTGGCGAGGGAAAAGCCTTTCTTCTGGACAGCACGGGTCGCGTCAAGTGTGTAGTAGGAATGGGGCGTGTAAGGCCCGACTCATCTATCGATGTGGTGTTTGTTGCGCACAATCCGAGTACACACCATCACGAAATAGTGGGCATCTACTTCGAGCCTAGTTTCTCCTATGCCCCTTGGAGAAGTTCCAAGGGCAGAGAAGAAATTTGGGCTGATGCTTCTACCAGAGAGTTTAGAAAACTGCTGGGCAGCCAACGTGCGAGTATCGTGTGGCCCCTCGGAAGGAGCATGCGCCGCTGGGTGAGGCGGTCCGGCACTGTTCGCTACTCCGAACTGTTTGATCAGTATAGTGGTCTGATCTGAACCTTTCAGGCAAGATTTCTCGGCTTTGTTTATTTGGAGGCACTGTGGGCAGAAATAAGTACCTCTAGCTCCGTGACGTCCCACATCTTTTGTTCTGTGTTGTCTTAAAAGGAGTGGCAGTTGTAGAATAGTAGCATATGTGGATCCTGGAGGTGAGGAGTGAACCATGAGCTAGCCATAAAAGTTCAAGAATTCAGCGTTGCATTTGATGCAGCAAGGCGTATCTGGGATAGCAGGGAGGGCTTGAATATCGACTACCAGTTTTTGGACTCAAAGCCGTTCGACGCAATCATGTTTTTCACCATGTACGCTCATGAGCGCCCTTTTTCAAACCCTAGGTACCCAGTTGCACATCGGATGGCCATTCTCAGGAATATCGGTGCTTCGGATGCCAAAGAACCCAGCGTCAACGACAAGTTTGCCAACAAGTACAGTGAACCGGGGTTTCCAGACGCAGTATGGAACGAATTCAAAACATTATTGAGAATTGCCGATAGAGATGAGGAAACGCGGAAGAGGATGGAGAGGTATACAAAGGGGTCAGTGCAAACCATCCTGGAGAAGCTGAAGGAAAACGATGAGCCGAATATTATTGTCTTGCTAACGTCGATGAGATTGGAGGAGGCATACGAGTTTCTGAAGAAAATCGATGGGATAAGTCACAAAATTGCAGCCCTTTTTCTCCGCGATGTTCGTAGTTATTTCGGTGGTTGGCACGATACCGAAGAAAGCGGCTATTGCGTACAACCTGTGGATAGGTGGGTTAGGGAGCTGGCTGCAATGTGCTGGAGTGATGTGGACATAGACCAAAACCCGGAGAGAATAGCTAGAGACATAGTCAGACGTTGCCGGAAGCAAGGAATAAATCCAATTGCTTTCAACAAGGGAGCGTGGTTTGTTGGCGCACATTTCCAGAAGCTCTGCAGCTTCTTCAACATCGAGACAACGAGGAGATTGTCTGATACGGGGACTCTCACCAGGGAGGCTATACACAGATTTGACCCAAACGTCATCAAGAAAGCAATAGAAACTCTGGGCAAGGCAGAGAGCGCTGGAGAAATCTACCCGTTATAGGTACACAAAAACTCAAATTGTTGAGGCGTACAGCAAACGTCCTTCCAGTTAATGAGTTTCGAGAGAGAGGGGGGACTCGATCTCCCACGCCTTTCGGCACATGATCCTAAGTCATGCTCGTCTGCCAATTCCGACACTTCCCCGATAGGAAACCATCTAATACAATAGCATTTTATAGGACTCGCCTCAAGCTATTGGAATCCCAGGGATACCATCCTTCACCTTGTGAAGGATCAGGCCTGCTATAAATCAGTCATCATGTCCCCAGAATATATGCCGAGCAGGATTACGGGGCGAGTACCGAGTGTATGGTGGTGGGGGGGGTATTTTATAGCTGGGTTAAAAATAAATAATTTGAAGCTAATAAATCGAAGGTAAATGGACTATTATTGCGCGGGTTACTTTATCCTAAAGATGGTGCCAAGGTACACAGGTCAGTGAAGTTTTGTCTCATCACTCAATGGTAGCTTGAGGCCGCCAGTCCACTTAGGGAATTTCAAGTATCGATAGAAAACTGGAAAATCTAAAAAAATGCGACCCCATTGAAATATTACGAACAGAAGGAAAATACTAACGCAAACCAACAAAAACTTGTTCTTGGGTTCTACAAATATATCCTGTACGTTGCGGAATAAGTAGTAAAGAAGTCCACCAGATGCTACAGCCATTATTCCGAACATGACGGCTAACCACGGTGGAGGACGACGAGGCAGAAATTCGCCGATGTAAACTATCTCATTAGCACCCATAATAATACCCGAGCATCTTATCTGTTCAAACTTAGTGTGAAGAACTTCGACTACAACCCCGTTATCATGATCAAGATAAAGAAAGTCGACCTCGACTGCCTCATCTCCATCCTTGACAATGTGTCTTACTGAGATTTTGTTTGCCCCTTTGTTTGTTACCAAGATGGTCGGTGGGCGAAGTATTTTGGCTCCCTTAAAGTGAATAGCAACGGCTTCAGTTACGTCAATCTTTCGAATAGTCTCAGTTCCTTTGTTGAAGAATATAAATACAGTTCTGTAAACATCGTCAATTGGTAACCCATTGAAAGTTATCTTAAGCTCTGGTGGAGCATCAGTACCTTTGCCTATTATTCTTCTCGTGTTGCGAGCCCAAACTGGCTTCTTCCTCTTGGCAAGTTTGAGAGCAAGGACTATCGTTATTATACCAAGCGCTACTGTGCTAATTATGGTCACCAAGAATCGCCAATCCATAACATTCAGCACTAGGATGTTGCACCCTTCTGAATTTTATTTAAGGCAAAAAGTATAGAGAGGAAGCTAAGGCCGAGAAGGGTAGCCAGTTCTATATTACTACCATTGATAAATAGAATGGTTATACCTAATGCATTCAAGGATAAGGTAAATGTCAAGAGCGAAAGCACATTCCCAAAGACTTTTCGCCAAGAAGTAATTATGACCATCAGCATAACGGCAAAAAGGAAAACAATACCTAGGATGTAAAGCGATGTATAACCGCGAAAGCCAAGCACTCTTGCCGTAAGTGTGATGAGTGCGACTGCAAAGACCATTGCGTTGAGATAGTTGGACTGTGATTTAAAGAAATTTAATTTTGCCGGCACGCCTTTACTAAACGGTATGATAATTAGTGAGATGACTCCGGCAACCACAAGAAATGCACCGACTGCGCAGGTAAACCAGCCCATTGGCTCTATCACACCGCCGGTTGATTTTAAAGATAATATCGTCCAGATAAGAGTGGTGCCTGCAACGAAATAAGATATCGATTTGAGTACGTCTTTGATACTACCTCTATTCTCTGCTTCCTTTTCCTTTCCCATTTCAATCCCCTTTCTGGCACGAATTGTAGTGCCTCGTACGGACTTATGTCAACTTGTTGTGACTGCCCCCGCCAGCTATGCTATCCAATGAGCTGAACCTCGCGTGCGTGGCCTGCATTTCATCCTGCGAAACGTGGCGGTAAATGTCCCCGGTAATGCCCACGCTGCTGTGCCCCAACAGCCTACTGACCACATCAAGCTTGCCGCTGTTTTGCAGCGTGCGTGTGGCCCACCAATGCCGTAGCTGATGGAGGGTTACAGGCTTGATGCCCAGGTTGGCGCATAGCCGGCGCAGGTTCTCCTGCGGCTTCTCAAGCTTTGGGGCCACTGTGCCGTTGCCGTTGTCCACCCATTGCAGCACAGTCTCCAGAGCATGCTTTTGCTGCGGCGTCAGGTTTTTAATTGCCGCCTCTAAATCCATCTTGCGCCTCCCTATGCTATCATTCGAGTGAACCCCTGAGACTGCGCTCAGCTACGCGAGCCGACCCAAAGATGGATACTTTGCGCACCATGCGATGTTGCTTAAAGACACAAGCTGCGTGGCGAAACTCAGACACTGCCTGGTTGATGACCTTAAGATCCAAAATATCGAGAGCATCGCTTTTGCACTTGAGCGCATTCAGAATGATTTCTTTGTAGAGCATTCAGCGGAGGTCTTTTGTGTTAGCTGTCAAGATCTCCTGTACCATATTAACCGTATAATCAAGCTTATAGGTTTCTCTAGCTGTCATATCATTTCTCCTCGGTAAAAATTCTACCAATATACGCCATTTTACCCTATCTCTACGGCCGGGGTGAAAAGTGAGGTTCCGAGGGGATGACTAAAGAATCCTAGAAACTTAACAGGAAATTGAACTTTTTAGCGCTTTGTTCAATCGGTAGGCAAAGCCTCAAGCCATCCTCAAAGTTCACTGTGTAGTATCTTAACCTCTTCTATTTCAGGCAAGAAGTTCATATAATAACAATGAGGTATTTGAAGTGAAGAGGCTAACCCTTTTAATTGTCCTGGTGGTGCTGGTAGCGATACTAGCCAGCTCATCTGCATCGGCGACACCTGACACCAACACTTCACTTGCTAATAACAACATTCCTGATAATCAGATAGCTACAAGCCAAACTGAAGCTAGCAATTCTTCGGCAAGTGCCACAATTACGATTACGATGACTAGAGTGCTTGACGAGTAGTCTAGCCATCTAAAATCAGGAGGAGGGTAAGATGCTGCGGGAAAGTCTCAAAATAAGGACGTTCTAGAGCATGGAAAGCACAGGCAAAGCTTGGCTCTCTGTTGTAAGGCTTGAAGTTTTTGAGAGAAAAGTACGTCTAAGGAAGAATCTGTTGGTTGCGAGAGCTACGGGCTTTCTATATAGAAATGAAATTGGTCAACCACATCTGATAACTAACAAACATGTGGTGTGGGAGCCAAAGGATAATCATTACCCAGATTTTCTGATTGCCCATGTCCGAGTTGTTGAGGGCACTACCAACAAAACCAAAATGAGCAAAACCAGAAAAATTCGATTTGAGCTGAATGAGGGTAGTAGAAAGATGTGGAAGGCTTTTCGTTCCAAGGCAGACATAGCTGCTTTGGAAATAGATGAGACTGAAGTTAAGGATTGGAAGGTGACATATTTGTCCAGCAATGATTCACTACCAGAAGACAGCAATTTTTTATTAGGAAGTGAAGCTTTAGTTCTTGGATTTCCTGAAGTCGATTTCTATGACGAGGTTTCCAACTTGCCTTTTGCTCGCAGCGCTACAATAGCAACCGACCATCGGTCGAAATTTAACAAGAAGCGTTGTTTCCTAATCGATGCGAGAACGCACGACGGTATGAGTGGCAGTCCCGTAGTATCATTGCCAAGGTCAATCTACGAGAAAGATAATAGACTTGTTTATGAGGATACCAATTGTTATTTGCTTGGGGTGTTTTCCAGCGAGTGGCGTTACGGAGACATGCCACTGGGACTAAATATTGTCTGGTGGCCAGAATTGATTGAAGAAACTACGCAATTATTATGACAGTAAGAAAGGGGAGTTGAACTAATGATTGCAAAGATGAAGAAGATTGAAGCCTTGTCTGAGGACTACAAAAGGCGTACGTCTGTGGAGACTATAGCCTACAAAAAAGCGGGGTCTTGGGAGAAAGTGAGGCAGGACTGGTGGTACGCCTTGATATTTTACTTTGACAGAGCCTTCTACCAAGGACGAAGTGACAGCCTGTCTGGAAATTTCGAGCGGGCAACGGTTACAGCCCTTGATGAAGTTCTTGGTGGCGTATCATCTCATGAAAAGCTATCATCGCTGAAGAGACTTAGTCACTGGGTGCAGCCTGACCAATGGAAGACACAAGAGAACCCTTTGTGGGTAGCTCTCAATGAGAAATATCAAATTGATGGCAAAGAAGTAGGCACGGGTCGAGAGCGAGACAAAGAAATGGTATTGGATTCTCTGCGATTCGTATTGAACGATTGTAAGGACTGCAACATCTTGGAACACTCTACTCATCAGATTGAGAATCAAAATATGGCTCCATTGTCCAAGAGACTTGATGATATCACTAGTGTAGGGGTGAAGATAACATCCTTCTTCTTGAGGGATACCGTATTCTTCTACGATTTGGAGGCATGTGTTAGGGCAGAAGACTATCCCTATCTCATGACCATAGACCGCTGGGTCAGTAAAGTAACCAATAAATTGGGGATCAAAGCCAATGCCGAAACAATAGCAACTACTTGCCTTCAAAATGGAATTTCTCCCGTAAGGTTTGCCATCGGTCTATGGTATGTTGGTTCGCATTCATTCGATGTGCTTCTTGATATGTTGTGAACACCGGGATGATTATCGTGCGTAGTTGTTACTGAAAGGGGATAGCGATGGACTATGTAGAGAATTTAATTAGGCAATATGTTGATCTAGAGAAAAAGCTGGAAAAGGAGCAAGAGGAAAAGCTTGGTCTCTCTAGGTACAGACAGTCCATACAAGATATGGAGAATCTGGATTTGCGCAACATCAGCGAGGAAGAGATAATTGGCGTTGTAAAAGACTTCCTATATGGATGGGGAAATATGCAGCCGGGACTTTGGAAGTTTCCCAACTGGAAAAAGGGCCTTTTCCCCGTGATTACTAAAAACGCAGCCGTACTTGAAGAACTGAGGCCAAAAGATCTAGCAACCATGCCCTTGGCTGAGTTCAAATCTAAGATTGAGAACCTTTACGAATCATTCCAAAAAGTGGTAGGTAAAGTTGGAGCAACAAAAGTTCTGCACCTGATTTGCTGTAATTGCTTGCCTCCGTGGGACAATTACGTCGGGGCTGCTGTCTGGGAAGAACTGAAGAGCAGAGGGGTTAAGCTCAAGTCGTGGTCGAAGCCAAAGTCGGGAGAGGATTACTACAGATTCGTGGAGCAGATCCAAATCTGGCTAATAAGGTACATGAAAATCCTGCCTGATTTGGCAAAGGAATGTAGAGGAAGCCCCTTAGGAGTCTTGGATGCATATCTCTGGCAGGCAACACACAGGCCATTTTCCTTGTTATGATGAGAAGGTTCTTGCTAAAATGCCTGATTTAGTTCATCTTGGGGGTCTTAACCTACGATAAATCCTCAAGCTATCCTCAAACTTTACCAAAATAAGTAGCTTCCCACATCATGGCTAGTTAGATATCGTCGTTGGCATTGGCCTTATTGTTTTTATTGCTACGGTGTGGTCCGTCCTATCTTTGATTTATTGCTTCTGTTTTCATCTTGTTCTCTTGCGATATATTCGGTTTGAAGTTGCATTGGTGTATAATTGATTTGAGAGAGGTGTAAGTGAAGAGGCTAATCCTTTTGATTGCCGTGGTAGTGCTGATAGCGATTCTTGAAGGGTCGACTGCCTCGGCGGTATCTGACACTGGCTATTCTCTTGCCAGCTTGCTGTATTGAGAAGATTCTGGATAAGGATGAGTGAAATGAGGTATCAGAAGGTCAAGATGGTGGTTGAGTTCGTTGTTCCCGTTGGGGAAGAGTGCTACGGCTCACGAACTACTCAAGCCCATTGGAAAAAGTATGCCGAACATGACATGCTAGAGCACCTTAAGGACCCAGAAGATATACCATATGTCTATCGTGAGACTGTCGATAAATGGTCAGGGTATAGCCCTGAAATCTCCTTCGAATGGCTGGACGAGATTGAGGAGGAATGAGAAGAAAGAGACTCTTTTTTTCATTCTGAGGTTGGAAAGGGCAGAGCTGCTCCACTGGTTCAATAGAGCCAAGGCTAGAGCTGAACATTTGTCTGCATTGTTGCACATTAACTTGTTATGTGTGATTGGCAAAATAAAAGGGCTGGACATCCTGATACGGGGACTATCCAGCCCTTTTGAGTTCTGTTAGGCCATAGCCAATTTGGCCTAAATCTTGCCAATTCTGAACATTTTCGTGCCACATACGGGACATACGCCTTGAGTGGCAGGCCTGCGGTTCTTCATGACGATACTTCTGGTATCTTTCATTTCCCTCTTGGCGCGGCACTTCATGCAGTATGCTTGCATTTGACCCTCCTTTCTCGTAGGAGATAGTAGGATATTCGCTTGTGCGGTGTCAATAGCCATTACAACTAAGATACCGAAACTGAACGTTTGACACGAATGTGGCTTCAGACACAAAAAAAACAGGGTCAAGATTAACCTCGACCCTGTTTGATTTGAGGAATATTAGAATTCGAATAAGGCTGGACGCTCCATACTCCTCTTCGTTGCCTCTTCCTCTCGCCTCTTCTGCCTCTCAGTCCTGTCTCTTTCCTGCTTTGCCTGAGTCCGCCTCTCGTATATCCAGTCTTTCAGCCGACATAACTCTGCCATCTGGTAATCACTCAGTGACTCGACATGAATATCCTCGGGAAACTGGACGCCGCTTTCTTTGGTGCGATGGCGGCTATAGACTTGGTTGGCGATGTAGAGGTAAATCTGCATCCAGTCACTGTCTACTGGCTGAGTGAGACAAGCGGTATAGAGATAGGCGCAGGCCTCGGCATCGGTCCCGGTCAGTTTCTCCCCCTTGAGTGCCTTCATGTTCATAACTAACCTTTCCAGGGTGATGGCATTTTTCAGCCAATCAGGAAGAGTATCACCCCAACCCCCGGGAAAGGCAATAATGGGGTCTGTCAGAGCACCAACGAGGTCGGAGATGCCCTTTTCAATTTGAATTTCAGTTGTCAGATTATCACCTCCCTTCAGGCAATAGTAGCCCTATGGAATGAGGGGTACAGCCCCTCTAGTCGTTAAATCGCTTAATGTGCAGGCTATCGCAGCCTTTTGGGTGGTAGGGGTCAATCGGATACTCCCCAAAGCCGTTCCAGAAGTCCAGCAGCCACAGGGTATAGCCGAAGTATTCCTGGCGCCGCAGTGCATAAGCTCTGTCAGTGAAGATACTCACCGAACATCCCCGTGTGCCCCTTAGCACAATGACGCTCGGCACTTCCCTATCGCCAAACATAGGTTGCTCTACTGTCATGCGACCTAGTTTCAAGTCGTTTACCCAGTAGTAAGAGCCATGCCCGCCATAAGCCCCGATATGGACATCTTTGCCCTCGAGCTCGGCAAGGACATTCATAAGCTCTTTCAAGGCTTCACGCCTCTTTTTGGCCAGGTTAACATGACGTTCTCGAGTGCCTAGCCTGACTGCTGTTTTTGGCTCTGGTTGATTGACCTCTACCCCAGCTTCTTCAAAGATGCTAAGCTGGGTGGACATTTGTTCACCTTTCCTTTAGATTTTGGGCATAGGTAGCCCTATTAGGCAGCTGGCTCTTAGACCAGACTTTTCATCTCGCCGTATGAGCTTGCCTTCTTTTCCGCCTCTAAGTCCGCTTTTGGCAAGTTGTCACGGATATCCTGGAGCTTTCCCATTAGATTGCCTCTATGCGAACCGGTGCCGATTGCCCTATCTATCTCGCTTAAGAATGAGTAGATGCGTTGCTCCATATATCCAGGAAGGCTCTCGATTTCCAGAGCTGCTTTGGCAACTTCCCTGGCACACTCCAGAGGCTCGACAGCGGCACTGATGTGCTTTTCCATCATATCGGCTGCCTCGCTCACACGCATGGCACTCCACCTTATAGGCATAGTTCACCTCCTCCTATGAAAGCATAGTGCAAGTTTTTATCGACCTTTTCTCCATTT
>JBMCVZ010000013.1:0-17116 GCA_048621695.1 Chloroflexota bacterium
AATGGGGCCGCTGGTGGGAGGAATACTGCTTGATACGTTCCCCGTTGACAACAGACTCGTATGGGCACCCATAGGATTGATTGCATTCATCGCTGCAGCAGGATACCACTGGTGGGCTCGCCGATTTCGTTCACAATCCTCCAGATGATTGCATGTGAGGATCCGCTTATTTCGAAAGGTAAAGATTCAACTGGGCGTGACTTTCCCCATATAGCTTTGCCCCACGGGCGGAAAGGGGTCTTATGATGAGTCTCGCAGTTAATCGTAGGCTGGACTCGTTTGCCTGGCTACGAAAAATCTGCTGAACTCAGTATTGACGCGAAACAGGCTTTCCCTTTAGCTTCGGGTTAAGCACCTGCTCCACAGAAACGTAGAAGGCATCCAGATCAATATGGAAAATACAGCGAGCTATAAGAAAGCGCATAAATCAGCACACAGAGCAAATAAAGCCAACCCTTAGTGGGATTTTCATCCCAATCCCTGGTCGGATTTTTATCCAACCCTGCAGCGAATTGTCACCCAGCAATTGGACTTCTGTGCAGCCCGGCCTTATCCCACAAAAGGTCGCAAAGTGATTTTTCAAGGACTTTCTGCCCCTGATACTTCTGTTCGTTTTGTCACCAATTGTGAAAGACACAAGTTGACATAGTAAGGACTTTGTTATAATATATGAGTAGGACATATAAGTGAGC
Source organism: Chloroflexota bacterium (assembly GCA_048621695.1). Lineage (GTDB taxonomy): Bacteria > Chloroflexota > Dehalococcoidia > GIF9 > AB-539-J10 > RBG-13-51-36. Next base: position 693 of record JBMCVZ010000013.1, read on the forward strand.
TGTTATTTTTCGAAGGTGTGGCATGTGTAACCATCATACTGGAGACACGGGACCTGGCTTCTGTAGCCCACCGTCTGGCAGGATGCTGGGTTTCATTCAACCTTGGCTATTACTTCTCCTTTCAGAAAAATCAGCACACGGCTATGAGTTGCTGGAGAAGCTAAACCAGAATGAAGATACCCGAGGCGTTGATCCGGGCTTTCTCTACCGTACCTTGCGCCAGTTTGAGCAAGATGGTCTGGTCAAGTCGTCCTGGGATGTAGAAGGACGTGGTCCAGCACGCCGGGTCTACGAAATTACTCCTGAGGGGGTTGAATACCTGCATGCTTGGGTAGACCATATTCGCAGCACCCGGCAGCGGTTAGGTCGGCTTCTGGAAACCTACGAGTCATATTCTGAATCACAAACGAAGGCAGAAAGGACGTGAACAATATGTGTGGACATGGTGAGTATTACGGGCATCACGGCTACGGTGGCTGCTGCTGTCAGCCAGGCGGATTTCACCGGCACTTCCCCTCACGTGAGGAGCGGATTGCCCGGCTGGAAGAGTACCTGAAAGAGATTCAGTCTGAAGCCAAAGCAGTAGAAGAGCGCCTTGCCGAAATGAAAGCTACCAAATAATCGTAGTCAATAGTGGAAGGAGAGGTTGATAGGCAACGGCCTCTCCTTCACTTTCCACTCTACGAGCATGGCACAAGCGGGAGGTTATTATGAGTACAACTGCTATCATCATTAATCTATTGGCTTTAGGCTGCCTCGTATTTGCTCTGGTTAAAGACAGGGGCAGGACAAAACAGTCCATAGGAGTTGCCGTGAAATCGTTTATCCGGATTCTGCCGACCGTATTTATTATCATCGTCATCATCGGTCTCCTGATGGCTTTCGTACCGCCAGACTGGATTTCCCGGTTTATCGGTGAGCAGGCTGGATTTGGTGGACTTCTGGCTATTGCGGCGCTGGGGGCTGTCCTGCACATCCCGGCGCTCATCTCGTTTCCACTGGCAGCGTCTCTCCTGCAGAGTGGCGCCGGAGTGGCTTCTGTCGCCGCTTTCATCACGACACTGACGATGATCGGCGTGGTGACGCTGCCGCTTGAGATAAAGGAACTGGGCAAGAAAATGGCATTGCTCCGCAACGGTCTTAGCTTCATCATTGCGGTTGCCATCGCTCTGATAATGGGGGTAATTCTATGAAACAGGATGCTGCAAGAATGCCGGATAAAAAGAAGGCGCGCAAAGAGATCATCAGGGGATATATCTTATTTGCTGCTACACTGGTTGCTGCCGCTATTATTCTGTCCATTTTCCCGGACAGGGTTTCTACTGCCACTGCTACCACGTGGAACTATTTCCTTGAAATGATAATGATACTCCCCGCGGTAATGGTTATCATGGGGCTCTTCAGCGTGTTTGTCTCCAGGGAGTTGGTGGTCAAATACATGGGCAAGGCTTCCGGGATAAAGGGTATTCTCCTTGCCGTGTTCTTTGGTATGCTGCCGACCGGGCCCCTCTATGTTGCTTTCCCGCTCGCCGTGGCTCTGAGAAGTAAAGGTGCCAGCATCTCCAATATTATCATCTTCCTCTCTGCCTGGGCCTGCATCAAGTTGCCCCAGGAACTTGTTGAACTTCAATTCCTGGGCATCAAATTCATGGCGGCAAGGCTCGTATTGACCATAATCCTTGTCGCTATTATGGGCCTCTTTATTGAGAGGCTTGTTGAATGGACAGAAAAGAAAGGAATAGGCATTTCACAGGAGGGAGACAGATGAAAGTGTTTGACCTCAACGAGACGAAGGTATTCCCTTACGAGCAAAGAGAGAGGAACGTCTTCTATCAGTCCAAGGAGTTCAGGGCAAGGATTATTGAGCTACCATCGGGAGGACACATGCCCACCTGTGAAATGGCATCTTACGTTATCTTCTACGTTCTGGATGGCGAGGTTAAAGTAACGGTGAACTCAGAAACGGTAGAACTTAAGGAAAAACAGTGCCTTATCACCAAGCCGGCGACACTCTCTATGATAACCGAAACCGGTGTCAGGATGATGGGAATACAGATAGCCAAAACCTAAGTGTAGTTTCCGGCCTGATAAGGTTATCCGACGCTGGCTGGTTAGTCACTTCTGGAGACAAATTCTTTCAGCCTTCTCTCAAACATACCTCTCTCCAGAAGAACCCTTCTGTGGCACTTGAGGCATTTGACTTAGGTCTAAAAGTGGATTTGACTATTTTACACAAGGCTGAGGCGTTTCAAATCGTCCTCATTCCATCCGGCGTCTTGGATTATACTTTTTCAAGTTTTGGGAGGAAGGGTATCACCAGGATGATGAAAGGGAAGTGTTACTCTTCCTTTGTCCGGATGAAGGTATTGCTGGTGAGACCCTGATGTTCGGTCAAGGTGAAATCCGTCTCTGATTAAAGCACTGACTAATTTTCTGGCAGTTAAAGCTCGGAGCTTTGAGTAGTCAATTCTGCTCATACAGTTATTGCCACTCTTGGCTCGGAGGAAATCTGAACCTCTGGTTCCTCTGGACTTGGCTCTCCATGTTCAGTCATGCTTTCGATAGTCATCTCAATAACTTCCCTGATATTCTTTAAGGCTTCCGCTTTGGTGTATCCCCAAGTGCTTGCCCCTTTTAGGGCTGGGCAATAAGCGTGGTAAGCCATCCGTCCATCTTCGAAAGGATCCTCCTCAATCTCCACTTTAAAAATATAAGTTCTCATTATCTCTTGTGGCTTTTATACCATGTCTTCCCTTTGAAGCAAAGCGTAATCAAGTGGAGTGTTCTTTTCGCCAAACGGTTAATCTTTCTTAGCAACCACAGTTTTCACTCTTCTCTGAAACACCCCTCTCTCCAAAAGAACCCTTCGCTGGCATTTGAGACATTTAAGGCCGATGTCGGCGCCCACTCTGACCACTTCCCACTCATAGCTGCCGCAGGGGTGCGCTTTGCGCAAGCGGACTACATCACCGAGCTTTACTTCTACAGCCATTGATTTGCTGGCGGATTTTTTCAGCCACGTTCCTAGCCGCCCGGGCAAAATCCTTTTCCTTGGAGGCATAGAGAATTTGCCTTGACACGCTGATGATCGCCTTCTCGCCATGGGCATCCACTCCGTAGCCCACTGCGGAAGCCAGGTCCCCTCCCTGAGCACCTATGCCGGGGATAAGCAAAGGCATTTCGGGGCAAATTGAGCGGACTTTCTTCAATTCTTCAGGATAGGTCGCCCCGACTACCAGCCCAATGTTGCCATGAACGTTCCATTCTCTGGCTTTTTGGGCTACTGCTTCGTATAGCGGCAGGCCATTGGTGGAAAGGTCCTGGAAATCTGCGGCTCCCTTGTTTGATGTCCGGCACAGGATAAATACCCCTTTATCCTGATAGTTTGTGAATGGCTCTACGGAATCGAAGCCAAGGTAGGGATTGACGGTAGCGGCATCGAAGCCCAGAACCGAGAAGAGAGCCCTAGCGTAAGCCCTGGCAGTGTTGCCGATATCGCCGCGCTTGGCATCACCGATTGCAGGTATATCGCCGGGTATATGTTTAACGGTCTTTTCCAGGATAGCCAGCCCTTCGGCCCCTAAAGCTTCGTAGAAAGCCAGGTTGGGTTTATAGGCGCAGACCAGGTCGGAGGTGGACTCGATAATGGCTTTGTTGAATTGTAGAACATCCACCCTGGGCATAAGCTCAGGGTCGGGGTCGAGTCCGATGCAAAGCAAGCTTCGGTTTTTTCGGCTGGCGTTAAGCAGTTTATCGGTGAATTTCATCGCCGTAACCCAGATAATATCAGGAGATGGGCATAAATTAAAGCTCGGCAATGTTCTACTATGCTGGGAGGGCATTGAAATTCAAAAATCAAAGGGTAAAAATCAAAATGACAACTCAAAATGCGAAAATGTAGTGCGAGGCTTTAGCCTCGTGCAAGGGCAGGATTGCACGACCTTAAAAGGGCGCACTACAACCGTGTTTGGGCCTTAATCAATAAGATTGCCACGCCCCAACAATCCACCATCATTTACCATTTAAATCGTGAAGGAAAGGATTCGTTCACACCTCGAGAGTAGGAGGACATTGTGCACGTGGCGTGGCCGGTGTAGTGGCGGAGTTTATCTCCGCCTTTCGGGCGGGGACAAGCCCCGCCCTTACGTCATCGGGTTGCGACGATTCCCCAGCAAGGGCTACAATAACAGCGTGCGCAATTTGATTACCGATGCCTTGAAGGGCCATGGTGCCGACTATATCGAAATCCATTTTGAAGAGAGCCAGGCTACCAGCATCGCCTACAGGGGGGAGAGGCTGGAGGAGATAAGCAGGGCTCGTAATTCGGGTGGCAATGTTCGTGCTTTAGTCCAGGGTAGCTGGGGATTCGTCAGTTTTAGCCGTCTTGACGGACTGCGAGACAAGGTGGCCCTGGCGGTAAAGGAGGCAAGGTTAGCCAGCAGGGGGCCATTGAAACTTTTTCCAATGGAGCCTGTAGTGGACAAAGTTGTCCCGCAGTTAAAGCATGATGCCACACCCATACCGCTGGCAACTAAGAAAGAGCTTTTAGATAGCTATGATGATATTATGTTAAATAGCCCGAAGATTCAAAGCACGAGGATAAACTATCGCGATAGCAGAAAGCAACGCACCTTCGCCAATTCCGAAGGCAGCTACATAGAGCAAGCTAAAACTGACCTTAATTTACGATTAACAGCCATAGCTCGTGAGGACAATGAGGTCCAGCAAGCAGGACTGATCATGGGGAGCACCGGCGAGTTTTCCACCGTGGAGGGATTACAGGAGCAGGCCAGGGAGCTAGCGAGGCGTGCCGCCGCCCTTCTTTCCGCTCCCCAGGTAAAAGGCGGAGAGTATACAGTAATCTTGGATCCCGTTCTTGCCGGAGTCTTTGCTCATGAAGCATTCGGGCATTTATCAGAGTCGGATTTTGTATATCAAAATGAAAACCTGCAGCAAGTCATGGTCCTGGGTAAAAAATTTGGCGGCAAGCATCTCAATATCATTGATGACCCTACCATTCCCAACCTGCGGGGAAGTTATAAGTACGATGACGAAGGGACGCCGGCAAGGAAAAACTATCTTATCCGCGAGGGCATTCTGGAGGGAAGGCTTCATTCCCGGGAAACAGCGGCCAAGATGGGAGAAAGGGCTACGGGGAATGCTCGAGCCATTAATTATCTCTATCCCCCCATTGTACGTATGAGCAACACCTTTATTGCGCCGGGCAGCGCCTCGTTCGAGGAGATGCTCGCCGGCATCGAGGAAGGCGTGTATGTCAAGGACTGCTACGGTGGGACGACCAGCCTGGAGATGTTTACCTTCTCCGCCGGGGAAGCTTACATGATTCGACAGGGGAGATTAGCAGAGTTGTTGCGACCCGTGGTGCTGACCGGTAATGTTTTTACCACCCTGCAAAATATAGATGCCATAGGCAATGACCTGGGGATGAATCAGGGGGGTGGCTGTGGCAAAGGGGGGCAATATCCGCTACCCGTTTCTAACGGCAGCCCGCATATCAGGATTCGTCATTGTGTGATAGGAGGAAGATAGCGAATAAAGCTCAAATTCCAAATGCCAAATTCCAAACAAATGACAAAACGGAGAAGAATTGAGAAGTCAGTAACTAGTAGTCAGGAGTCAGTAGCCAGTAGCGGGGTGGCTTCTGATTGCTGAATGCTGACTACTGAATACTGATTTCGGGATTAGGATTTAGGATGGAACATCTTGAGGAGGTTCTGCGCTCCGCTCAAAAGTTGGCTGAGGAAGCCGAAGTTTTCTCGGTTTCTTCTCGGGCAACATCAATACAGTTTGAAGCCAATGAACTAAAACAGGTTCAGACCAAGGAGAGCAGCAGTACTGCCTTACGGATTTTCAGGGACGGCAGAGTTGGCTTTGCTACTGTTACTGGCATGGGTGAAGAAGGAGAAAAAAGTTCACCCTCACCTGACCTCTCCCGTCAAGGGAGAGGGACTTTGGGGGATTTGGTTGATATGGCCGTGGAAACCTCCGAATTTGGCAGTCCGGCCAGTTTTCAATTTCCTTCTCGCCGGGACTATTCGGCAGTGTCCATCTTCGACCCTAAAGTACAAGAAATAGCTATGGAGAGGATGGTCGAGATAGGGAAGGAGCTTACAGCGAGGATCGAGGGGCATACCCCTGATATCCTTTGCGATGTTCAAGTAAACAAGGGAACAAGCTCCATCTCCTTCACTAATTCTCAAGGCGGAGAAGGAAAGTATGACAAAAGCCTTCTGAGCCTTAGCCTGGAAGGCATTCTTGTTCGTGATACAGATATGCTTTTTGTGGGTGATAGCGAAAGCTCATGTCGCCCCGATTCTATCGACATTGATGGCCTCGCGAATAGGGTGATATGGCAGCTGGAAATGGCTAAGAAAAAAGCTGCCGTGTCCACCAAGCTGCTGCCGGTAATTTTTACACCTCTTGGAGTAGCCAGTGCCTTACTAAGTCCTCTAGTACTGGCGTTTAATGGCAAATCAGTCGTCGAAGGGGCTTCGCCATTAAAGGATAAACTGGGCGAGCAAGTTTTTGACAAAAGGCTGAGCTTGTGGGATGATGCTACCATAGCTTATGGCGTGGGGAGTTATCCTTTTGATGCCGAGGGGGTGTCCGGCCAGCGTCTACCGCTTGTTACAAATGGAATAGTGACGAATTTCCTTTATGATTTACAAACAGCAGCTTTAGCCGGTACTCAGAGTACCGGTAACGGCCAGCGAGCAGGTGGTGGTTTTCCCCGCCCCGATATAAGCTCTCTTATTTTAAGCGGAGGAGATGTTTCTTTCCAGGCGATGGTGGAAGATATGAAGGAAGGGTTAATTGTGGAGCAGCTTATGGGTGCTGAACAGGGTAATCTCCTGGGTGGTGATTTCGGCGGCAACGTTTTGCTGGGATATAAGGTAGAGAATGGTGAGATAGTGGGAAGAGTGAAGGATACCATGATTGCCGGTAATGTGTATCAAGTGCTAAAAGAGCTTCTGGGCATAGGGCAGGAAGCAAGATGGGTTGGCGGGATCCTGCAAACGCCGCCTTTCTATTGCTCTCATGTATCAGTAGCGACAAAAGGAAAGTAAGACATATATGAAAGACGTAATAAAGCTATATAAACAGCCGCGCCCCAAGAATTGTGTCATGATTGCCTCCTGGCCGGGCATTGGCGACGTTTCCTTAACTGCAGCGAGGTATCTTGTGGAGAAGCTAAATGCTGTAGAAATAGGAGAGATTGAACCTGTTAGCTTCTTTGAACCGGTGGGTGTCACAGTCAGGGATAACGTAGTTGACAGTCCTCGTTTTCCTGAGAGCAAGTTTTATTACTCGCAGAATGGCAAGGCCGGTAAAGGCCTGGTGATTTTTATCGGTGAGGAACAGCCCAGTTTAAAAGGATATGAGCTGGTTAATTGTGTTTTGGACGTAGCACAAAGGCTTAAGGTGACAAGGGTATATAGTTGTGCCGCTGCGGTGACGCGCATCCACCATAGTGAAGAGGTAAAGGTTTGGGGAGCAGCGACAACTTCTAAATTAGTTGACGAGTTAAGCAAACATGATGTGATTCTTAGAGGTAACCTTCGCATCGCTGGCTTGAATGGATTGATATTGGGAACGGCTAAGGAAAGGGAAATGGAAGGCATTTGCTTGCTGGGCGAAGTGCCAGCGTATGCCACGCAAATAGCAAATCCCAGGGCCTCCCTGGCCGTGCTTGGTATCTTAATCAAAATGTTAGGAATTACGCTTGACTTGACCGAGCTTGAGCGTCTGGCTGAGCAAGCAGACGAAGAGATGGACATGATAGCGAAGAGGGTTACAGCTGAGTTTATTGACCAGTTCACCGAGCCTATTTGGGAGCAGGATGAAGACGAAGAGGAAGGGTGAATAAGTTGAGCCCCGACTTGTCGGGTCCAGGGAGCATAATCAGTTGACGCCAATCCAATAAAGGGTTATTATTAGTGTGCAATGATTTGCGTTTACTATAACAACGAAATAAAGAGGAAAAATGGACCGTACATTGATAGTATTGATAGGTGTCCTTGCTCTTGTCTTGGGCATCCTTGTTGGGTACTTTGTCAGGCAGCTAGTAGCCAACCGGGAGATTCAAAAAACAAGAAAAGAGGCACAGAACTTATTAGATGAGGCAACAAGCAAGTATAATGAGCTACTCCAGGCAGCTAGAGAAGAAGCTATTAAGGTTGGCAAGGCTGCCGAGGCGGAAAGCAAGGAACGTCGCCTCGAAATACAACGAATAGAAAAGCGGGCTAACCAGAGAGAAGAGGCGCTGGAGCGGAAGCTAGAAGCTGTAGAGCGGCGAGAGCGTGATTTAGACAGCCGGAAAAAAGATATTGAGAAGACAACAGCTGAACTTCAAACAATAAGAGAAAAACAGCTGGCAAAGTTAGAATCGATCTCCGGCACATCCAGTGAAGAAGCAAGAACTGTTTTGCTTCAAGAACTAAAACAAGAAGTTGAAGAAGAGGCCTCGCAGCAGGTGAGGGTGTGGGAGGCGCAGATAAAGGAAGAGGCTGATGAAAGGGTTCGGGACATTCTGGCCACAGCTATTCAAAGGTGTGCTACTGATGTTGTTTCGGAAACTACAATATCAGCTGTTCCGCTGCCCAGTGACGAGATGAAGGGGCGGCTCATTGGTCGTGAAGGACGCAATATCCGAGCCTTAGAACAAGCTACTGGTGTTGATCTTATCATTGACGATACTCCGGAGACAGTTACTATCTCCAGCTTCGACCCTATGAGGCGTGAAGTAGCTCGCCTTGCCCTCAGCAAACTTATCCTTGATGGACGCATTCATCCGGCTCGTATTAAGGAAATAGTAGACAAAACCAAAACGGAGGTTGAAGCTACTGTTCGCAGTGAGGGTGAACGAGCTGCTTACGAAGCTGGAGTAACAGGCTTACATCCTGAACTGATTAAGTTACTTGGCCAGCTTAAATTTCGTACCAGTTATGGCCAGAATGTCTTAGTTCACAGTCTCGAAGTTTCTCATCTGTCAGGGATGCTGGCTAGCGAGATTGGGGCTAATGTCAATGCGGCCAAGAAAGCCGGTCTGCTTCATGATATTGGGAAGGCGGTGGATTTTCAAATAGAGGGCCCGCATGCTCTGATAGGTGCTGACCTGGTTAAGCAGTGGGATAGAAATCCAGAGGTGGTTCAAGCCATTGCTGAACATCATGGCGAGGCAGAGACTAGTACTGTTATGGGCTTTGTTGTTACTGCTGCCGATGCTATAAGTGGTTCACGGCCTGGCGCAAGACGTGAGTCTCTGGAACAATATTTAAAGCGGGTTAAGGACTTAGAGGACATAGCAGCTGATTTTCCCGGCGTGGAAAAATCTTTTGCTATCCAGGCTGGGCGTGAAGTACGTGTCATGGTAAAACCAGAAAAAGTTGATGATTTAGCAGCGGTGAGATTGGCGCGGGACATTTCTAAGAAGATAGAGGATAACCTGACCTATCCTGGCCAGATAAGAGTAATAGTGATAAGGGAGACCACAGCGATAGATTACGCTAAGTAGAATTGAGAATACTGGTAATAGGCGATATCGTCGGCAAGCCTGGCAGGAGGGCGGTGAAGGAAATCCTACCGGGCTTGTGTTATGAACATAAGGTTGACCTCGTAGTAGGCAATGGTGAGAATGCTGCTGGTGGGTTAGGGTTAACCCCAGGTACAGCAGAAGAACTCTTTGATTCTGGAATTGATGTCATAACTTCAGGCAATCATATCTGGGCTCAAAAGGAGATTATTCCTTACCTGGATAGCGAACCCCCTCTTCTCCGCCCATTGAATTATCCGCCAACAAATCCTGGCCGTGGCTATTTGCTTAAAAAAAAGGCCCTGATAGTGAACCTCGTTGGGCGTGTTTTTATAGGTAATTTTGATTGTCCCTTTCGAGCCATGGATCAGCTACTGGCTGAGTTTGAACATAAATCAATCCCCATTATTGTTGACTTTCATGCTGAAGCAACCTCGGAGAAAGTTGCCATGGGTAAATATCTCGATGGACGAGTCAGTGCTGTGCTGGGCACCCATACCCATGTGGGCACTATTGATGCTCATATATTGCCCGGAGGCACTGCTTATGTCACCGACATAGGTATGGTTGGCCCTATAGATTCGGTTATCGGGGATGACCCGAATTCTGTAATCGACCGCTTCCTTACCCAGATGCCCAGCCGGTTGTCGGTTGGAAGGGGAAGAGTAAGCTTCGACGCAATTCTGGTTGACGTGGATGAAAATACTGGAAAGGCAGCGGATATCAAGCGTATCCAAAGAATAACTGAGTGGGAATAAAAAAAGAGTATACGGCAGCTGGTTTAGCCCGAGACCAATGACTAGGAAAGCCTGACCTTTTCCATTAGCCTGGACATTATTTCACCAGCCGCACCCTGGATGACCACTGTAGCGTAGTGGTCGAGGGGCGTTGGAGTTAAATTAACAATGGCTAACCTGGCGCCAGCGTCCCTGGCGTATGTCGGCAAATAAGCAGCAGGGTAAACGATAAGTGTGGATCCAATAACAATGAAAAGTTCGCAGTTCTGCGAGCGGCGGGTAGCTTCTCGTAATGTCTCCTCTGGTAACATCTCTCCGAATAAAACTGCATCTGGCTTCAGGATACCCTGACAATCAGGGCAATCGGGGACTTCAATCCCCTCCTTTATTTTTTGTAATACTTCTGACATCGGGAAGCGTCTACGACAGCTTAAGCACACCGCCCACTGCGTATTACCATGGAGCTCAAACACATTATCTTCAGGGACCCCGGCTTTTTGGTGCAGGTTATCGATGTTTTGAGTAATGACGCAATCCAATTTGCCCAGTTGGTAGAGCTCGCCGATAGCATAATGGGCGAGATTTGGTTCGGCTTCGCTAAGAAGTCCACTCTCGGCGGACATCTTCCAAATAGTCTTGCGAGCAGCCGGGCTGCTGAGGAACCTCTGAATGGTGAAGTCCTCAGGGTCATATCTGCTCCAGATTCCTCCCGGGCCACGAAAATCGGGTATACCCGACTCCGTGCTTATCCCAGCCCCGGTGAATACGACGGTCTTTTTGGATTCCATGATAAGCTTAGCTAATTGTTCTATCTCTTCCATCATCTCATTCCTGCCTGTAATATGACCTTCACCACCCTTTCGATGCCGCTCAGGTCTGGGATTAGCTCAATAATAGCCTGCGGAAAATAGCTCTTTATTAACGAGGTCACCATTTCACCCTGTCCCTGGCCTATTTCCAAAAGAAAACAGGCTCCGTAATTAAGTTTTCCCTGTATCTGTTCTAGCATTTGTTGTATTTTGTCCACACCATCCTCACCACCAGCCAGCGCTATTGTGGGCTCAAAATTTCTTATCTCTGGGCTCAAATCTCCAAACTCGCAATCTTTGATATAAGGTAAGTTGGCTACTATAATATCTACGGGTTGAGATAGTGGCTCAAGACAATTACCCTGCAAAAGTTCTACCTGGCTGTTAGTTCCGTGACGCCGGCAATTCATCACGGCTATTCGTAGAGCTGAAGCTGAAATATCCGTGGCATAAATTTTAGCTTGGGGTAATGCTAAGGCAAGGCTGACGGCAGTAGCTCCGCAGCCTGTGCCGACGTCGGCGATGGTAGTCTGCTTTCCCTGGGCGAGAATGTGATGGGCAAATTCCAAAGCTTGTTCCACGAGAAGCTCTGTTTCTGGTCTGGGGATAAAAGTGTGACAATCGACGCAGAATTCGATTCCATAAAATTCGCAGTGCCCCAAAACATAAGCGGTAGGTTCGTGGTCAAGGCGCCGCCGGACAAGACGACCTAGATGATTTATTTCTGCTGAAGTTAAAGCCCTCTCTGGCTCCGTGTAAAGCTGTGTTTTAGAGATTCCCAGGACGTGGCCCAGCAGAAGCTCAGCCTCAACAGAGGCATCAGCAATTCTTGTCCTGAGCAACGTTTGGGTAGTTGACTGTAAAGCTTCGCTTAAAATCATGTAAGAGCTGCTTCTAGTTGTTCAACCTGCTCTTTGCTGGACAGGGCTTCAATGATTTCGTCGAGTTCTCCATCTAAGATCTGTTGAAGGTTGTGAAAACTGGAGCCGATTCGGTGGTCGGTGACCCGGTTCTGAGGGAAATTGTAGGTGCGGATCTTTTCCGCCCGTTTAGCACTGCCTACTTGCATCCGCCGCTCTTTGTCCATGATTTCGAATTGCTTCTGTTGCTCATGGTCGAGCAGCCTGGCCCGAAGGACCGCCATGGCCTTCATCCTGTTTCTTACTTGAGACCTTTCATCCTGACAGGAGGCCATTATGCCTGTGGGCAAGTGCATAATGCGAACTGCCGTAGTCACTTTATTGACGTTCTGTCCACCGGCCCCCCGGCTATGGAAAAACTCCATTTTCAGGTCATCAGGATTGATGTTGAGCTCAACCTCCTCCGCTTCAGGGAGGACTGCCACCGTAGCCGTCGAGGTGTGAATTCGCCCTGAGGCCTCGGTGACCGGTACCCTTTGCACTCGATGAACACCCCGCTCATGCTTAAGGCGGCTGAAAGCACCTTTGCCTTTGACTTCAAAAATTAGCTCCTTGAAACCTCCATGTTCACTTTGGTTGCTGTCGATGATGCTGGCCTGCCAGCCCTTGGCCTGGGCGTATCGGCTGTACATGCGGAATAAGTCTGCGGCGAATAGACTTGCCTCCTCACCTCCAGCTCCAGCTCTGATCTCAACAATGACATCTCTATCACGTGCCGGGTCTTCGGGAATCAGGGAAAGCTTGAGTCGGCGAAGGACGTCATCTTGCTGCTGTTTGAGTTTGCTCACCTCCTCCTTGATTAAAGCCGTCATTTCCGCTTCGGCATGGGAATCAATAAGAGCTTCAAGTTCCGCCAGCTCTTTTTCCTTGGCTTTATATTGCTGGTAATTGCCAACAATATCTTCCAGGTCAGCCTTCTCCTTGCTCAGCTCTTGAAGCCGCTTGGGATTGGTAGCTATATCTGCTCGGGCCAAGAGTTTGCTCAGCTCGTCATAGCGCTTTTGTATTAATCCTAGTTTCTCAAACATGTCCAATACTATTATAATACAGTGGTACAAGCTGCTCAAACTTAAGTCTCTAGTTGTCACCCTGAGCGCTAGCCAAGGGTCTCGAGATTCTTCGCTTCGCTCAGAATGACAGAGGCGGAAGGGCTCGGAATAGCTCGAGAATGTTAAGCCGTTCAGATTTGAGTCAAGGAAGCTGGAATGAAACTGGCACCAGATTGCTATGAGTGCTTACGAAGATTACTCTGTCAAGCTGCAGACCTGGCCACAGACGATACTTCACTGAAGCAGAGGGCAACGGAAGAAGCGATGAAGATATTGGATAATGAGTTTTCTTATAGCCAATTGTCTATTGTGATTGCCACCAAGATTCACAAGATAGTAAGAGAAGTGACCAACAATCCTGACCCCTACAAGGCAATGAAGGAAAGGGAGATGAGTCTCGCCAGAGAATTGTATCTTGAACTGAGTTCCCGATATAAGGATGGCTTTCGAGGTTGTCTTAAGCTGGCGGCGGCAGCGAATGCCATTGACTTCTTCAGGGAGCCTGGTTCTGTTAAGGATAATATCAGGGAACCTGTAAGATTTGCTATAGATGACTCGGAGCAATTTGAAGTAAAGTTGAAAGAGGCCGGCAAAGTTTTGTATCTGGCAGATAATGCCGGGGAGCTTCACTTCGACCTACCCCTAGTCAAGTGGATAAAGCAAGTTGCCCAGGTTATCTATGTAGTTAAACCATCGGCTGTTCAAAACGATTTGACCCTGGAAGATGTGAGGAAGTCTGGCTTGGATGGTGAGTTTGGGAAGGTCATAACCACGGGTATTGCCTCGCCAGGAGTAATTTTTTCTTCCGCTTCAGCCGAGTTTAAGCAAGAATTTGAGTCAGCAGACCTTATATTCGCCAAAGGGATGGGGCATTATGAGGCTTTGTCCGAGCTTACCCCGGAAGGGAAGTGTTTCTATTGCCTCATGGCGAAGTGCACGCCCGTGGCGGATTCGCTGGGGGTGCCTGTAAACAGCTATGTGGCCCTGCTACAATGATTTAGGTTCTTACCAGTCATGTAGAATCGCCTCAGAGGCCCCTAAGAGGCCCTAGAAAGGGCATGAAATCAGAAATCAGGGTTGTGGGTGGGTGTGGTGAACTTTACGCTCAGCCCTGTTTACGTTTTCTTCATTGAAATAACTATAATTTCGGCATAGTGAACAAACCAAACTTAAGAAGTTTGCCTTTATCTGTATACTTTTAATGTATAATAGGCAAAATTGATGAGGAAAGCGACCAAACGTGAAGCCATAATAGGTGGCACGTCTCTAGCAGTTACCATAGCTTTGTCTATTCTTATCATTCAGCATAGGAGCTACATCAGCGAAATAGCAAAGTGGGGCTATTTTGGTTGCTTTTTCATCAACGTCCTCACTAACGGGACCTTCATTTTACCCGGCTTCGGAGTTGTTATTACGTTCACACTTGGCGGAGTATTGAATCCCGCCATAGTTGGCGCCGTAGCTGGAATCGGTGAAGCTATAGGGGCTATCGGTGCTTATCTCACTGGATACGCTGGCAGGGGCCTATTCCGAGATAGTGACAGTAGCCTTTACCTTCGCTTCAGCAATCTTGTTGACCGCCACGGTTCTAAAGCCATTTTCTTCATATCAGCTGTACTAAGTCCTTTTTTTTACCCCTTCGCCGTATTTCTGGGCATGGTTCGCTTTGGTTGGGCAAGATTTTTCCTCGCGACCTGGGCAGGGAGAACAGCCAAAAGCATGGTGCTAGCTTACCTGGGATACTTCGGTTTGCGCTCCGTACTACAATGGCTGGGCTTGGACATTTAACTTGAGTTTCCCAAGCTGTTTTGTTATATTCTTGAACCAAGCGGGGCTGTAGCTCAATCGGGAGAGCGTCTGACTGGCAGTCAGAAGGTAGTGGGTTCGAATCCCATCAGCTCCACCAAGTCTTTTCCCGGCTTTGATTACCACAAACGAGGCCCAGAAAAAGAGGTCAATTCTATTTTCTCCTTCGCTCGTAATGACAGCCCGGATATTAAATCCTGAATACTAAGCACCGAATTCGAAACAAAAGAGAGGAAAATCCAATTCCTCTCATGGAAATACCAATGACCAAAACAGTCTAGAGATTTGTGGCGATTAAAATGGGATTGATATTTGGATTTGTCCCGGCTCTTCGAGGATGCTCGATGAAATCGGTATTTAGAGCTTGGAAATTAGGATTTGGCATTCAGCTGCAGGGATTGCAGCGCACCTTTCAGGTGCTCGCCAGGACAGCCTCTCTCTGACAAGATGGATTTTATACGAGATTATGCCGTTAACTATTATTTATGGTACTCCCTTGTAGATTGTGCTTACACGAGAATGGCGGTTGGCTCTATGAACCCTACTCTGGCTCGATCAGGCCGTAGTCACCATTCTCACGGCGATATATCAGGTTAAGTCTCTCGGTATCGGCATCTATGAAAAGAAAGAAATCATGTCCCAGAAGCTCCATCTGGTTTACAGCTTCATCTACAGGCATCGGTTTGACTAGGAAACGTTTACTCTTTACCACCCTTTTAGGGGTCTCGATCTCCTCCGCCTCGACTGCGGTTCCCTGCCGAGCAAAGGAAATGCCTCTGCCCTTATCATATAATTTGCCTTTGTATCGCTCGATTCGCTTAGATAGCACATCCACTACTTTGTTAATAGCTGTGCGAATATCCTTAGACTTTTCCTCAGCTCTAATTAAAACACCCTTGCTGTCAAGCGTAATCTGAACAGTGAATCGCTGCTCAGGCAGCTTTGCACCTTCCTGTGAAATCTCCACCTTGCCTTCACCGATGGTAGGTAAATAACGCCCCAGTTTGCTAACCTTCCTCTCAATATATGCCTCCAATGTTTCAGAGACCTCCACATTGTTCTTAGCGCTAATATGCAGCTTCATTTCTCCTCCTTCAATTGTGAATCTCCCTTGCTAATGTTAAGCCCCAAACAGACGTAGCACCCTTGTTTTTGAGAGCTGCGGCGCAGGACTCCAGCGTGGCTCCAGAGGTACATACATCGTCTATAAGGATAATTCTTTTGCCACTTGCCTTTTCATTATGGCACATGAAAGCGTCGGCTACATTCCTTCGACGCTCTTCCACATCGACTGCCCTCACTTGAGGTTGTGCCTGCTTAACCCGAACGAGGCCATCCTCAATCAGCGGCAAATCAATGCGCCTACCCAACTCTCTAGCGAGAAGGTTGGACTGGTTATAACCCCTCTCTTTCAGTCGCCGTTGGTGAAGAGGTACGCAAATCAAGACCTCACCAGGCAGGGGATTTGACCTAAAATAATCAGCCAGCAATTCAGCCAGACAGGGAGATATTGCCTTTAGATTTCGATATTTTAGCTCGTGAATGGCTTT
>JBMCVZ010000014.1:0-15325 GCA_048621695.1 Chloroflexota bacterium
AACAGATGCCAAAACTTAAAACCCATAAAGGGGCAAGGAGCCGTTTTCATATAACCGGTAACGGCAAGCTGATGCGCACTAAATGCGGCAAGAGCCATTTGAGGCGAAAAAAGGCTCCTAGAACAAAGCGACTCTACGATGAAACGATACCGGTCTCCTCGGCAGATAAGAAGAGGGTAAAGAGGCTGTTACCCTACAGATAGTGTAAGGGAGGAAAATGGAGACAGCTATTTTAGTTCCCATTTTTGGCATAATCTTTGGCTGCGGAATAGCTTTGCTGGTAATCTGGACTGAGTATAGGAGGGATAGGGCTTTAATTGAGAAAGGGATATATCAACCAGAAAAATCAAAGGCACCGGGCCCTCCTGGTTGGGGATTTTTGATCGGCGGCTCTGTAGTGGCTGGAATAGGCCTAGCCCTCGTTGTTAGTACTTTTGTTTTCGAAATAGGTAGAGCCACAGGCGTGCCGGGGCTTATTTTCCTATTTGTTGGCATTGCGTTGATAGTAGTTTATTTTGTTGCTAAGGGAAGAAAGATAAGAACCGGGGATTAAAGGAGAAAGAACTTGCCACGAGCCAGAAGCGGAAAAGTCACCCACAGACGACATAAGAAGGTGCTTGAGCTGACCAAGGGACACCGGGCGGCCAGACACAAGCTTTATAGAACAGCACACGAGTCCATGCTTCATGCCTTGCACTATTCCTATCGTCATCGTCGGGAGCGGAAGGGCGACTTTAGAAAGCTATGGATTACCCGCATAAATGCTGCGGCACGAGCTAGAGGGCTTACGTACAGTCAGTTTATAGCAGGGTTGAAAAAATCAAATATAGAAATCGACCGCAAGATGTTAGCTGAGATGGCAGTCAAAGATCCTGAAGGTTTTGCTACATTAGTAGCCTCGGTAACTGAGACTAACTCACCCCGCTTGTAATGACATTATGCCTGAAAATTCCAGGGATTTTGAACAGGGATAACGTGACCTGATATTCAATGCTGGAACAACTCAAAAACATTCATAAGCAAGCTCTCGATGAGCTAAATAAAGTTGATAACCTTCGGGAGCTGGAGTTGTGGCGTATCCGCCATCTGGGCAAAAAGAGTAGCTTAACCAAAATTCTACGTTCCCTGGCCGCTCTGCCCTTGGAAGAACGGCGAAATCGGGGTGCTAAAGCTAACGAAATCAAGAGAGCTTTGGAGTCGAGCCTGGAAGAGAAGAAAAAGTTACTACAGGAAGCCCTGTTAACTTCACCTTTGGAATCCCAAATATTAGATGTAACCTTGCCTGGTCGGCTTCTCCCGGTAGGGCGACTTCACCCCACCACTCAAATACTTAACGAAATTTGCGATATTTTCAAAAATATGGGCTTTCAGGTGATCGAGGGACCCGACGTTGAGTGGGATTACTACAACTTTGAAGCTTTAAATATTCCTCAACATCATCCGGCGCGAGATATGTTTGCTACCCTATGGATAGATGCAGGTATGGGGGGAAAGGCTAGACTTTTGCGCACACATACTTCCCCAATGCAAATTAGGTTGATGGAGAAGGAACGTCCGCCGATAAGAGCTATAGTACCTGGGCGAACTTACAGATACGAAGCAACTGACGCTACTCATGAATCTATGTTCTATCAGGTTGAAGGTTTGGCTGTGGATAAAAGCATCACCCTGGCTGATTTAAAAGGCGCTTTGTTTGACTTTTGCCGCTGCCTTTTCGGTGAAGAAAGGAGAGTGCGCTTCCGCTGCGATTACTTTCCTTTTGTGGAACCGGGGGTAGAGGTAGCAATTGAGTGTGCGGCTTGTGGTGGGGCTGGCTGTCGACTGTGTGGCTACAGCGGCTGGATTGAGATACTGGGGGCGGGTATGGTGCATCCTGACGTCCTGGCACGCGTCAATATCGACCCCGAGATTTACAGCGGTTTTGCCTTTGGGTTGGGGGTTGAGCGTATACCTATGCTGCGCTATGGTATTGACGACATCCGCCTCTTTTATAGTAATGACCTCAGATTTTTGAAGCAGTTCTAAGTTTCGAAGGATTATCTCAACCTCTCACTCCAAAGAAGAGAACTTCATATGTGCCATGCGTGTTATAATAAATGAAGAGAAAAGAGCTGATAAGGCATATAACTGAACACGGTGCATCCCTACTCAGGGAAGGGCGCAGGCACAGTATATATCAAGGAGGTAGATATATAGGAGCGAAGTTCCAAGGCACACAGAAATAGTTGACGAGCTTGCCAGAAAAATTTGTAAGGATTTAGACGTCCCTTTCGTTAAGTGAGAGAGGAGGTGACATTGCATGAAGTTTAGGGCCGTAATTAGGAAAAGCGGAGATTGGTGGATTGGGTGGCTGGTGGACTTACCAGGTGTCAACGCTCAGGAGAGAACCAGGGATGAATTAATAGAGTCGCTTAAAGTTGGCGCCAAGGACATATTGATGACCCCTGTTGAACCTGAAGAAAAAGAGGAGTTAGTAGCTATTGAATTGGGCTGAAACAATATGCAGACTTGTGCATAGACGAAGCAACTCAGTTATTTAAGTTGGGCGAAGAGCAGGGGTTTGTGAATATGATTCGTAATTCAAGGCTATGTGATAACTGCAATTCTGAATCAGATGAGGGGAAATATTTACCATGTTTGGATAGCTGGTTCGACTATCCTCCGGATTGGGAAATAAGAAGGAAAAAGGTGGTAGAACGAGATGGTTATAGGTGCACGTAGTGTGCTGCAAGTGGAGATTTACATGTCCATCATATAACATCAATTTGGAACGGAGGAAATCATACTTTAGAGAATTTGAAGACGCTTTGCGTTAAATGCCATTGTGAGATGGGAGCGACACAGTCAACTAATCAAAGTCCATAACAAACTCAGAATGAGGAATAGTTGGAGAAAGATGTATTTCAGGGAATTTTCAGAGCATAGGGCCAAGAAGAATTACAATTGCTTTATATGCAATAATGAGATTTTACCAGGGGATCGATATACTCTTTGCAAAAGAGGGGACATCAGATACCACGTATGTGTAAGATGTTGGAATGAACAAAGAGAAAGAAATGAAGAAAAGAGAAAAAGGAGTTTGCGAGCGTAGTCTTCGCCTGATAATGGACATAGGGTTTCGCTACGCCCAAATTCGGCTTCGCCGAACTTCTTTTCCACCGATGCTGTTAGGCGAAATTGCAGAGGAGAGATGTATCAATAAGTGCCAAAGTAGGGAGAGGCCTTCAGGTCTGTTCGTTAGATTGACGGGCAGATTCAAAACCCTGTCCGATGTTTTACAATTTCAAGGAGGTGAGGGAATGAAGCAGATGAAAATAATAGTAGAAAAGCATCCCGAAGGGTATGTAGCCTATCCCCTCGGATTGAAGGGGGTGGTGGTTGGGGAGGGTGATACTTATGAGGAAGCCCTGGCAGATGTAAAATCAGCTATCAGGTTTCACATAAAAACCTTCGGGCAGGAGGCTCTGGAAATAGAGGAAGTTATGGAAACCTTTGTTGCCGAAGTGGCACTGGAATGAAATTCCTCAGAGATGCACCAAAACAGAAAGTAATAAAGAGCTTCGAAATGCTGGGATTTAGAATCATAAGTGTAGGGAACCATGTCTCGATGATCAGGGAAAATCCTGTTGGCAGTAAAACACCATTAACTATGCCAAATCATGAAAGGATAAAAGGCTCTACTTTAAGAACAATCTGTAGGCAAGCTGCAATACCGAGGGATGAGTTTCTCAAAACCTATGGGGGAGGTGTAAAGGGGGTTAAAGGATGAAAGTCTCCCTTAACTGGTTTAGAGATTATGTTGAGATAACCCTCCCCCTTAAGGAACTGGAGGAGAGGCTAACGATGGCTGGCCTGGAGGTCAAAGGCATCGAGACTATAGGTGACGCCTGGGATCAGATAGTGATAGGGGAAGTGATAGCATTAAATCCTCATCCTAATGCTGACCGCCTAAAGGTAGCTACAGTTGACCTCGGCACCGAGCAAGTCACCACGGTTTGTGGTGCACCCAATATCGAGCTTGGTCAGAGAGTGCCATTTGCCCATTTAGGTGCCCGGCTTATAGATCCTCACACTGGAGAAGCTGTACAGCTAAAGCCGGCCAAAATTCGTGGCGTTGCTTCCGAGGGGATGGTCTGCTCGGAGAAGGAGCTCGGGATTTCTGATAGCCACGAGGGCATTTTAGTATTGCCGACAGAGGCACCCATAGGCATCCCCCTCGGCGATTACCTGGGAAATATAGTTTTTGACTTCGATGTAACACCTAACCGCCCAGATTGCTTATCTGTAATTGGTATTGTTCGAGAGATTGCTGCCCTGACCGATGAACTACCCCGTTTGCCCAAAATTAGTTACAAAGAGACTGAAGAGCCAATAGATTCCTTTGCCTCAGTTGAAATAGTCGAGCCAGATCTGTGCCCCAGGTATTGTGCCAGTCTGATTACCGGAATCAAGATAGCTCCTTCCCCAGGCTGGTTACAGCAGCGTCTGAATAGCTGCGGAATGCGACCTATTAACAACGTGGTTGACGTTACCAATTATGTGATGCTGGAGTATGGTCAACCCCTTCATGCCTTTGATTATCATAAGCTTAGGGGGGGGCAAATTATCGTTCGCAGGGCCGGAAATGGTGAGAACATAACTACCATTGATGGTACAAAGCGCATTCTTAACCCAGATATATTGCTTATTGCTGATAAAGAAGGGGCTGTTGCTGTGGCTGGAATCATGGGTGGTCTGGATTCTGAAGTTACGAACCAAACTGATACTATTCTCCTGGAGTCGGCTAATTTCAACCAGGCTGCTATTCGTCGAGGCTGTAGCCATCTTCAACTCCAGAGCGAGGCCTCGATTCGCTTTGACAAAGGACTTAATAGCGAGCTTCCATTACTACCCTTGAAAAGGGCCACTCAACTGTTACTGGAGCTAGCTGGTGGCAGGGCAGCCAAGGGCATAATTGATGTTTATCCCGGGAAATCAGAACCAAAGGTCATATCAGTTGGCGCTTGGGAGGTGGAGCGCCTTTCAGGCTTGAAGGTCGACGTTGATGAAATACTTAAGGTACTAAAAGCTCTGGGCTTTGAGTGCCGTGAGGGCGATTCAGGTTCGCAAATCTCGGTGCCTGTGCCTTACTGGCGCAGTGACATTAAATGCTCTGCTGACCTGGTTGAGGAAGTAGTTCGCATAATTGGTTATGAAAAGATTCCTATTACCAGGCTTGGCTGTCCTTTGCCTCAACAAAAATCAAAATTGTCACCGTCAGGCCGGCAAAGCAATCTCAAGGAAAAATTACGCAGTGTGCTGACCGGCTTTGGCTTTCAAGAGATATTGACTTATTCTTTGCTCAGCTTGGAGAAGCTGCAGAAGCTTTCTCCAAAGCTTGAGTTGAAAATTCCGCCGTTAAAGGTAGCTAACCCGATGACGAGGGAGCAAGAATACTTGCGTACCAGTTTGCGAGCTGGTCTTTTGACGACCTTGTCACATAACCAAAAGTTTGAGCAGGCAGGAATAAGGCTCTTTGAAATCGGTAAGGTATTCTTGCCGAGAGGCAAGGATTTGCCTGAGGAAAAAGAGATGCTCTGCGTTGTGCTCAGTGGTCCGAGGGCAGAATTGTCATGGCAAGCTGATAAAGAGCCTCTTGATTTCTTTGATGCTAAGGGGGTAGTGGAGAGTCTCCTGAACCAGTTAGGATTGAGGGCGACCTTCAATATTGGCGATGATGAAATTTTATTCCCGGGAAGAGGGGCGGACATAATTATTGAAGATGACAAAGTGGGTATTGTAGGAAGAGTGCATCCCAGGGTAGCACAAGCCTTTGAGCTTTCTAACACTATTTGTCTTATAGAAATTGACCTGGAAAAATTGCTGACCAAGATTGTCGGCGTAAAGGAATACCAACCTATCCCTCGGTTTCCCAGCGTAACTCGGGACATCGCGTTAGTAGTGGATGAGCAAGTGAGCTACCGAACAGTGGAGAATATCATCCAAAGCTTTTCACTAGTGACGGAGGTAACTCTCTTCGACCTTTATCAAGGCAAGCAAATACCCGAGGGCAAGAAATCTTTCGCTATAAGGGTTATCTACCAATCGCCCAATCATACCTTGACTGATGAGGAAGTTGACCAAACTGAAAAGCAGATGCTCGCCAGGCTAAATCAAGAACTGGGCGCTACTTTGCGGGACTGAATTAGCCAAAGAGATTTGGGCGAGGAAAGGCAGAAGTCTACATTTATCTCCAGCCATAGGTTGCTTTATCTTGAGGTATTTTTGATGTACCTTGCTAACCGACTACCACATTGGGCGAAAGTCGATTAAGTTTGAGAGGTTACGCTCTCATCCAGTAACTTCTTCACCCGTGCCGCCAAATTGTCAAAAGGCAAAAGCTGGGCTTCTTTCTCTGTACGCCATTTGGCCTCAATGCTCTTACTCTGTAAGGTGCGTGGAGACAAGGTCAATCGCAGTGGTATTCCCAGTAGGTCAGCATCGTTGAATTTAACACCGGGGGAGTCGTTACGGTCATCGAAAAGCACGTCGATGCCTTCTTTTTGTAATTCCTGATAAATCTTTTCTGCCGTAGGGAGGATTGCCGACTTTTCCAAATGTAGAGGACAAAGGTGGACTTGATAAGGGGCTACAGAGAGCGGCCAGATAATGCCTTTGTCATCGTGGCTTTGTTCCACTATGGCTGCCAGCAATCTCCCCAGTCCGATACCATAGCAGCCCATGACAATGGGTCGGGAAGTGCCATCATTATCTAGGAAGGATGCTCCGAATCTCTCACTGATGAAGGTGCCCAGCTTAAATACATGCCCCACTTCAATGCCTCGAGCCGAGGATAGTCTATTTCCACAACTGGGACAGCTGGCTCCAGACTGAGCTAGGGCGATATCAGTCATGAGGTCAACCTGAAAATCCCTGGGGTAGTTGGCATTCTTGAAGTGATACCCTGACTTATTAGCACCAACAACGAAGTTGGAGCCTGAGGTTATCGAATCATCGGCCACGACTTTGGCTCCCTTTACACCTATGGGTGAGGCAAAACCCGCCACAATTCCAGCTTCATTAACTTCGCCTTCCGTAGCCAGGCGAAGCTCAGAGCACTTTAGGGCATTTCTTAACTTCGTTTCGTTGACCTCAAGATCACCCCGAATTGTAACGAAGACAAATTCTCGGTCGGCAAAATAGAAAACCGCCTTAAGAGTCTGGCTTGTCGGTACGCCCACAAAATCAGCCACCTCTTCTATGGTTTCCGCATCCGGTGTGGCTATCTCCTCCAGGGGAAGGGGATCCTCCGTTCCGCCCGGGATGTTGATTTTATCGGTTTTAACGAATTGAGCCTTTTCGACATTGGCAGCGTAGTCACAATTGGAACAGTAAATAACCTCGTCTTCGCCGGTTTCAGTGATAACCATAAATTCGTGGGAATCCTTGCCACCTATGGCGCCGCTGTCAGCCTCTACTATCATTGTAGGCAAGCCAAGGCGAGCATAGATATTACTGTAGGCCTGACACATACTTCGGTAACTTTTATCCAGACCAGCCTCGTCGGCATCAAAGCTGTAAAGGTCTTTCATGATAAACTCACGCACTCTCAATAAGCCACCACGAGGTCGAGGCTCATCGCGAAGCTTGGTCTGTATCTGATAGAGGAGTAAGGGAAGCTCCCGATAGCTTTGCACGTAGCGGTGGACAAGGTCGGTAATAACTTCTTCATGGGTGGGACCTAGGGCTAATGTATGTTCCTTGCGGTCAGTCAAAGTAAATAGGGATTCACCAAAAGAAACATCCCTGCCTGACTGTTGCCATAATTCAAAAGGCTGCAATACTGGCAGCATCAATTCCTGCCCGCCAGCCTTATCCATTTCCTCTCTGATTACATTTTCTATCTTTTTAAGCACTCGCCACCCTAGAGGCAAGTAAGAATAAATCCCGGCAGCCTCCTGAGCAATCATACCTGCTCGAAGCAGTAACTGATGGCTTACACTTTCTGCCTCAGCGGGCGCCTGCCGTAATGTCTTACCAAAAAGCTTAGAAAAACGCACTTCGCTTACCTTTGTTCCAATCCTTTCCTATCGAGAGCTTCTACTTCTATCATCAGCGCCTCCAGGAAATCCTTCTCCTCCACTATGCTCACTACCTCCCCTTTCCTAAATATAGCACCTTTGCCCTTGCCGCAGGCAATGCCGATATCAGCATCCTTAGCCTCGCCAGGACCATTGACCACGCAGCCCATAACTGCCACTTTAACAGGCTTGCCTATTTTTTCCAGACGCTTACTTACTGCCTCAGCCAGGGCAATGATATCAACCTCAGCCCGGCCACAGGAAGGACAACTCACTAAGGTTGGACCCCGTCGACGAAGTCCCAAACTTTTTAGAATTTCGTAAGCCACAAATACTTCCTCACGGGGATGAGCACTGAGAGAAATGCGTATCGTGTCACCAATCCCTTGATAGAGAAGTATGCCAATACCTATGGCGCTGCGTATGATTCCCGTCCGGGGAAGCCCAGCCTCAGTGACTCCAAGATGTAATGGATAGGGTATTTTATCAGCTATCATTTGATAAGCCTGGATGGTGGTGGGAACATCAAAGGCTTTAAGGGAGACCTTGATTAAATTAAAGTCCAGGCCTTCCATAAGCCTTATCTGCTCTAATGCCATGTTTACCATGCGATCAGCCGGTGGAGCGTCAGGCTGAAAATCGGCAGGTAAACTGCCAGCGTTAACTCCAATACGAATAGGCACCTCTCTGTCTTTAGCAGCAGCTACCACTCTGGCAATCTTTTCTTTGTTTCCTATGTTACCGGGATTGAGGCGGAGTCCATCAACACCTGACTGCAGTGCAGCCAAAGCCAGGAGATAGTCAAAGTGTATATCAGCAATAAGAGGTAGTGAGACACTCTTTTTTATCGCTGCTACGCCTTCAGCCGCTTCTTTGTCTGGAACCGCCAGGCGCACTATCTCACAGCCGCAATCTTCCAATTCCTTAATCTGGTTTATAGTGGCAGGAATATCCCGGGTATCGGTCTTGGTCATAGACTGCACTACGATGGGGGCATCACCGCCAACGGTTACCTTGCCAATTCTTAATGGTTTAGAAGTCCGCCGTGTCATAATCCAAAGCCTTTTGGTAGACGCCAGATATCCATAACAGTTATTAGAATTACAAGTGCAATTAGAAAAGTGGTGCCGATAGTGTATGCCAAACGAACTGTTCGAGGGGCAAGACGCTTTCCACGCCTACACCCTTCAATGAATGCTACCAGCATTCCTCCTCCATCCAGGGGAGGAATAGGGAGGAAATTAAATATAGCTAGCCCCAGGCTGATCATACTGGCCATAAATAGTATGCTGCTGAAGCCTGATGAGCGCACTATCTCCACCGTTAATTGACCAGCACCTATTGGCCCTACCAATGCCATATCGGGAGATTCTATGATTTGAGGAATAGCCTCTATTATGAGCACAGGCATGTAAATTATATCCCTGGCTCCCAAATAGACTGCCCTCCACACAGGAAGTCGCTCTTGTTCGAAATGCACACCTTCCACCCATTGCATCTCCACACCGGGCAGTGTCTTATCGCCATCATTATTCAGAGCGATTGAAACCGTCTCCCCTTCTCGAAGCAAAACCAGGTCTATTTCTTGACTTTCCTCAATGGAACGCAAGGCACTGGACATGCTCTCTTCGTTGTATACTAGCTGTCCATTTACGCTGTGGATAGCATCACCGGCTCTGATGCCAGCTTCGTAAGCTGGCGAGCCTTCCTCTACTTGACTCACCATATTCCACCAAAGCCAGACGCCGACTTTTAGCAGTTGGGATTCAGGGTCGAGTTCCGGCTTCAAGGTTCTTTCCTCTTCTTGCTCATTCCTCAGTAGAGACAAATTTATTTCTGCTCCTTCTTCAACTGAATTCACTATATCCTGTATATCCCCCTGTCTACGGACAGGTTGCCCATCTACTTCTAGGATTATATCCCCGGGCTCAATACCTGCTTCCTCCGCAGGAGAGTTCGCCACCACACCACGTACCATTAGTCCATTGCTGTCAATGGTAGATACGGGGAGCCCAAGGAAAGCACTGAGGAGAACAAAGGCTAGAAAGATGTTGACGAGCGGACCGGCAGCATAAATCCCTAGCCTGGTCCAGGGTCCTTTGCCAGCCAGGCTCCGGGGTACTGTGGGGTCATTTTCTCCAGCAGCCTTAACAAATGCTCCCACAGGTATAGCATTAAGTGAGTATATTGTCTCGCCTCGTTTAATACCAAAAAGTCGTGGGGGAAGGCCTATGCCGAACTCCTCCACCTTCACTCCAGCACGCTTAGCAGTAACGAAATGCCCCAATTCGTGAAGACAAATTGCCACAAATAGAGCTGCGATGAAAAGGATAACGATTACAGCAACGCTCATCTCTTAGCTCTCTATTCCAGTATTGTTTTGTCGCTCAGGCTCCGGGTAGCGGCCAGGGGAAAGGCTTGCAGCGCATTCCCTTGCCCAGGCGTCAGCAGCCAGTATTTCCTCCAGAGATGGCTGGGGGATATTGCGGTGTTGCTCCAGCGTTTTTTGCACAACTTTGGCTATATCGGTAAAATTTATTCTATGGCTGAGAAAAAGCTCTACAGCCACCTCATCTGCGGCGCAAAGCACTGCCGGATAAGTTCCTCCTGATTTGCCAGCATCTATTGCTAGTTTAAGACAGGGAAATCTCTCATAGTCTACATGCTCGAAGTTCAGAGAATTAATTTTGTTCCAATCAAGGTGGGGTAGTTCTGGATTAAGCCATCTCCTGGGATATGAAAGAGCATATTGAATGGGCAATCTCATATCAGGCCAGCTAAGCTGAGCTTTCAGGGAACCATCCATGAACTCCACCATGGAATGAACGACAGACTGGCGGTGCATTAGTATTTCAATACTATCAAAGGGAAACGAGAAAAGCCAATGAGCTTCTATAGTCTCTAATCCCTTGTTCATAAGGGTTGCCGAGTCTATGGTTACCTTCCTTCCCATCTTCCATACAGGGTGCTGAAGAGCTTGCTCTGGGGTTACGTCAGCTAGTTGTGACTGTGAATAGTGGTAAAAAGGTCCACCAGAGGCAGTGAGAAAAAGCCTCTGCGGCTTATTTTCTTCTCCCTGCAAACATTGCCAGATGGCACTATGCTCACTATCAATAGGCAGAATTTGAGCTTGATGGAGGCTGGCTTCACGAACAATGATTTCACCAGCCATCACCAATACCTCCTTATTAGCTAGGGCAACCGTCTTGCCCGCCTGTAAAGCTGCCAGAGTAGGACTTAGTCCTGCCTTCCCGCCGGTGGCCACGACAACGAGGTCGGCCTCGGGGTGACTGGCTATTTCTTCTATGGATAAAAATTCCCCACTGTAGCCAATGTCAGCCTTAACCGAGGAATAAAACATCTGGGGGTGAAATTCCTTGATTTGTCTTTCGAGGAGCTCAAGATTTTTATTCGCTGTGAGAGCTAATACTTTTAATTCGCCAGGCAGGGCACGGATTACATCCAAGGTCTGCTGCCCTATGGAGCCTGTCGAGCCCAGGATAGCTATTTTTTTCACACCACCCATATTACGTAATAGTATACCACTGCCCCGACAAAGATGAGGCTATCGAATCGGTCAAGTATGCCACCGTGTCCGGGTAGCAAATTGCCTGATTCCTTCACGCCCATATTACGCTTGAGTAAGGATTCAACCAAATCGCCAAGCTGAGCAAAGAGGCTAACGAAAAAGCCAAGGAGCATAATTTGCCAGTATTTAAAAGCAAAAGGAGGCCCCAACTTAAGAGAAATGAAGTTAAGAACCATCGCTATGACAATAGCGCACAGAATAGCGCATGCTAAGCCTCCTATCGCTCCTTCCAGGGTTTTCCCTTCACTTATGGCAGGAGCTAGCTTACGTTTACCCCTTGACCTCCCGATAAAAAAGGCGCCAGTATCGTTGGCAAATGTAGTCAGAATGGCTAGGTAAACCCAGTTTCGGCCGTCTTCTAGACCGCGCAAACTCAGCCAGTGACTAAGCATCCACCCCACATAGAGTGCCCCCACGATTGCCCATGCCCAGTTGCGAAATGCCCCTTCCTTTGATGGGCGACATAAGAGGCAAATCAAGGAAATCAAAATAGTGGCAGTAATAACTATGGGTAAAACATTATGGCTCCTGTAATGAGGGCTTAAGACGAGTGCCAGCGAGCATAGTAAGCCCAAATAGAGCAATGGCTCTCGCCTATTAAAACTAGCCATTTTATAGAACTCGTAGGTGCCAGCTAATCCCGCTGCAGCTATTAAAAGAGTAAACCAAGGCCAGGGGTCACCAAGCCAGATAGCAAGAATGACCAGGGGCACGCCTACAGCGCCGGTAATAACTCTATACTTGAGCATATGTCTATTTTAGCAGCTTTTAGATGGCTATAGCCTTACTACTAATGTCTGGTCTCATAAGTAGGTTTCATCAGACCAATGTAATGACTGATATGTTACCCTGATTGATAGCTAAGGGTTTAAGGCCAGAACGACGATTAGCGATGGACTGAGAGATAATAATTGAATACTATCAGATATATCTGACAATTAGTGTGAACTTTTTGCCATATACGGGTAAGGCGAATCATATTTCCTGTATTTCTCTTTCCTTGCTTTCTCCCAATTCATTCACCCTGTCCACGCAAGCTTCTGTCAGTTGGTCGATTTTCTTCGCATTGCTTTTAAGTTCATCTTCCGATATTTCTTTATTTTTCTCCATCTCTCTCAGTTTCTCAATGCCATCTCTTCTTATATTACGTATGGCAATCCGCCGCTCCTCTACCTTCTTAGATAGTACTTTGACCAAGTCCTTGCGCCGCTCTTCGCTAAGAGGTGGAATGACCACACGAATCACATTACCATCATTCGCAGGGTTAAGGCCGATGTTGGCTGTGAGAATAGCTCTTTCAATGTCACGCAACGTTGTGCGATCCCAGGGCTGAATAATGATTAAATTAGCCTCAGGTATAGATATGGTAGCAAGTTGATAAAGAGGGGCAGACGTGCCATGGTAGTCAACCATGATGTTGTCAAGCAAAGCTGGCGTGGCACGCCCGGCACGGATGCTAGCTAATTCCCTAGCTAACCCGTCTATGGCCTTCTGCATCCTGGAGTTCAGATCAGTGAGTAATTCATCCAACATGGCTTAGTGCTCGACACCAAGCTCAAACCTGGTAAATCTGCGTACTTTTATGTTCTCACCTACTTTGGCAATTGTTCCAGCGATAATTTCCTGTACTGTCTTTTCAGGTTCTTTGATGAAGGGCTGGCTAAGAAGGCAAGCCATTTGGGGATCCGTTTCTGCTTCTTTTTCTGGTGGTATCTCTTCGATAGCGAGAAACTGTGGGGAAGTGGCAGCTATCTGCATGGCTAAGTCGTGAGCAAGTTCTTTAAATTCAGCGGTGTGAGCCACAAAATCGGTTTCGCAGTTTAACTCCACCAATGCTCCTATACGATTCGTATAATGAACATAAGCTTCAATTACCCCTTCTGTTGCAAGTGCATCCTTCCTTTTTTCAGCAAGTGCTACTCCACGCTGTTGCAGGAATTCGATTGCCTTCTCCATATCACCGCCTGCTTCCAACAACGCCTTTTTACAATCAGCTATGCCCGCATTAGTTCTATTTCTCAATTCCTTTACTGCTTCAACTGATATTTTCATTTAGGTGCAATTTCTCCTTCTGGCTCCTTTGGCTCCTCTGGTTCCCTTGGTTCGCCCGACTCCTCTGGTTCACTTGGCTCCTCCGGTTCAAACGTATAAGAACCTAGGATTTCGACAGCCTCTTCACGCCCTTCTTCAGCAACTAATTTAGTAACTTCTGCCTCCGCAGCAAACGCTTCATTTTTACCTTCAATTATAGCATCGGCAATCTTACTACAAATTAATTTAATCGCCTTAACAGCATCATCATTGGCGGGAATAGGATAATCGATGCCGTCGGGATTGCAATTAGTATCCGCGATAGCAATCACGGGTATGCCTAATTTCTTAGCTTCAGTAAAGGCGATCTTATCTTTAATGGGATCAGTGATGAAGAGGGCTCCAGGAAGGGTGGTCATTTCCTTAAAACCCCCCATTTGAGTATTTAGGTGGTAAATCTCCTTTTCTATTCTTACCCGTTCTTTTTTGGGCAAGAGTTCGAGCTCACCCTTATCCCTCCTGTTCTCTAAACGAACCAGGTGGTCGATCCGAGCTTGTATGACGGCGAAATTAGTTAACATACCACCTAACCATCTTTGATTAACATAGCACATGCCACATCTTATAGCCTCTTCTTCTATGGTCTGCTGAGCTTGTTTTTTAGTGCCGACGAACAGAGTGCTTTGCCCTCGAGCTGCTAAGTCTTGAACAAAGGCACAAGCTTTTTCTAACATGGTAACTGTCTGTTCCAAATCTATGATGTGGATACCATTGCGCTGAGTAAAGATATATTTCTTCGCCTTGGGATTCCAGTAGCTGGTGTGATGACCAAAGTGGGCACCTGATTCCAGCAATTGTTTTAATAAAGCGTTATCTATCATGTTTACATTTTTATGCGATATTAATTAGTGAACTCCGTATAATGTAGCATGATTGATTTGTATGATGCAACAAGAGATTACCTCCGATTGTCTCTCAATTGACAGCGAATTCATCCTTATCTATACTATTGAGCTGAAATTGTAGCTAGAAGTTGCCCGAGTAGCTCAATGGTAGAGCAACCGACTTGTAATCGGTAGGTTAGCGGGTTCGAATCCCCTCTCGGGCTGGGTTTTTCAGTCATTTTATGATAAGGTTACATCAGGGAGGGGTGCCGGAGTGGTTAATCGGAGCAGACTGTAAATCTGCCGCCCTAACGGGCTACGTGGGTTCGAATCCTACCCCCTCCACCATAAAATATAGGCGAGCACTAACCACTATAATAAGCGCTACAATTCTGAATATACCGTAGAAATTCTAAAGCCAATAACTTTCTACCTTACTTCACAATATCTTAACAAAAATTCCTGTCAGTCCCGCGTTCCAGATAAGAACGTGGAATAACCATCACCAGACGCACAAAAATATCCTCATCCAAACTACGTCTGAGATTGGGGACTGAGGAAATCCGATTTTTGGCTTACACTAATCTAGTAATTTAGCCAGTATGTGGAGCAAATCGGTATTCGTAAGAATTCCCACTAAGTTACCATTGTTATCCACTACAGGGAAAGTGCCGATTCTGTGCCTCTCACTTGTAGCAACTACTTCGGAGGTACAATCAAAAGGTGTGGAAATAATTAGCGGCAGAGAGTACCCTTTCTGT
>JBMCVZ010000015.1:0-15311 GCA_048621695.1 Chloroflexota bacterium
TACCTTTACCTGAGAAGGCCGAGGATGAAGGACAATCTACTCTTACGCCACAAGACGATAAAGTTTATCCGTGATTTTCTCGACGGAAAGGGATTCGTTGAAATTGAAACACCTATTCTGATTAAGAGCACCCCCGAAGGAGCCAGGGACTATCTTGTGCCCAGTCGTATCAACCCCGGCAGGTTTTATGCTCTTCCTCAATCTCCACAGCAGCTCAAACAACTCCTCATGGTAGCCGGGTTTGACAGGTACTTCCAGATAGCTCGTTGCTTCAGGGACGAGGACCTCCGGGCAGACCGCCAGCCCGAGTTTACCCAGCTTGACATGGAGATGAGTTTCATCGAAGTAAAGGACATATTGGAGCTCATGGAGGAACTCTTCACCTCGCTTGTGAAGACTGTTAAACCCGATATTCGATTACTGGAGCCATTTTCCTACCTCTCCTTCAAAGAAACTGTGGAGAAGTATGGCACAGATAAACCTGATATCAGGTTTGGCATGGAACTCAAGGATATATCTGATATCGCAGCCAGTACCGACTTTCAGGTTTTTCGCTCAGCCCTAGATAATAATGGCAAGGTGAAGGGGATATGCGTCCCTGGCTGTGGTAATTACACTCGCCATCAGCTTGATGAATTGATAGATTTAGCCAAGAGCTATGGTGCCCAGGGTTTGATGACAATGGCTTTCACAGGAGAGGCAATAACCTTGGATGATGTAAAATCGGCGGCTGCTAAATATTTGACCACTCGCCAATTGGAAGAAATTGCCGGTAGTTTCGAAGCAAAGCCTGGTGACCTTTTACTTATCGTGGCTGATAAACTAGATGTGGTCAACAGGACACTGGATAACTTGCGACGCGAAATGGCGGAGCGACTTAATCTAACCGATTCTGACCTACTGGCTTTTGCCTTCGTAGTAGATTTTCCTTTTTTGGAGTGGAACGAGGCTGAGAATCGTTGGGAACCCATGCACCATCCGTTTACTGCTCCCCGATGGGAAGATGTATCGCTTCTTGATACAGAACCAGCTAAGGTTTATGGTCAGCATTATGATGTAGTGTGTAATGGTTGTGAGCTTGGCAGCGGCAGCATCAGAATTCATAACCGGCAGCTTCAAGAAAAGATATTCGGCCTGCTTGGTTACAGTAAAGAAGAAACGGAAAGCCGATTTGGAGGCCTCTTAAAAGCACTGGAATATGGAGCACCACCCCACGGCGGAATTGCCATAGGACTGGACCGCTTGGTGATGTTATTTGCTGGCGAGTGGAGTATAAGGGAGGTTATTGCTTTCCCGAAAAATCAGAACGCCGTTGATATGATGTTGGACAGCCCTTCATATGTTAGTAAACATCAGCTTGACGAATTGAACCTTAAGTTAAAGCATGAAATTCTTCACTCACAATGACGAGGGATAAAATATGAAGGTAAGAACAGAAACTTTGGGGAATTGTCAGGCAGACCTCACTATTGAGGCTGAAGCCAGCGAGCTGGATAAATCACTGGACGAGGCTTATCGTCATTTGGTTAATGAGGTATCTGTACCTGGTTTCCGCAAGGGAAAAGCACCGCGAGCTGTTCTGGTGCAGCACATAGGAAAGAATAGTCTGTTGGAAGAGGCATTGGAGCGTCTTATACCTCAGCTTTATAAACAGGCAATCGAGTCTGAAGAAATCGAACCCATCGCCAGACCAGAAATAGAAGTTATTCAAACTGAACCCCTGATTTTCAAAGCCAAAGTGTCTCTCAAACCTGAAATTAAGCTGGGCGATTACCATAGCATAAAGCTGGAGCCTGGCCCCGCAACAAAAATCGCCAAGAAAGAAGTTGCGGATGCCATGGAAAAGTTCCGGGAAAGCCAAGGGGCGTGGGTGCCTGTAGACCGCTCTGTCGAGCTGGGTGACTTAGTTACCATGAACATCGAAGCCAATGTAGATGGGAACCCCTGGCTAAATCACAAGGACTTATTATATGAGGTGGATAAGGATTCACGTTCACCTGTGCCTGGATTTGCCTCTCGTTTGCAGGGCGCCGAGAAGAACAAGGAAATGACCTTCAGCTTGACTATTCCTGATGACTACCCAATTAAAGAAATGTGTGGTAAAGAGGGAACTTTCAAAGTCACTGTTACCGACATAAAGGAGAAACAGTTACCCGAGCTTGATGATGAATTGGCTCGGAGTGCCGGCTATGAAAACCTGGCTGATATGAGGAAGAAAGTGGCTGCTGATTTAAGAGCCAAAGCCGAGGCCAGGAATCGCTCGGAATTGAAGCAGAAGGCGCTTGATGCTCTGGTGGAAATCAGCGAAGTTAGCTATCCTACTATTTTAGAGGAGGAGGAAATCACCGGACTTCTCAGAGATGAAGCACAACGCTTGGGCTTTCGGGAGATAAGCGATTACATGAAGAAGGCTCGCAAAACAGAAGAGGAACTTAAACAAGAAATACGTCCTATAGCAAAAAAGCGGCTTATTCAGGGTCTTGTCTTAGGAAAATTAGCTGAAGAAGAAAAAATTGAAATTAGTTCCGCAGAAGTAGATAATAAGATAGATGAAATCACCTCTAATGCGGAGGATAAGGAAAATGCGGGGCAGTTCTTCTCACTGCCCCAAGTCAGGCAATCAATTGAACAATCTATGCTTACTCAAAAGACGATGGACCGATTATTACAAATAGCCATTGGCGATGATAAAAATATGACAAAGGGGGAATGATGGAAACAATATCTCAGGTGATAATTCCTAC
Organism: Chloroflexota bacterium; assembly: GCA_048621695.1. GTDB lineage: Bacteria > Chloroflexota > Dehalococcoidia > GIF9 > AB-539-J10 > RBG-13-51-36. The sequence continues at coordinate 2,745 of JBMCVZ010000015.1, forward strand.
AGTGACCGAGACTGGTGCTCGGGGTGAACGTATTTTCGACATATATTCTCTCTTGCTCAGAGAGAGGATCGTTTTTTTGGGCACGCCGATCAATGACCAGATAGCCAATCTTATTATTGCTCAGCTCCTCTATCTAGAGAGAGAAGACCCGGAAAAAGATATAAACCTTTATGTCCATTGCCCGGGTGGCATCATCAGCGCTGGCTTAGCTATTTACGATACTATGCAGATTCTTCGCTGCCCTGTGTCCACTATCTGTGTCGGTTTGGCAGCTAGCATGGGTACCGTGCTTCTCTGCGCGGGAACCAAGGGTAAAAGGTACGCTTTGCCAAATTGCACTATACATCTACACCAGGCTGCTGGTGGTGCCCAGGGTCAGGCGGCGGATATTGAAATTGCGGCTAGGGAAATAATGAGGATACAGGAAACGATACGTAATATCATAGCCAAGCACACCGGCCAGCCGGTGGAGAAGATTGCCCATGACACCGACAGGGATTTCTATCTGAGCGGTGAACAAGCAGTAGAATACGGCATTATAGATGAAATACTTAGCAAGCCACCCAAGAAATAAAACAGATGCGCTACGGTTAACAGCGACTGGGGGCTGTGTTAGGTTAACCTGCCACAACGACGCTGACTGTAAGGGCTGAGGTGTATTTTAGTTTTAACTGGTTAAAATGATTGCGGGAATGCCTGACTGGTTGGAGGCAAGTGCTATAGATTATGCTGCAAGTGAAGCATTCGGTGGGCTGGGCAAAGCAGGCTTGATTACCATTATCGTCGTTTCCATAATCGCTATTATTACCTTCGTGTGGGTCTTTCGTGAGACAGGAAGGCGAGACTAAGTAATGTATATTAGCCCAGTCTGGCAGCCTCCTCTCTAATCAAATGGCGAATCCTCTTATGGATTTCTAAGGCAGGCGTGATATCTTTAGTTCCATCTAGCCAATGAAAATTCTCTCTATTATTGTGGCCTCCAGCTTTCTCCCTCTCTTTAACCAATCTTTCAACAGCGTGGCGCCCACCTTTCTCCCAGGCTTCCAGGACCACCCACAAATCATACAAACTTGCCGATGCCAGACCCAGGGTGGAATAGGGCAAGGCGTACTCGTTAGCATTGAAGGCAATGGCTAAGCCTCCTGCTTTGTTCACAGCCTGAAGCATTTTGAAATCTGTGATGCTATCGCCTACCGCCATCCAACGGGAAAGTGGTTTTCCCATCCTGGTGCTAAAGGTCTCCAGTGCCTCTACTTTGCGTCTCCCTCCTACTGGTTTCACCTGGCCTATAATTCTTCCCGGTCTTGTTTGGGGCAATTTCTGCCTGTAGAAGTAGTCCAGATACTCCTTTATTCTGGTATCGTCGGCAAAAGGATTTAGATTTACAATTTCGTGTTCTATTTGCTCCAAAAAGGCAAATTCGTCTCGGCTTAGTAATTGACGAATCTGCGTTAGGGGAAAAGAGGTGCAAGCTACATTCTCACCGGGTATGCCCACTCTCTGTGTAACGGGGAAGGCATATTGTTTGTAGCTAGTGCTAATACAAAATATGTCCCATCCTCGAGATTTCAGTTCGGAGATTAATTCAGTTGCCCCTGGCGTTAACCCAGCTTTCTGCCCCATAGAAGTGATTTTTTCCTCCTCTATTCCGTGATAAGCAAGGAAAGGAGTGATGAGAGCAAGTGTGTCTCCCGGCTCGTAGTCAGGCCGACCTTCCAGAGTCAGTAAATCATCGTAACGGCTGATGACTTCGAAAATCTTGCCGCCACTGGGGAATAGCTTCATCAGTTCATATGCATTATCTTGAGGGGCTAAAGGTCCCTCGAGGTCAAAGCAAATCAATTTCATCTCAGATTTTTCTTCACCTCCTCATCTATACTGTCACTAAGGTTGTAGCCATTAATTGGCTTTCCTTGAGCATCGATCACTCTCTTGTCCTTTATCTCGACCTGGCCCCGGCTGAGAGCCAGCAATGTAAGGATGATGAGAGGAAATTCTCTGGCAAGTTCGTGCTGACGAATAAGCCGGAACAGCATATCTTTGTCGCCCTTCCGCCAATATTCAGCGAAGGGATCGACCTTGATAGAGAACAGGCAGTAGCTAACTGCCGGCCCTCTATCCAGTTCAGGGGTAGCCAGGTGTATCATTGCTCCGGCTGTGTCAGCTTCATTTCTTATTAACGTCCAAATTACCTCCTGCCAGGTACCCGTAGGGCCACCTGGAGGCGCGGGATGAAGGTTAATCATATCGTATTTCTGGCATAGCTCTTCACTCACGATGAGCATATAGCCAGCAAGAACACAAAGGTCGGGAGCAAATGGTGCAATCCTTCTATTTACCTCTCTATCGTATTCGATACGCCATTTTTTCTTGAAACCCAACACCTCTTCATCTTTAGCAGTCTTGAACTTTTTATGCGATAAACAGATAAGAGGAATGTCGTAACTCCGAACAAGCTCGAAGAACAGGTCGCTTTCGTTGGCCTCGCCGGGTTCTCGGTTGCTAAACACGAAGTTAATCTTTCCATCAATGTTGCCCCTGTGGATCCTATCCTGCACAGCTTGTAAAAGCTGTCGTGCAGCTTCATCTCTCCCTGTCGAAAACCACCCAATCTTCAGCAAGAGTCTGTTCTACCCTCCTCACGCATGTCATTTTGAGCCGTTCGCTATTTGTCATTGCGAGCGAAGCGAAGCAATCTGTCAACGCTCAGGATAAACTGCACTTTGAGCTTCCAAGGATATATCTCCTCATCTTGGCCCACGTGCTGGCGAAATGAGCCCAATAGCTGGATTTTTGCCCGAATATTTTGCCCTGGGCTAAGGAATTCAGGAAGTCGTCAGGGCCATCGAATTCGGGCATTTCCACATATGCTCGACCAATCTCGCCCAAAGTATGGGCGTCGCTGCCAGCGCTGGCAGCCTTTCCATGTTCTTTGGCTAGTCTCCATGCCTTGGTGTTGCTATTAGAAAATGGCGTGCGAGAATTAAAAGCCTCAATAATATCGATCCGGGATAAAATCTCCGTCGAGGTTAGAGGATTAGCATTCCAGGGCAGCGACCGGCCATAGGGGTGGGGAATGCCCACTAGACCGCCCTGGCTTCGGATTCGAGATATTGTTTCCTGGGGAGATAATCCCCGGGGGACTGCCTCACTAAGAAAAAGTCCCATTATTTCACCCACAGGCGTTAAAACCTCCTCAGCAATGATTATTTTGAATGGAGCAAATTCCCTTAATTTTAAGGCGCCAGCAATAGTGTTGTGGTCAGCTACAGCTATACAATCTATGCCTAGCTCGAGACAACGCTCGACTATTTGCTCCAAAGGTGTGAGGCAATCTATAGAGTAGCAGGTATGGACATGTAAATCAGCTTTTATCAATTGGATTACCCATTTTATTGTTGCCCATCAGTCATTCTGAGCGACCGGAGAATCTATGACTTTCAACTGTTAACTGATTATACCAGATTACTTAAAATTTACAGTTAAATTTGTTCAGCCTCACGGTGTTAAAATTCTAGGAAGAGGAGCCATAATTGCTGGTAAGAGAAAGGCGAACCAAGTAATGTTAACCAGCCTTCTCTACATATTCGCCGGTGCGTGTATTGACTTTGATAATGTCACCTGTATCAATGAAAAGAGGAACCTGTATGGTTGCTCCCGTTTCTAGCTTGGCTGCCTTGGTGCCTGCGGTGGCCCTATCTCCCTTGAAACCAGGCTCTGTTTCCGTAACCTGAAGCTCTACCGAAGTCGGTAGCTCTACGGCTATTGCATCCCCCTTGCAGGTTAAAATCTCTAACATCAGCCCTTCTTTTAGATAATTTGTACTCTCTCCTACCTGAGCATAAGTTAACATAATCTGCTCGTAATTTTCGTTATCCATGAAGTAATAGAGGTCACCGTCGCTATAAAGGTACTGGACAGGACGATGCTCCAGAAATACTGGTGCAACTTTGTCGCCGGATTGGAAATTGCGCTCTGTTACATTTCCACTACGAACATCACGAAGCTTCAATTTGACTACAGGCTGTCTTTGTTGCATCTTAACGTGCTGGTATTCCAGGATTTGGTATACTCCCCCATCTAGCTCTATAGCAGCTCCCTTTCTTAATTCTCCAGCATCAATCATTTATCAACCTCCGTATTTATTCGCAGTAAATTACCACTCTGACTTTTCGTTCCTCGTTAGAATAACAAATCCCTATTTGACTTGCTAAGTACTCTGGCCTTGCCATTTTCCAAAACCACCATATCTTCAATCCTAACACCGCCTTGTCCCGTAAGGTAAATTCCTGGTTCTATAGTAAAAACCATGCCGTCTGCAAGTGAATCGGACGAACTGGGACCGAGTGAGGGGAATTCGTGTACCGCTAGCCCAACACCATGTCCTAAACCATGTCCAAAGGAATCTCCATAGCTGGCCTGTTCAATAACGTTTCGAGCCAATCTGTCTGCCTGCGCAGCATCCATACCTGATTCAACTCTCTCTATGGCAGTTATCTGTGCTTGGAGAACCATATTATGAATCTTATGTAAGGATTTGTCTGCTTTACCCAAAACTAAAGTGCGACTGAAGTCGCTGCAATAACCGTTGATTTTGGCTCCCATGTCAATCAACACTGGTTCACCGGAGCCAATCATTTTGTCCGTAGGTCGAGCATGAGGCAAAGCTGAATTTGGGCCTGAAGCCACTATGATTTCAAAGGGTATTCCTTCACTGCCTTCCTGGCGAAGGAACTTTTCTATCTCCCAGGCAGCCCCCTTTTCAGTTACGCCAGGACGAATTATTAATTTTGCCTGTTCAAAGGCGACATCGACTAGTTCTACTGCTTTTATAATAAACTCCAATTCTTCGGGCTCTTTTGTAGAGCGAAGCTGCTCTACCATGCCAGAGGTGGGAACAAGATCAACGCTAACCCGTCTATCCTTTACTGCCTCGCTGAGTTTGTGATAACCCTCATAAGAAATAAAATTTGCCTCGAATCCTAATTTGTGCAACCCCAAATCAGAGGCCAAACCGGGAAGCCAGTCACGTAACTCTTGCTTGGTCTGGATAATTTCAAAATCCGATGACTCTCCCTTGGCTTGCTCCACATAGCGAGAGTCCGTTGCCAAAATGGCATTCTGTCCTGAAATAAGTAGCCATCCGGAGGAGCCGGTAAATCCTGAGAGGTAGCGGATGTTTTCTGGTTGTGAAATCAGGAGAGCATCTGGCACCTTTTCATCAATCGCTGTTCGCAGCTTCCGCAACCGCTTCACTCTCGACTTTCTCCTCGCCTCTTCGGCACTTCTATTCGTCATTTCGAGTTTCCCTTTACCTATGGACTCCTCTATCTTGCCTCGGCAGGCTGATTACAATCCCAGTATCATGTACGCAATCCCAAAGTAAACCGCCACGCCAAATATATCCATAACCGTAGTTATAAAAGGGGCGGACACCAAAGCCGGGTCAATCTTGAGTAGACGGAAGGCGAATGGTAAAGCTCCGCCAGCCAGGGTTGCCATTATTGAGATGGCCACTAGGGTCGTGCTCACCACGGCAGCTACTTCTAGGTTCCGGCCGAGAGCATAAGCCCAGCCCAGGGCAACCGCACCAAGGACAATGCCCAGGAGAGCACCTATCCCGGCCTCCCGCAGGACCACGGTCAAAGCTCGTCTTGGTTTCACCTCCCCGGTAGCCAGTCCACGAATAACGACGGTGGCCGATTGTGCTCCCACATTCCCGCCGGTGCCAATCAACAGCGGGATAAAGGCAGCCAGTATCAGTATCTCGCTGAGCAACTCCTGCTGCTGGGCAATAATAGCCCCAGTAACCGTGTTCACCGCGATAAGCAGGAGGAGCCATACCCCTCGGCGCCGAACAACATCAAAGATACGGCTGGCAAAGTAACCTCGCTCCGTACCCGGTACCGCACCAAACCGATAGATATCTTCGGTGGCCTCTCGCTCTATGATGTCTGCTACGTCATCATGGGTGATGGTACCGACGAGGCGCTGTTCTGCATCTACCACGGGAATTGCCAGCAGCTCATGTTCCCGAAGTTCCCTGGCTACTTCCTCGCGGTCGGTGTAGGTAAAGACAAAGGGCGGCTCTGGTTTCATGATACCGCTTACTTTGGCGTTCGGGTCAGCGATGACCAGGTCCTTCAGTGAAACAGTGCCTGTGAGATAGCGGCGGCGGTCCATTACGTAGCACTCATACACAGTCTCCCGCGTGATGGCCAGCTGTCGAACTCTTTCCAAAGCCTGTGCCACGGTCATATCACTGTGCAGGTCCACGAATAGAGGAGTCATCTCACGCCCGGCCGTTTCTTCATCATATCCCAGCAACTGCATGGTGACACGACGCTGGTCAGGCGAGAGTATCTGTAGTAATCTGCGGGCCACCTTGGCGGGCACCTCGTCCAGTAACTCCGCCCGGTCGTCAGGCGGCATTGCTTCCAGGAAATTCCTCGCTGCCTGGTCGCTGAACGCCTCGAGCAGCTGGTTCTGAAAAGCTCCATCCATTTCGTCGAAAACAGAAATAGCAAGACTCTTGGGGAGCAGGCGAAACGCTATCACTGCTTCGTCTCTGGGTATGCTGGCCAGGAGGTCGGCAATATGTGTGGGTTCCAAATCTGCCAGCCTCTCTCGCAATGCCCTGTATTGCTTATTTTCCAGCAACTCCTTGAATGTATCTTCATTCAAAATTTCCAATAGCAGCCTCCCAGAAAAATCTCTGGCTACATCACGACGAACAAAAGCCCCACGTCCGGTGGGACGTGGGGTATACAGGCCTCAATCAAAGACCAGTACTAGGGCAAACCCCACCACCCTCGAACGAAAATGGCAATTTGCGGTCGTTTATGGTCTGGGTCTGGTGATGATTTTATTTCCATAACTTATATCTGGATCCAGAAGGGATTATAGACCGCGCACACAATCATGTCAATATAAGTGTTGGGCTGAAGATGAAAGGTGATAGTTTAGCTGCTCGGCCACAGTAATATTGACAAAAAAATACGAATTTACTACCATATAGGATAGCCATTGACTCTTGAAGCAGTGAGCTAGGGAAGTTGGTAGTTAAAAGTCCGCTTGGATCGGCGGTGACCGAGACGGACAATAGGTGTTGTCGTTATAGCCCTCTCGGTTATGCCGGGAGGGTTTTTTTGTTTATGGTGATGCGTGAAATCATAATGGATGGTCCTTGCATTCAGGCGTACCGGCAACCGGAGGTGTAAGCAGATGGTAAAGACAGGCTTTATTGGCGCTGGCACGACAGGCACTGCTCTGGCAGTAAGGTTTTCTCAAAAGGAATGGCCGGTGTTAGCTGTAGCCAGCCGAACTATAACCTCGACACAAAAGCTAGCCAGTCTGGTGCCCAATTGCCAGATTTGCCATACAGCTCAGGAGGTGGCAGACACTACTGAGCTGGTCTTCATCACCACTCCTGACGATGTTATAGGCCGGGTATGCGGTGAGGTTCAGTGGCATGCGGGACAGAATGTCGTGCATTGCAGTGGTGCTCATTCCGTGGATATTCTGGAACCAGCAAGAAAACTTGGGGCTGCCGTTGGCTCGTTCCATCCGTTGCAGACTTTTGCCGATGTTGATCAGGCCATACAAAACTTACCCGGCTCTATCTTTTCACTGGAAGCTGAAGAGCCCTTATTATCAACACTGAAGGGGTTGACTCTCCTCCTGAACGGTAAATGGGTGGAACTTAAGCCAGGGGATAAGGTGCTGTATCACGCAGCAGCTGTTTTTGCTTGTAATTATCTTGTGACCTTGGTTAAGTTGGCTCTGGATTTGTGGCGGGATTTTGGAGTATCGTCAGGGGAGGCGACCAATGCCTTATTACCTTTGCTCAACGGAACAATAAACAATATTGACAATATCGGTATACCTAACTGCCTCACCGGTCCTGTTGCCCGCGGGGACTTGGGCACTGTAGAGAGACACTTGAACGCTCTTGAGGCCAGGAGTCCATCTTTGCTTACTACCTATAAAGAATTAGGGCTTCAGACTATTCCTATTGCTTTGGCTAAAGGTAAGATTAATGAACAGAAGGCAGAAGAGATGAGAATGCTATTTGGGCACCCTGGTTTCGCGCATCGTCATTCTGAGGAAGCGGAGCGACTGAAGAATCCAGCCGGGGGGAAATCGAGGCAAGGGTTCGGAAATCGTGGAGGTTCTTCGCTGCGCTCAGAATGACAGAAAGGAAGGTACAAAATGAGAACTATGATGAAAAGTAAAATCCACCGAGCCCGGGTTACTCAGGTGGATTTAGATTATGAAGGCTCTATCACCATTGATAGGGTACTCATGGAGGCCAGCGACATCTTGCCTTTCGAGAAAGTGGAGGTGCTGAACATTCACAATGGGGCCAGGTTCAGCACCTATGCTATTGCAGGGGAGGCAAATTCGGGGATTATTGGTATCAATGGTGCTGCCGCCAGACTGGTGGCAAAAGGCGACATAGTTCTTATCCTCTCTTATAGACACGTTCCTGATGATGAGGCAATCAGTATAACCCCAAGCATAGTTCGTGTTGATAATCAAAATAGAATAATGGAGCCTTCATCTGTAATACCTCTCCGCGGGTGGCGGAGGGAAGAAGAGAAAATCCTAAGCACTAAATACGAAATGCTAAACAATAGCAAAACCCAAAGTCCAAATTACATAAATGCTGTGAATTTAGAGATTTGAAATTTGAATTTGTTTCGGGTTTAGATACTAGAATTTGGGGTTTAAGCTAAAAGGGGGAAGCGATGCGGGTTACTATTACCGAGATAAAAGAGATGAAGCAGAAGCAAGAAAAGATACCTATGCTTACCGCTTATGATTATGCGACGGCCAAGATGGTTGATGAGTCTGGTGTACCTTTAATATTAGTTGGGGATAGCTTGGGGATGGTGATGTTGGGCTATGAGTCAACTATCCCGGTGACCATGGAGGAGATGATTCATCATACCAAAGCTGTCGTGAGGGGAGCTAAGAAAGCCTTAATAATAGGCGATATGCCGTTTATGACCTATCATATCAGTATGTCCGATGCTTTACATAATGCTACGAGGTTTATCCAGGAAGGGAGAGCGCAGGCGGTGAAGTTGGAGGGAGGCGAGGTGGTTGCTGAGAAAGTCAAACGACTCGTTGACTGTGGCATCCCGGTCATGGGGCATATCGGGCTTACTCCGCAATCTATACATCAATTGGGAGGATTTAAGGTACGAGGTAAGGCAGTGGAGGAAGCTAAAAAGATGCTTAATGATGCCCGTGTTTTGGAGGAGGCTGGGGCTTTTGCCATTGTTTTGGAATGCACCCCAGCACCTCTTTCCAAATTAATTACTCAAAAGCTGGCTATCCCCACGATTGGTATAGGTGCCGGACCTGATTGTGATGGTCAGGTCCAGGTAGTCAGTGATATTCTGGGTCTCTATACTGAATTTGTGCCCAGACATGCCAAGCAATATGCCAGGTTAGCCGGAGAAATTCAGAATGCTGTTTCCAGTTACATATCTGAAGTTAAATCTATTAATTTCCCCACTATGAAGCAGAGCTACACCATGGATGAAAGCCTCATCAAGCAGCTTGAGGCTGAAAGCTAGCGGCATGCAGGCAAGTTTTTCCAAGGGCGTTTGTTTGACTCCCCCTCTTAAGATGAAAGGGGGTAGGGGAGTTATGAGGCAAGCAACAATATGATGCCCGTGGAGATAACCTCCTTCCCGCCTTATCTTAAGGGGGAAATTATTGGGAAAATTTGAACCATCACAGGTATGAAGGTAGTAAAGACCATACCCGAGATAAGGGCATTAAGACAGAAGCTCAGCGGCACAGTGGGATTTGTACCTACCATGGGTTATCTTCACGAAGGCCATCTGGCTTTAGTAAAGCAGGCGAGGATAGAAAATTCCGCGGTTATTGTCAGCATTTACGTTAATCCCACTCAATTTGGATACGGGGAGGATTTTGGCGCTTATCCCCGAGCCCTTAGTCGTGACCTGGAGTTGTTGAGTGAACGAGGAGTGGATATCGTCTTTGTTCCCTCCGATGGTCAGATGTACTCACCCGAATTCAGCACCTGGGTGGATGTGGAGAATGTAAGCGAGCGACTCGAGGGAGCATCTCGGCCCGGGCACTTTAGAGGCGTGGCCACCGTAGTCGCCAAGTTATTCAACATCGTACAGCCGACCAAGGCCTACTTCGGGCAGAAAGATGCCCAGCAGGTGGTGGTCATAAAGAGGATGGCGGCTGACCTCAACATGGCGATAGAAATAGTAGTTGTACCGACGGTCAGGGAGAGCGACGGCCTGGCAATGAGCAGTCGCAATATGTACCTCAGTCCTGAAGAGCGGCAAGCCGCCACGATATTGTTCAGGGCTCTTACCTTAGCCCGGCAATTAAGGCTTGGTGGGGAAAAGGACGCTGAAAAAATTCGCCGGCAGATGACCTCACTTATCCAGAAGGAACCTTTAGCCAAAACTGACTATGTCAGCATTGCTGATACGGAAACACTGGAAGAGTTGAACTCGATTGACCGCCCGGCATTGGCTTCCTTAGCGGTGAGAATAGGCAAAACAAGGTTGATAGATAACATGCCTCTGGAATGAATACCTCGTGTCTCGTTGCAGGACTCTTCTCAGCCTAGATTCTATTGCGCACTTTTTGACTGAATTATGATTTGTAAAACTTGGTTCTGAACAGACGGGAGAAAGTTATTATTGAGTTACGTTGATTTGTTTTAATTAATAGACAGTGTTATACTTTCGAGTTTCTTATGTGAGAAAATTTACCATGGAATAATTGGGAGTCTAAATATGGCGATGAATTCTGAATCCGGAAACACGATTTTGAGATTGTGGCTTCTGCTGCACCGAGTTCGTGACATACTTGTTTTGTGCGAAGATAAGATATTTGGGGGATACGGGCTTACTACAGAGCAATTCGGACTGATTGCAGCTGTGAAATCCTGCGGTGGTTCTTTGAGGCCAAGTGAACTGGCACGGATTCTAGAACGTAGCCCAAATAGCGTCAGTATGCTTGTGGACCGTATGGTTAAAGCTGGCCTGGTTAGAAGGACAAGAGACAGGAGAGACCGCAGGGTGGTGAATGTGTCTTTGACCAGCAAGGCGGAGAACGCCCTTAAACCGGCAACCCCGGCGGGCTGGGAGTTTATCCAGAAAATCCTGTCACCGCTATCATACGAAGACAAATATGCCCTTACTAATCTGCTCGAGAGAATAAAATGTGAGTTAATTGGATATCTAAAGCCCGAAATGGATATGTCGGAAATCATCAAGAACAGTGTCACAAATCAACCTGGTTTATATAAACGGATGATTAAGAGCATTTCACCGTCCGGCTCCGAAACCAAACGTCAGAGTAGTGAAAAGCAGAAGAACGTATGACGAGGACTGATATTGCCACATAGCAGAGCAAACAAGTAAAAGTCCAATAAATAAGTCAGGAGGAGATAAATATGCCTGTAAAGTTCAAATTCAAAAATCCAGATAAGGGATTGTGGATCCTGCTGCGCCAAGCCTACAACCTGATTTTGAAGTGTCAGGACCAATTATTTAGTGAATATAAGCTCACTACGGAACAGCACGCAGTACTCATGGCTATAAAAAACATTAATAGGCCTGTAAGAATAACGGACATAGCTCGCTGGTTAGACCGTAGCGTAAACAGTATCAGTATGATAATCGACCGAATGGTAAAAGCCGGTCTGGTCAGAAGGGTAAGAGACAGGAAGGATCGCAGGACAGTATTTGTGACTATGACCGGCAAGGCAGAGAAGGCCTATGTACCGGCAACTGTGGCGGGCTGGGGACTTATCCAGGAAATACTGGCGCCGCTATCGGATGAGGACAAGCGTACCTTTATCAGGCTGCTAGAGACTCTCAGAGACAAGACGTATGATTATCTCGATTCTGGAAAGGTTGTAGAGGAGGTAAAGATAAACGAGACCGATACCATGGGCAGTTTATGAAGCAGGCGAACGAGTACAAGTCATCCTCCACTACTGAAGCCAAAAGTCGGGTGGTACCAAGAAAAAGACCATAAGGTAAAGGCAGTCAACTTTACTTATGCCAGCTGGAGTAGAGTAGCTCCGCTTGACCCTCAACCACGGTGGGAGGTGATGGGTCTGAGGTTTCCGTACCGGTGTCACACTAAACTCATCCTTCATTAGGCTCAGGACATGCTCTTAATTCTCTACCGCCAATGTAGAGGAGATTTTTCATTACGATAATTCGAGACTCGCAATCATGGAAGAGGGTTCAAGGGAGGGAAAATCAAGTTCGCAATTACATATTGACAGATTCTATCTCAGTAACTGAAAATATTAAATTTAACTACAAATAACTAGTACTCGAATACGGGATTTATTTGACAGCAGAAAGGCTACGTTGTATAATGCTGATACTCCTGAATGGAGATCAATTTCGTACGTTAACAATTTAATAGGTTTTGTGTTCTGCCTGGCGTGGGTCAAGGAAGAAAGAGCACAGGGTGGATGCCTAGGCATCAGCGGCCGAAGAAGGGCGTGGCAAGACTGCGAAAAGCCTCAGTCAGCTGTCTAGCTAG
>JBMCVZ010000016.1:0-14292 GCA_048621695.1 Chloroflexota bacterium
ATCGATAATCTTAGAAGGAGGATACTTCTCACAAACAATGAAATAGCTGTAAGCATTAAAGCTTCGGGTGGTTTTGACGCTTATTGGCGAAGAGCCAAGCAACACTAGATGTGCTGGCTGACCACGTAGGTAACACTCGACTACGGACTTTGGCAGTTTCCTTCTCCATATACTCTATAGTAGCAGGATAGGCAGGAGACTGTGGTGGGCGGTTGAAAACACACATTCAGATAAGCCAGCCGCTTCGCATATGGCATTTGGCCAGATGGCATACGATGACTTAGCTTGCCAAATACAAGGTCCTACCCAGGGAAGTTATGATGGGCCAAATTAGCTTGGAGAAGTTTCTCCTTGTCATTCTTCAGCCTTTGTGTACTTGTTCAATACCTTAGTGGCACTTCCTCGGTCCTTTGATTTACGCCATAAGAACGTTTCTTTATTCTTGATTAACCAATTTCATCAGTTTTTCGGCTTCCCCTTCAATCATCTTGTAGCAGTGCACTTGTTGAGGAAATTTCCGTTCCCTAACTTCTCTTACATAATCTTGGATGGCTCTCGTTGAATCTTCAGCTAAATTCGCATATCTTTTCACAAATTTAGGGTGAAAAGCCTCCCAGATACCCAAGACATCGCTGACAATAAGCAGTTGCCCATCGCAATGGGGACCTGCCCCGATGCCGTATACAGGTATTTTGAGATCCGCCGTTATGAATTCACCTGTTTCAGGGGTAACTGCCTCAAGGAGCAAGAACGCTGCACCTGCTTCTTGAATTGCTCTTGCATCCTTGATCAATTCATATGCACTGTCAGCTGTACGCCCCTGAGCCCTATATCCGCCAAATTGACCAGTACTTTGCGGTGTCAGGCCAATGTGACCGCAAACAACCATGCCAGCGTCAACGATTGCTCTCACTACCTTGGTGATGCGGCGGCCGCCCTCCAGCTTGATGGCGTCAACTCCTGCTTCCTTATAGAACCTCCCCGCATTCCTGATGGCCTCATCAGGCGTTGTCTGATACGATAGGAAAGGCATATCACCTACCACAAACGTATTTGGAGCTCCACGACGAACAGCCTCAGTATGTACGATGCACTGGTCCATAGTTACAGGAATAGTCCCGGACGAATAACCGTAAACGCAGTTACCCATGGAATCACCCACCAGGATCATGTCTATGCCAGCCCGTTCTTCAAACTGCGCAGTGGGATAATCGTAAGCAGTTAACCATGTAAGCTTTTCCCCCTCCTTCTTCATCCTTTGAAATTCCAATATGCTTTTCTTCGCCATTTTCTCCTCTTATCTATACGATATCGTTACTAAATCCATCCTCTCATACGGATGGCTGCGGTCACCTTGCGCAACGCATTTACCCAAGCAGCCTCTCTCAAAGAAATACGCATTTCGCCAGATGTTCTTACAGTATCCTCATAAACCTTCAATATCCTTTCTTTTAGTTGCTTGCGTACGGTATCTAGGTCCCAGTACGAATCAGAAAGCCCTTGTATACGTTCGAGTTGACAAACAATAATACCGCCTGCATTAGCTATTAGATCAGGTATCATTGTGACTCCCTTGTCTAAGAGGGATTTCTCGGCGGAAGGGGTTACCGGTCCGTTGGCTCCTTCTACGATTATCTTTGTTTTGACTCTACCTGCATTTTCTTCGTTAATCACGTTCTCGATAGCCGCGGGAATCAAAATCTCACAATCTGTTTCTAATAATTCTTGGGTGCTTATGTTCCTGGCTTTAGGGAAATCTACGACTGAGCCTGTCTGCTCCTTATGATTTACGAGCTTCAGGATATCCAGACCTGAAGAGTCAGAAATTGCGCCACGTGTATCCTCTACCGCTATGATTTTAAATCCTTCATTATACAGAAGTTCGGCTGCATTACGACCTACAGACCCAAAACCTTGTATGACTACCCGACATAACTGAGGTTTAAGGGCTTTTCTCTTACCGACTTCCACTGCAACATAAAACACACCACGGCCAGTAGCCTCCGCACCACCAAGAGCCCCCCCCACAATAGGCGGCTTGTCATTAATGGCAGCAGGGCTATGGAATCCCATCATCTGTTCATACTCGTCCAGCATCCAGGCTTGGGTTTGGTAATTTGTACCTATATCAGCACCAGGGATATCAACCCAGGCACCTTTGGGGCTTAGATGGCGGATGAATCCTCGACAAAGCCGCTCCAATTCCATCTGGCTTAACTTGTGGGCGTCGGCTACCATCCCTCCCTTACCTCCACCTGCAGGGATACCAGCCACGGCATGTTTTACCGTCATAGTCATTGCTAACGCTTTCACCTCGTCCAAAGTCAGATTCGGTACAATTCTTGTTCCGTCCCTGCTTGGTCCCAGAGCATTGTTGTGGACAACCCTATAGGCGGTAAAGTTTTGTACCTTGCCGTTGTCCATTCTTACCGGGATTTGAAATTCTGACACCCACATTGGCCTAGTCACAAATTCAACCATTTCGGGTTCAAGTCCAAGTAGCTTCGCAGCCTTGTGCATATGACTTTCCGCTGCTTCCAAAAAGCTAATCATTATCACCTCCTCTTATTAATTCAAGCTTATTCAGGCTCAGGAAGAACTAGATCAGAAGGACCCACCCCTGACAACTTTAGCTGAGGTGCATGCCTTTCCATAATTTCTTGGAAAATAGCAGCTTCCTTCACTTTCTCCCTCATAAACTCTGCGTGCCAGCTCTCGGTAATCCACGGCTTGTAAATATCATTTTGGGAAACTCCTGGTTCGATCTTGAAGTAACATGGCGAGGTAACTCTGGCTATTTCTGGTGCATCATAGATCCTGAACATTCCTCCCTCAGCATCAGTTATGAACATATAAATGTCAATGGGGATATTAACCGTTCTTCTGATCGATGCTAAAATCGGGAGTGAGACATCCGATGGCGGATTCATGGAATTAGCCCCCATCAACTCAATAACACGAGCCCCAGCAGCACTGCAATATCCACCAAAAGCAGACCATTTAAAAAAAGTCTTCGTCGGTATAAAACCTTCCTCCCGCATTCGCGTGACAATGGAGAGTATTCCTTCATCCATCACCAAGAAGCCTCTGAGCCCAGCGTCAATGTTTCTCATCATATCCGCGAGCCAATAGGAGATGTTATCGCATCCTCTTAACCTAAACCCCACCATAGCACCCTCAGTAAAACCAGGTGCCCTCGCACCTACGTCCCACCCCTTACGTGGACCCATAGTAGTTATGACCTCTATCTTTTCATCTCGTCCCATCTGTGCGATAGCTCTTAATTCCGCGAGGTCGCGAAGTGTTGACCCTCCCACAGTTACTACTGCCCTATGAATGACTACGTTTCTCTTTTTTGCCTCATCAATCATAGCTTCCATGGTTGATGGATATTCAACTCCTGAAATTTCTATTCTCCAGTGTGTGCTATCAGGAAAAGTTTTCGTTGAAGATGGAAGGTCCCAAAGATCTCTTCCAGGGATTCCCATTCCCTCCGTAAACTGTCTGATTTCCTGAAGTGTCTTGGCCATTCTAATCTCCTCCTTTCGTAGCTATAGTGGCCTATAAAAACCAGTAAAATCAAAACGAGGTGCAAGAAATTTCTCAAGCCGGACCGCAGCAAAGCTAAAATTTTTCATAAGCCGGTAAAAGAACTCCTTTCTCTCGTTCGGATCGCGATACCACATGTCATTAACTTGAATCTTGGCCTCATTTTTCCACGAATTCTGGGCTTGCCGAAAGATAGAGCACTAACTGTATTTGCCTGATTCTCGGGCGATTGCTCATTAAAAAAACCAACAACCATCCCCTCATCCTTGTAGCCTTTAGTCGGCACCTTCTTTATTAACTCCTCTACTATCTCAGCAAAGATATCCTTAGCACTTTTTAGGTCTGCGATAATGTCCACCAAATGACTTAGCAGTATTCCGCCCACAGTTCTCGACCAACATTTGTCCTATCGGTTCATCTGAATAATTTACCCCGAATAGTTGCTTTACAAGCTGCATCACCCCCTTTCACATTGCATCTAAGCCTGGCTTTCGGCATTCTCTTCGCTTCTTCTAAACTCCTTCGTAGACAATTTCGGAGCCCTTCCGGGAATCTTCTTTCTTTTGAGTCCCTCTACAACCTAATTGTTCCTGCGGCGAATCCACTCATAGCACATGGCGATACTTACCTAACAATAGGCTGCTGCTGCCTGCCTCATGCCTCTTGCGAGTAGATGGTGAAGAGAAGTTTCCGCATGACCTCTAGTTCTTTCTCCATATCCAAAACGCATCCTAATTTCCCCACATTGGCAATCACAGTTGTCCTCCTCTGGTAATCTTCCGAGCCCCATTGCCTTATTATGCATCTTTTTGTGCCAGACTATAGTTCTTAACGGCCGCTTTCGCCGAATTCTTCCTTAATAGCATCCCATATCTCCCGTCTGATAGCTAAGTCTAAGGCTGTACACGCCATTGCATAAGCTGATATAGTGGCAGCCTCCACGGATTGAGCTGTAATGGTTGCCTCAGCAAACTCAGGTGTATGAATTTCTACTCCGTCTGGCGCTACAGCCATTAATGGATGGATAGTAGGTACTGCATAACTTACGTTACCCGCATCCGTTGAAGCCCAATTCTTAGGTTCACTCCTTATTATATTGTCCTGTTTTATGAGCCGGCCAAGATTTGTTGCAAAAAGATCAAGAATAGTGTGATTAGATTTAAGACTGTCTGTATGGTGCTCAAAGCTGCTTATTTCGAGTGTACATCCTGTTGCTAGAGCAGCTCCTCGAGCACAATTTTTCACCCTTTGGCTCAAGTCCGCCAAATATTCGCTGTTTATAGCGCGAATATATATTCTCGCAGCAGCAGTTTCTGGAACAATACCAGGAGCATCACCTCCTTTAGTGATTATTCCGTGTATTCTACATCCGTCCATGATATGCTGCCTAAGGCAATTTATTCCACTAAAAGTTAAGTTAATTGCATCAAGAGCATTAATGCCCTTTTCAGGTGCACCAGCTGCATGGGCGGCTTTACCTTTGAAGTTTAATTCTAAAGCATCTAATGCCATAACCTTTGGGTCTAACAACCACTTGTCACTGGAATGAATCATCATAGCTGCATCAATATCTTTAAACACTCCAGCTTCAAGCAAATCTACTTTGCCGCCTAAGTTTTCTTCCCCGGGCGTCCCTAATACAATAGCTGTGCCGTCAAGTCGCCACTTTTTTAGACACATTGCAAAGCTCATTGCTGCTCCCACACTGGCAGTACAGCTTACATTATGTCCACAGGCATGTCCAAGTACAGGCAACGCATCATACTCCGCCATAAAGGCTATTTTGGGCTTACTGTTTTGACCAGCACAAAAGGTACCTACAAAGGCGGTTGGTAATTCAGCAACTCCCCTTTTTGTGTCGAATTCCCAATCGCTCAGTACCCTAATTAACAGATCACTGGAATTAAACTCCTCTCCTCCGACTTCGGGATTACGATAGAGCTCTTTAATGATCTCTCTAAGTTGCTCTTTTATCCTACCATGTAGGATGTTAAATACTTCTTCTTTAATTACGTCTAGATCATCGGTCATAATGATTCACTTTTCTTTTGTGTCTGCAATTGGTAGAGAGATTGAGCGTTATCTTTTAGAATGGATCGCGCAATCCAATGTGCATAGTCCAAACTGATTATTTCTTCATTGACTAACTTTCCAAGCACACGTGAAAGAACCTTTTTAAAGAAAATTCCCCCAAACCAAAAAATCTCTGGTATCATAAATCCATCAGAACCGTACATTATTTTGGTTAGCGGAGCGCTTTCCATTAGTTCAAGTAACTTTGGTTCAACTCCAATACTAGCAAATGGATTCACCTCTGATATATCTACCCAAACATTTGGATAATTATTGGCAAGATATCCAGCTTCTGCCACATATGGGTATCCCGCGTGGACTAATACTATTTTAGATTTTTGAAAATAATCGTCACTAATGATGTTATATAGTGATAGCGGGTTTGAAAGACGAAGATCAAAAACAGGAGAGTCCCCCATGCCTGTATGCAATTGTAAAGGGATATCCCACTTAATACATATTTCCAAAGTAAGCCAAAATAGGTAATCTCTACAGAGTTTCTCAGCCTTAAAATCGTTTTTTTGAGCTAGATACTCGTCATATCCCTTCCGCGCTTCTTCCATAGTCACTTTCTCCACTCCTAAGCCAGTTAGATAGGCAATAATACTTTTCACAGCCACCGCCTTGTGTTTTTTGATTTCCGCGTCCAACTGACCTGTAAATTGATTAACAAATTCGCTGAATCGCAGCTCCTGCTTTAGCAAGCGATTTATCATCGGCTCAATTCTAACAATATAATTGACTTTGGTACCCCGGAGTATCGATAGAAACTCCTTCATATCAATAGAATAACCTGTGAACTCCTCGGACGGGTACCCTATATCCAAGATAAGCGATTCAATCCTAGCTTCACTGAATAATCTGGCAATGTATTCCCTGGGATTGCTTCTGTACAAACTATATCTCTTTTCTAATACTTTGCTCTCTTTTGCTTCCTCACCTAATTCAAGCACTCTGGCCAATTCCTTTAGCATCATTCTATACAATAAGGTGTTTTTCATGTCTTCTGTTCTCATGGGAAGCATCGATAGCGTGAAATATTGCTCAAACCCTTCAGTTTCCTTTTCAGGTAGAAATGGATGACAATGGCTATCCACAATTTCATACCCTGTTAAATCTATAGTCATATTATCGCCTCCTTATTCATAAAAAACCCACTGCTTACCCACTACCTTACGCGCAGCAGCTCTTCACATCCCAAAAAGTACAAGCTGATTTGGCACATACTTATGACGCTGGCTAATTGGCACTACCGCTCTTGCTGTATCACCAGTAACCTGTGTCTCTGTTATTTAACTCACCACTTTTCTTACTTCATTTCACCGCTTGTATTGTTAGCAGTGTTTTTTACTCTGGCATTGGTCTGTAGGCAGCCGGTTTTTTACACCTTGCTACTTTTTCCTCAAGAAACTCTCGCCAGGTAGCCTCCGTCCACAATGCGGTCCCATCGGACAATTCAGATTCAGCAGTTGCTCTATCGCCATTATTCCAAGCTTTAAATGCTTTTTGTATCTTGTCATCTGCTTCTTTTAAAATTTCCAGCGCATCAGGTCTTTTAAAGGTGTCTTTCTCCAAAGCCTTTTTAGACATAGATTCTTCAGCCTTCATACTTCCATTTGTAAGTTGTATCAAGTATGCTTCAGAAACGTCCCAAGGTTCTCTGTACAAACTAAACTTTTCTAAGTCGGTAAGCTTAATCCTACCCTTTGCATCCTGCAAAGCAAATTCGCCCAGCTTCTTCCCCAATTCTCTTGCTTTTTTCAGGCCTTCTTCAAAGTAAGAAGTGTGTACTGCAACGCCTCCTATGTATCTTGAGCCGAAATTAAATATTTGACGTGGTATATCACTAGTAGCCCAATATTGGAATCCAGAATTGCTTGCACATGACACCGATGCGAAAGGTTGCCCGTTTATTTCACCACTCCATATGAACGGATACATACGTTCAAGAAACATTCTCAATAGTGCGCTAGTACCCCACAGATAAACGGGATCTGCGACAAAAATGCCATTTGCATCTCTTACCTTTCTGTACAGAATTCCCTCCCCGTAGCGGCCGAAATCATCATCAAGAATGCAACCGTGCTCTGGATCCCTGATGCAGGCCATGTCGGATATACATGGAATATACTTATATTTATGCGCATTAATTTTTTCAACTGTTACTCCCTCAACAGATGCAGCTCCTTCTAAACCAGCGTCCAACAGCCTTGATGTCCATCCGTGTTTTCTCGCGCTGAATAATACACCTAGAACATGACACGACATAACATTTATACCTCCTTTTTTGATTCAACAAAAGTTACCACACAATTGGTTGTGTTATTTAGTTTGTACAGACCCTCACCCCAGCTAGTTTTTTCTCTCCTAGAATTCCTCACCATCATTTATATTATCATACAAATCCTCAATTTAAGCGACTTGTTCTGTTACACCAAGGTGCTTAGTTTTAACTTCATCATTGCCTATAATCCCCTTAGGTGTATCACTGTATACTATTATGCCGTTACTTATTATGTAGATATAATCGGCCACGGATAATGCCATAGGCAAATTTTGTTCTACCAATAGAATGGAGAAACCCGCTTCCTTCAGCTGGCCAATAATACGGCCAACTTGCTGGATAAATACTGGAGCCAATCCCTCCGAAGGCTCATCCATTAGAATCAAATCAGGATTGGTCATCAAAGCTCGGCCAATGGCTAACATTTGCTGCTCCCCACCGCTAAGACGGTCACCACTCAGTTTAGCTCGCTCCTTTAGGCCAGGGAAGTATGAATACGTTTTATCCAACGTCCAGCCTCCAGTTTTCCCCCTAGTTGTTGCAGCCATAGTAAGGTTTTCCTCTACGCTCAATGATGGGAAAACACGTCGCCCTTGGGGAACCAATCCGATGCCCATCCGGGCAATCTGGTAGGACCGCATCTTGGTAATGTCCTCTCCTTTAAAACGTACTACACCATCCAGCGGAGGGGTAAAGCCAATGACTGAGCGAATTGTAGTTGTCTTGCCCATTCCGTTGCGGCCCATAAGAGCTACTACAGAGCCCTCTTTCACCTCTAGCGAAATGCCATTGAGGATATGGCTTGTTCCGTAGTAAGTGTGGATATCAACTAGCTGCAGCATTTCCTGGTCCTTTGTCAATTCCCAAGTAGATTTCCTTAACATGTGGGTCGGCCTGAATTTCCTTTGGTTCTCCATCAGCTATAACCTGCCCAAGATTGAGCACTATAATCCGTTCCGCGATGCCAAATACTACGTCCAGGTCATGAGAGACTAAGAGCAACGTAATATGCCTTCCCAGTGTGCTACACATGTTAATGACATCGGTATGTTCGGCAACAGTCAGCCCAGCAGTGGGTTCGTCAAGCAATAGTAGTTTTGGTCGTGAAGCTGCAGTGGTAAGAGCAATATCCAATTTCCTCTGCTCTCCATGCGATACATTCTTCACCAGCTCGTCTCTCTGTTCCCACAAACCCGCTCTTTCTAGTACCTCCCGAGCTTTAGTCAGTAAGTCTGCATAGCCAGTAATTGGACGAAGTATTTGAAAACGGTAGCGTTCAGTGCCATGAACGGCTAAGAGGGCATTTTCAAGTACCGTAAGATTAAGGAATAGGTTGATTAGCTGAAAGGAGCGCGTCTGACCCCTGTGAGCAAGGCGATGTGTAGGCACACCAGTAATATCCTCACCGGCAAAATATATCCGACCTGCCGTCGGATGTAGCTGCCCATTAATCAGGCTAAACAACGTGGTTTTCCCTGCCCCATTAGGACCGATAATTGCCAAGCGCTCTCCATCTTCCACACTGAATGAGACATCTCTCACGGCGCTGAGACCGTCGAAATTCTTGGATAAATGCTCAACGCTTAACAATGCCATAGTGTTCACTCACCTTTCTCCAAAGTTTTTGTATGGAAACGGCGATTCCCTCCCGAGCAAGCATGACCGACAGGATAAATACACTACCTAGAATTAGAGGCCAACGTACCGGAGCATACATGCTGGCTAGGAATTCGACAACTATTATCACGGCAGCCCCGATAACGGGCCCGAAAAGTGTGCCACTACTACCTAGGATTACTATGAGCATGACCAAGGAGGACCTGAGGATACCAAAGGACGCGGGATACATAGCACCATTATTGTATGCTGATAGCAGACCAGCTAACCCACCAAACATTCCGGCGATAACAAAGGCAAGGTATTTGTAGAGCCAGGTATTATATCCCAGGGCCTGCATTCGCGGTTCGTCTTCACGGACGCCTCTTAGGGCGTACCCAAAGGGAGAATTTACAATCCGATATATGATGAAAAAGCAGAGAGCGAAAATCAGAAAAACGAAATAATAGAAATTGGTAATACTCCAGGCAAAGCCTGGTATGCCGAGGTCCGGATGGGATATCATCATAACGCCTTCGGTGATATGATGATGGGTAGATAGGAAAGGCCACTTAGTGGCAACACTAACCAGCAACTCCCCTAGAGCAAAGGTGACTAATAAGAAGTATATGTCGGACACTCGGAGTGCGATAAAACCGAAGACAGCAGCAACGAGCCCCGCCATCAAGATGCCCAAAGGCGCACCTAGCCAAAAGCTGTTAATGCCATAACGGACCATTAAAATACCAGTGGTATAACCGCCTACTCCAAAGAAGGCTGCATGCCCTAAGGAAAGAAGCCCCGCATGACCAAAAACAAGATCATACCCGATAGCGAAGATAGCAAAGATAAGAATCTTGGTCATCACCATTTGAATATACGGGGACAAGAAAATAGGCAATATGATAAGCACTAGACCAGAGACAATATAAGGGGCAAATCTAATCGACTGCCCTTGCCATAGTTGTCTAGCCGGTTTTGGATTTGCTGCAGTCATCTCCTAGACCTTCCTCCCCAAAAGGCCGGCTGGTCTGGCTAGCAACACAATTATCATGAGTATATAAAGCAGAAACATAGCAAGCTCGGGGAATAGCCATCTGCCAATAGAATCCGTAAGACCTATCACTATTGCCCCCACTAGAGCTCCTTCCACTGACCCCGTACCGCCTACAACGACCACAATGAGTGCCAGAATCAAAATACGCATGCCAAGCTCGATGTTGGCCCCAAACAACTGGCCTCCAACGACGCCAGCAAACCCAGCTAGAGCTGTACCTAACAAAAAGACGGCGAGACAGGCCCGTTCATAGTTTATACCTAATCCCGTTGTCATTTCTTTATCGTCCATTCCTGCCCGAACTATAGCACCGAGTCGAGTCTTGTTCTGCAGCCACCATAAACCGCCAGCTAACGCTAGCCCGATAGGAATGAGGGTAGCGCGATCAATAGGATATAACCAGTCACCAATACTGAAGGAACCGGATAGAAAGGGTGGTGCAAACAGCCCCCTCTGCATCGGTCCGTAAACCCACAACGTTAAGTTGGTTATGACGTATACGAAGCCCAAGCTCAATAGTACTTGCTCCTTCGTTTGCCCGTGTAATTTGCTGAAGAACAGACGATCCATGAACACTCCCACGCCCCCTGCAGCAACTGTACCTGCCAGAATAGCCAGCCCGAAACTCAGGCCGTATTGCACTGCTATGGTCCAACCAACATAGGCACCAATCATATACAATGCGCCATGTGAAAGGTTAAGAATGCCCATGGTACCAAGGGTTAATGACAAGCCCGTCGCCAAGAGAAACAATATGGTACCTAATGACACCCCATTTAGCAAAATGATTACAATTTTATCCAAAATTATTGCCACTTTAATTTCACGTGGGTAAATCCTAGCAAAGCTTACCAGCTACCAGATGAGTTACGGATGAGCTATGGTAATCAGGTTACAATTACTTCAATATCCTCAAGCCCAAGCTTTCGCTTTCCCAATAAGATCAATGTGGTCGTTCATCGCCTCATGGTCACCGTCGGTGACAAGCTAGTACACACTGGTGTCCATAAACATCGGGACTTCTTGCGGGGGAAAGACTCATCATCCGCTTTGGGCTAAATCCTATCTATCCCCCGCATCACGACCTAAATCAAAATAAAGCCCATGTCCTCTTTGGGACACACATTGCTACACACTATGTGCGACCGTTTTGTCCTTCCTTTGCAATACTATTCGCACAGGGTATCTCTGGGGTCGAGACTACTCTGAGGGTAAGTGGCGAACACGTCCCATACATACTCACCTTCTATTAGCTTGAGTTCGACCATATATTGATCTACAACGCACATGCCATTGCAGGAAATGGTGACGAGCCCTTTAGGAGTCTGCAACTGAAGGCCTTGCAAAGCTTGCCACATTGCCTCACGGCTGGGATCGCCACCTGTGCGCTCTAGCCCCGCTAAATATATGCTCATGATGATATAGCCAGAAAGTTGGCCCTCGTAAGGCCGCCTCCCGTACTTGGCGAAAAAAGATTCGTTAAATTCATGAGCTTCGGGGAGATCAAGACTAGGGGGGTACCTTGTCATACCTCTTCCACCCACTATGGTTTCAGCAAGAGGGTCCAGGTTCACCGGGTAAGTTAGTTCATCAACTCTCGTTAGCCATGGAGTAGTTACCCCCAAATCATAGTATTGAGGCAAAAAAGTCAATATATCTGGCATCCATATATTGAACATAAGAACATCTGCCTCTGACTCCTCCACAGTTATTAGGTAGGAGGTGTAGTCTGCCGTTGCAAATGGCGCCCATTGTTGGGAAACTATAGTCCCGCCTTTCGCCTCAAACCGATCAACCACACCCTGTACCATATTATATCCAGCGGAATAATCCATACCTATGGTAGCCATTGTCCGGTAACCTTCGTCATAAGCAAGGTCGCCAAGTATTGCGAAATTCTGACGCGTAGGGCCCTCAAAGGCTATGAAGAACTCAGGGTACTCAGTTACCAAATCCCAGTCCGTTCCGTGACTGAATATTCCCATTATATTGTGGTCGGTGAGATAACCTGCGATCGCCCAGTGAGAGTGACCAAAGACTGGACCCATAGCCAAATCTATCTTATCTAGCTCTACTAGTTTTTTGACCTTGTCAACTGCAATGTCCGGGTCGCTTGCATTATCTTCGACTATAAATTCTATTGGTTTGCCGGCAACCTCATAGTTGGCCTCATCCAACCGTAGTTCTATACCTTCCACAACCCCGGTGCCATACCAAGAATGGGTTCCGGTAAGCTCATAAATGGCCCCTATTTTTATCGGTTCCTCCTCCTCCTCTTCTTCCTGCTGTCCTCCATTACAGCCGATGATGCCAATGCTGAGAGCTAGAGTCACCACCAACAAGATTGCAAGTAATTTCTTCACTTTTTTGTCCTCCTTCCTTTAGATGTTAAGGCTGTCTGAAAATCCTTCCACTGGAGCCCGTCCCGTTGAAAACCGGAAACCGATCACAGCCCACAATCGTCTCCAGCTTTTTCTATGAGATACTTATTTTCCTGCTTTCACCCCCTTTCAGCCACCAAGCTGTTTTATCTTGCTTGCCCGCTCAATTCTGGCATTGCTGATAGCTGTCTAATTCTATAGCACTCCGCCCGGCAAGTCAGGCAGCCACACTTTCTATTTCCCATCGTAGCACGACCTCATCTTTGAGTTGAATATGAAAATTTCATTTAATAGATAAATGTTAAGATTCTGTTAAGGTCCGTAGCTGATAAGCCAAAAACCCGTGGAAAGTTTGACCTCTTTCGACCCGCGAATTCTCGTTCTCTATGAGAGGAACCAATAAGGCCCCCTTGGGAAACGCCTAACCTTTTAGAGACAAGAGCAGCCGTCTCGCTGACTAGTTTGGCCAAGGACTTCATATTTTCCTCCTTTATACGTAAGGACGGTGCCGCTATGCTCAGCCCTGCCACCACTTTCGAGTTACGGTCGAAAATGGGAGCTCCAACACAACGGACCCCCATGACATATTCCTCATTATCCACTGCGTAGCCTTGCTGTCGAACTCTTTGCAACTCCTCCTCTATGGCATCAACGGTCTTCAACGATTTCGATGTATAGAGGGTGAGGGTATGCTTCGAAAAGAGCCGTGCCCTTTCTTCGTCAGGTAAATACGCTAATGCCGCCTTTCCCATGGCAGTATGGTAAGCCTTTGCTCTCTGGCCAATGGGCTGATCAAGTTTCAACTCGTGATTACTCTCGACCTTGTCAACGCAAACTACATCAATACCATCTAAGACACCCAAATTGATAGTCTCACCAGTTTTCAGGGAAAGCTCAGTCATCAGCGGTTTGGCTATTTCGACAAAGTTCAAATTCTGCACAACATTTCCAGCCAACTCAAAAATCTTCATGGAACACATATAGCCGCGTGTCCTAGGGTTCTGTTGGACATATCCTAGCGATTCTAGGGTAAGAAGCATCCTATGTACCGTTGTCTTAGGAGAATTAAGCTGCTGGCAAAGTTGAGCTACCTGGAATTCTTTTTTGCTGACAAGAAGCTCCAATAGATTGAAGGCTTTAACGATGGACTTAATTTGATAGTAAGAAGATTTTCGCCTTTGTTCCACTTTGTGTTACGATATTCCTCTTTAGTATACATTACACCAATTACTGCAAAATGTCAATACCTCGAATTGACTGGTTCTGTTCCACTGTGGTTGAGAGAAAAAGGAGATAAGTGGAGTGAACCCCTGAGGCTGGACACTATGGGTTAGGAGACTTAGGAAGGTCTG
>JBMCVZ010000017.1:0-13341 GCA_048621695.1 Chloroflexota bacterium
CAGAAAGGGTACTCTCTGCCGCTAATTATTTCCACACCTTTTGATTGTACCTCAATTAACCTATCTTGATGCTAACTTACTTCAACTAATCATGCAATCACCCAGAAGTACCGATTTAATTAGAAAATAGTAATAGGCAAAAAGCACCGATTTGTAAGAAAAGTTAAGTTTGGGGGCTTGTCAATGTATATTATCAGATGTAAAATCAGCCAATTATATGCCGTAAGGTAGCTTGGGTTTGGTGTAATCTGTAAAGCGGAGATTTTTGATGACAAAAGCAGGAAAACATTCCATTCTGGCAGATGGGACAGTTTACAGCAAGAGAAAGAACTTCTGTCCTTTCTCTACATCTCCCCTGGAGGCTTATGTCCCTATCCTGGAGGAAGAGAGAATAGAGAGGCTACAGAAGATAGCTCAGCGTGTGAAAGGCTTGAAGATGTTAACACTGAATGCTACCGCCCGGGGTGGTGGGGTTGCTGAAATGCTTTGCAGCGCTGTCCCGTTTCTCAATATGCTGGGCATAGAGAATGAATGGAAGGTTATTCGTGGCACCAGGGACTATTACGAGTGCACGAAAGAACTGCACAACTTGCTACAGGGGAAGATAGGCTCCTTCAGTCCGGAGCGTCGACATACTTACCTGTGTGTCCTTGAGGAATGTGCAAGTCAGAATCTCATCGACTACGAACCTGACATCATAGATGTGCATGACCCCCAGCCGCTGGGCTTGAATCGCTATCTCAAAAAGCCAGGACAAACCTGGCTCTGGAGATGCCACATAGATATTGATAGGGAGATTATAGAGGGCAACACCGGGTTGTGGAATTTTCTAAGCGAATGGAGTGAGCACTATGACGCTGTTATATTTTCAGCGGCACAGTATATTCTCCCACGTTGGCCGCTGCCCAAGTTCATAATCCCTCCCTTCATCGACCCTCTTTCTGAAAAAAATAGGGAACTAAGCCAGGAAGAGATAGACAGGGTCCTCACCAAATACAATATAGATTCCAGGGTCCCGATCATTGCTCAAATCGGAAGATTTGACCCCTGGAAGGGAATAGACAGGACTATTGCCACCTATCGCCGGGTAAGGAAGGAAAAAGAATGCCAGCTTATACTGGCAGGAGGAATGGCCACTGATGACCCGGAAGGAGAGAGAGTTCTGGCCCGAGTCTATGAAGACACAAAGGACGACGAGGACATCCATGTGCTCAACCTTTCGCTGGATGACCGTCTGGAGAATGCGGTAGAAGTGAACGCCCTCCAGCGGGCCGCCAGAGTGATAATGCAGCCATCCACCAGAGAAGGCTTCGGATTGGTGATTACTGAGGCGTTGTGGAAGGGCAAGCCGGTGATAGCTGCTGACGCGGGTGCTATACCTTTGCAGATTCGGGACGGCGACACCGGATACTTTTATCATACATCACGCCAGACGGCAAAGAAGGTAATGTATTTACTGGAGAAATCCAGGGCTGGTGAGGCGATGGGTAAAAGGGGCAGGGAGTATGTAAGGCAGCGCTTTCTCCTTCCGGATAGGATTGCCGATTATCTCATGGCTATAAACATGATTGTAAATGGTGCTGTCAATAAGGAAGTATGTACTGAATGCATAATCAGCTTTTCCCCATGGTTTGACTTGAAAAAGCGGAAGAGAGTCCAATTTCTATAGTTGCCTTATTCATCGGGTGGTTTCTCACTGTCATTGCGGTCCCCCTTCTTGTCATTGCGAGCGAAGCGCGGCAATCTCATCACCCCGCCGAGATTGCTTCGGCACGATAAATCGTGCCTCGCAAAGACACGGCACAATTGTCATTCTGAGCTCTTCTCCCTTGTCATTCTGAGCTTAAGCGAAGAATCTCACCCTCACCTTGCTCCTCTCCCGTCAAGGGAGAGGAGCTTCTCTGGGATTCCTTCGGCACGATAAATCGGGCCTCGCAAAGACGTAGGAGGACTACCCGACAAATCGTGCCAACTTATGGTTGTCGTGCCATTTTTCTCAATAGTGAAATCGCTTTGCCCGGTGAACTAAGTCTGAATCTAGCTGCCGAGGCACCAAACCCCACCTTTATAGACCATGCTAGAGGAGGGAGGGCCTTGAAAGTATCCTCATCGGTCCAATCATCACCCAGTGCCATTATAAAGTCCCATTTCTCCTTCGAAATCCATATCGAAGCCGCACGCCCCTTATTTATGGCAGTGTTTTTAACTTCCACTACCTTGCTCCCTTCCAGCACCTGAAGATTTAAATTGGCGATTGTATTTGAGAGATTGTTTCTCAGCTCCCGCGCTCGGAGCTCACCCAGCCTGGCGTTAGATTTTCTATAATGCCAGCCAAGGGAAAACTCTTTTTCTTCCGTGAAGGAGCCCGGCGTTTTATCCACCCATGACTCGAGTATCGGATACACTTCCTCCTTCCAGTCACTTGTCAGGGTCTCTATCGCCTCCCATCCTCCACCCCTTTCTTTAATCCACGCGCCATGTTCAGCCACCAATCCCACGTCGAGATTGCCGAACCAGCTTTCCAGGGTGTGCTTATCGCGTCCACTTATGAGCACCATCTCAGTTCCAGGTTTCTTAGCAAGCTTTTCAAGCAATCTCAGGAGCTTGGCCCCGGGTATTGCTTCCACTGGTTTGGGTGAAAAAGGGACAAGTGTGCCATCATAGTCCAGGAGGAGTAATGCTTTATCGCTCTCCTGAAATTCGCTGGCTAATTTCTTCTGCATCTCGTAAGTCAATGCCTTTTCTTCCTTCTCCCGTTGGAGTTTCTTGGTGGAGAGCAGTTTATCCATGAATTCATTTGCCCATCGCACCACGTCGTAGCGACGCAGGCGTTTCTGCATTATCCGGTTGCGCTCTATTTGCTCCTGTTCTGGCATTTCAAGAGCTGTTGCCAGTGCCTGGGCAAGCTCCTCCTGGTTATTGGCATTTATTATTATCGCCTCCCCCATCTCTTGAGCAGCTCCGGCGGTTTCACTAAGTATCAAAACCCCTTTCGCGTCCGTTTTAGTTGCCGTGTATTCTTTGGCTACAAGGTTCATCCCGTCTCTGAGAGGCGTAACGAGGGCAACGTCAGCCAGGCCGTAAAGGGCGGCGAGGTGGTGGAAGGGTAAAGAGCGGTATAAGTACCAGATTGGCATCCAGCCTATAGTACCATGTCTTCCGTTGATTTCACCCACAAGTCCATCTACCTGTTTCTTTAACTGTATATAGCGTTCTACTCTTGTGCGTGAAGGAACCACCAGCAAAACAAAAATCACTTTCCTCTTGAACTTTGGGTTCTTGTCCAGAAACACATTGAAAGCTTCCAATCGCTGGGGGATGCCTTTGGTGTAATCCAGTCTGTCTACTGAAAGAATAACCCGGAAGCCCCCCAGTTTTTTATGGAACCTTTTTCTTTGCGCTTGCACCCTTGTATCCTGGGCAGCGCTGGAGTATTGCTCGTAGTTTATTCCCATGGGAAATGCTTCTGCTCTCACCACCCGGTCGGCCACGGTAATGTGCTCCAAAGACACTTCATAGGCCAACAGACGATGCACGCTGTCCAGGAAGTGAGCGGTGTAGTCATAGGTGTGAAAGCCCACGAGGTTTGCACCCAAAAGTCCCTCCAGAATTTGTTTGCGCCATGGTAACAGGCGAAATATTTCAAAAGATGGAAAAGGGATGTGGAGGAAGAACCCCATTGTTGCCTTTGGCAGCCTTTCTCTCAGCAGTTTGGGAAGGAGCATTAAGTGATAATCATGTATCCAGATAATATCATTAGGCCTGGCGATTCCAGAAACTACATTGGCGAAAGCCGTGTTGACGCGTTCATAAGCCTGCCAGAAATCTTCACTGTATTCTGCGTAGAGGGGGAAGTAGTGAAAAAGAGGCCAGATAGTTCTGTTGCACATTCCGTGGTAGTAGGCTTCTACGTCGTGCTGTGACAGAGAAACCGGGTGGCAGTTTTCCGCTAGTAACCTCTCCATGATGTCCGTTTCTCTCTTTATTTGTTTCCGGCCTATCCCTGCCCATCCTATCCAGAGGCTGTGCGAGGATTTGTACCACGACCTTAGGCCAGTAGCCAGGCCGCCAACACTGGGCTCAACGTGCAAATCGCCTTTCCTCTCCTGAATGGTGAGAGGCAGCCTGTTTGAAACAATTAATAACCTCTGCATGATTTTCTACTCCAATTCCATTTTGCAGTCATCGCCTATGAATAGCCTTATCTTCTGGGGACTTTTCCCTTGCCCGGTTAATACCGTATTTCTACCGATGACACTGTTAGTCAGGTGCTTTATTTTCAAAATCTGGCAATTCTCCAGTATTACCGAACGCTCGAGGGACGAATCCTGGATCACTGTCGCATCTCTGACGTTGGTGAATGGTTTGATGAGGGAATTTTTTATCCGACAATTTTCTGCGATAAATACTGGACCTTGAATAAGGCTGTTTTCCAGTTTTGCCCCGTCCCCGATCTGAACTTTGCCGACGATGCGGCTTTGCGAATCCACTTGCCCTTTGATATCGCGATTCAAGTGGGCATCAAGAACAACGCGATTAGCCTCAATTAGCCCATCATTGTCGGCGATGTCAAGCCACCAACCCCGGAGAAGGTGGCTTCCAATCTCCTTTCCCATCTCCAGAAGCTTCTGGATGGCGTCGGTTATCTCCAGTTCTCCCCGCCAGGAAGGCTTTGTCTGGGCTATGGCTTTGTGAATCTCAGCGGTGAAAAGGTAAACACCGATTATGGCCAGATTGCTCCTGGGTTCCTTGGGCTTTTCTGCCATATGTATCACTCTTCCTGAAGCGTCGAGCTCAGCCACACCAAAAGCCTTGGGGTCGGGTACTTCCTTGAGGACAATACTGGCATCTGAATTGGAGGCATGGAACTCATCCAGGAAATCCTTGACGCCTTCCTGGACGATGTTATCGCCCAGGAGCATGAGGAATGATGAATCGCCGAGGAAGCCCTGGGCTACTTTGACAGCGTGCGCCAGCCCCCGTGGTTCAGGCTGCACGATGAATGTGGTCTTCCCTCTCCAATCCGGGTCGGTACCGATGGCTTGCTCTATGTAAGAGCCGGAGTCTGGAGATACAACGATGCCAATATCCTTGATTTCGGTTTCTTTGATATAGTCCAGCACATGGAATAGAATCGGCTTATTGCCCACCGGCAGGAGGTGCTTGGGGATAGTGTTGGTTAGCGGCTTAAGTCTTGTGCCTTTACCGGCAGCTAAGATTAAGGCTTTCACCCAGCCACCTCACTGCTAGGCCTGGTTAGTTGACCACACATCTTCCCACCAACTATGCCCTTTCAGCTCCAGAAGCATCACTCGAGATAATTAAACGCGCGAGGCACTGCTTTATTTAGTTTATCGCATCTATGTTGGTTGGGTCAACTTTGCTTGACATTGTGCATACATGAAAGAATCAGGATAGCAGCCTGGCAGCGAAGCCTTGGTTGTGCCAATTATAGGGGATAAGCACTTTTTTATGTAGTTTTATACGATTTCAAGAGGTCCAGATTTCTCGGCATTGATTATAGGGGCATTTCCGAATGACACAGGGTAACTGGTAGATAGTCTCTTAATATTATCATTGACATCTCGGTAAACTAACGTTACCCTTATCAAAATAAGTAAAAGTTTTTTAGTGTAAGATGGCCTTGGCTGGAGAAAAGAAGAGAGTGCTTATCCTAGGCGCGGGGGCGGCGGGGATTGTAACTGCACTGGAGTTGAATAAGGCCTCCACGGGTATGCCGGGGCTCGAGGTAACACTGGTAGATCAGCGGAATTATCATCATCCATTGCCCTTTATATGGCAGGTAGTTAGCGGAAGCGTCGAGCCCAGTCATATCTCTTTCCCCTTGCATTCCTTGCTGAAGCGAAAGGGTGCTGAAGGCGCGGTTAGGTTCAGGCAAAGCCGGGTAGAGGGCATAGATGTGGAGAAGAAGGTGGTTAACACCGGTGCTGGAAAAATAAGATGGGAATATCTAGTGATAGCCCTGGGCAGCACTACAAATTTCTTTGGAATGTCCGATGTTGAAAAAAATTCGCTGAGCTTCAAATCTCTGAGGGATGCTGTCAATATTCACAATCGCATTCTGGACAACTATAAGGCGGCATTGCTGGAACGAAATGAAGAACGCCAGCATGAGCTACTGGCTTTCACGGTGGTGGGAGGTGGACCCACAGGTATAGAACTGGCGGCAGCTATTCAGGACTTCGTAAGCAAGGCACTGGTACGAGATTACCCCTCCCTAATGCCCCAGACTCGGGTGCTCCTGGTTGAGGCACAGGATGCTCTCCTGTCTGGCCTGGGGGCTAAGGTATCGGATCTGGCAATCAGCCGACTGCGCTCTCGAGGGGTTGAGGTATTATTGAAAACTCGTATTACTAAGGTCCTGTCGAATGGTGTCCAGACTGCTGATGGACAGAGTATTTCGACTCGCACTGTTATTTGGGTGGCGGGGGTGAAGCCGGTGGATGTTGTGGAATCGCTTCCTTTTGAAAAGGCGAAGGATGGGCGTATCGTGGTGAATCAGTATATGGAAGTCCCGGAGTCACCCGGGGTCTATGTACTTGGGGACTGTGCTTATTTATTACAGGAAAATGGCTCGGTACCCTATCCCCCAACCCAGCAGGTTGCTGGGCGACAGGGTCCGGTCTGTGCCAGGAACATCATACGCGCCATGCGGGGTGAGGACCAGCTTTCCTTCCGTTACAGGTTTAAGGGGCAGGTAGTATATATGGGCAGGAATTTAGTGCTGGCACAGTTGGGGAATCGTGTCTTCGATGGCTTCGCTGCTGCGCTGCTGCGGCGATTTTATTATCTATGGGTATTTATCTCATATCTCGGGCTGCGGACGGAATTGAGGAGAAAGCTGGGTGCCGTTCGTAGTTGGATCCCTGCCTACTTCTACCGTCGTAATACTGCTCATCTGGAGTGAGTGGTGGATGTGGTTGGTGAGGGTTACAACTCTTTATTCCTAACAAATCTTAGCCACAACCCCCATGCATTGGTGAACCAGATGATGCCATCGTCATCTGTGCGATGTGTATTGGCTATGGCTGGGACGTTGACGAGTTGACTCCTTTGAGCTGCGCCTGCTAGACTGCTTAGTCATTCTAACATTACCGAATCAGAGGAGGTAAAATGGCAGATCCAAGAGTCGAAACTCTAGCTAAGATTCTGGTTGATTATTCTGTTGAGGTGAAGCCGAACCAGCTGGTGCAGATTACCGGTGCTCCTGAGGGGGCGCCGTTGATTTTGGCTGTCTATGAAAAAGTTCTGGAACGCGGTGCTCACCCCTTTCTCCAAGTTGAACTGGAAGAGGCACAAGAACTTCTGTACACCTATGCCGGCGATAACCAGCTTGATTATATCCCAACATTTATGAGGGACATCATTGAACAAATTGACACAAGCATCGGAATCTGGACGGATGCGAACACAAAGCGACTCACCAATGCTGACCCTGCCAAGCAGTCGCGCCGGGCAGTAGCGAGGCGCCCCTTATTAGATCGAGTACTCGAACGAGCGGCTAAGGAGGAGCTGCACTGGACCGGGACTGTCTACCCGACACATGCTTTCGCTCAGGATGCCGAGATGTCGCTCCGGGAATTCGAAGACTTCGTCTATAACGGTTGTCTGGTCCATGAGCCTGATCCAATCGAGGCCTGGAGGACAATTTCCAAAAAGCAGCAGCGCCTCGTTGATTGGTTAAACAAGGCCAGTCAAATTCATGTCGTTGGCCCGGATACCGATCTTAATCTCGAAGTCACGGGTCGGAAGTGGATAAACTGCGACGGACATGAGAACTTTCCCGATGGGGAGATATTCACCGGCCCTATCGAGGAGAGCGTGAACGGGCATATCAGATACACTTATCCTGCGTGCCATTTTGGTCGCGAGGTGGAGGATGTCCGACTCCAGTTCAAGGATGGGAAAGTAATCAAGGCTACGGCAGCTAAGAATGAGGAGTTCCTGTTGAAGATGCTGGAGAGCGATGAAGGGGCACGCTACGTAGGGGAATTCGCTTTCGGGACCAATTCTGGCATCCAGCGGTTCACCAAGAATACTCTCTTCGATGAGAAGATCGGCGGAACAATCCACCTGGCTCTGGGGAAGGGTTATCCTGAGTCGGGGAGCAAGAACAGGTCGGCTATCCATTGGGATATGGTCTGTGACCTCCGCGATGGCGGAGAAGTGTGTGTAGATGAGACGGTCTTCCTTAAGGACGGTAAGATCCTGGTCTAAAGCAGGGCTTCATCAAATTTCCTGTGATGGGCTATCCCGGCGGTTGGATTATCGCTTCTCAGGGCAAAGCAGGAATGTTCATCAAGGCTGGATGAGGATCAGGAGCAATCCTGCGAGGTGTCCTTATACGGCCGGGAGCCTAACATCTATAAGTGCCTAGCTACCCAACAAGTTTCCTATCTGTTCCCCCATGCATAACCTTTCTCAGTTCTGAGTCATGCTAGCAGGCGTTCTGCCTTGCTTAATGGATACAATTCCTCAGCAATTATAGAAGTAGCTTTCTGACCTCTCTTCTGGACCTTACCTTTGACCGTTAGCCAACCTTCACGGAACAGGACTTGACCGCATTTCTCCTGGACATCGCTGAATACAGTTACATCTACTATTCCCGTTCCATCTTCCATTATCACGTAGACCACCCGCTTCCCACTCCTCGTAGGCGGAGTCTCAAAACGTATCACAGACCCCACCAGCTTGACCCTCCTGCCAGCAGGAATCGCGGAGAGGTCTTTCATTTTGGTGATTCCATTATCGTGGTCATAGAAGTCAAGGGGGTGTGCCGACAGATCCAACGATAACAGCTCTCTCTCAATAAACAACCTGGACTTTCTATCATCAGTAGGTAAATCCGTAGAAGTATTTGCGTTGAGTGCAGCGTCTTCAAAAATCGACACTGTACTCCTGAGCATCTTGTGTTTAAATTCTGATAATTTTGGAAGCTGTAGTAGCAAATCGTTCCGATTGCCCAGAGAATCAAACGCACCTACCTTGACCAGGTTTTCCAGAATAGGTTGACTGACATCGGTCCTCAACACAAAGTCTCTCAGAGAAGTGAATTTATGCTCTGCTCTGGCCGATAATATCGATTCCAGTGCTTTTTCAGACATTCCCTTTAATTGTTTGAGGCTGACCCGTATCGCTCCTTTTTCCACTGTATAGTGTTCGGCGGAGTTGTTTATATCGGGTGGTAAGACTTCAACTCCAAACCTCCTTGCTTCAGCTACAAGGACATGAGATGGATAATAACCCATAGGTTGATTGGACAATACTGCTGCCAGGAATTCAGCAGGGTAATGACTCTTCAACCAGAGCGTTTGATAAGCAGTAATAGCGTAAGCACAGGCATGTCCCTTGCAGAATCCATAGGCAGCAAAAGCAGCCAGTTGCTCGAATACCTTTTCGGCTATATTCTTAGCAATACCGTTCCCAACGGCACGGGAAATGAAGGAGTGCCTCATTTTCTCCATTTCCTGTTCAGTGCGTTCATGAGTCATGGCCCGTCTGAAACCATCCGCTTCAGCATAACTCATGCCGGCTAAATCATGAGCAACTTTGAGGACTTGCTCTTGATAGAGAATTACTCCCAAAGTCTCGCCAAGGGCGTTTTTTAGCCTGTGATGGAGATACTTAACAGGTTCCTGGCCGTGTCTTCTGGGCAGGTAATCTTTATCCATATCGGACTTGAGCGGACCGGGACGGACCAGAGATATAGACACGATAATGTCTTCAAATCTATCTGGCAGAAGTCTACCTGCCATTTCTCTCTGTGCCGGTGATTCGAGCTGAAATGTCCCGATAGTCTTTCCGTCTCTGAGTATGCTGAAAGCCGCGGGGTCGTTTCTCGGTATCTTCTCTATGTCAATATCAATTCCGCGGCTCTGCTTGATGTTGCTCAGCGTATCCTCAATGACGGTCAGGGTAGGGAGTGATAACAAGTCCAGTTTCACAATCCCCAACCTCTCGATGTCATCTTTATCATACTGGCTGATAATATCTCCTCCGCCAGACCATTCAAGTGGGACTAAGTCAGACAGCCTCCCGTTGCTGATCAGCAGCCCTCCCAGGTGGACGGACATATGCTTGGGGAATCCGTCTATAGCGGTGCACAGCTTAAAGAAGTCGGCGAGCTCTTTTTTCCTGTATACGGTGCTATGCTTTAGCTCGGGAAGTGTATCAGCATATTCCATAAGTTTGGAAGCAGACAACCAGTGGATACCATTGCAGGCCTCTTCGATTATCGCCTTTGGTATTTGTAGAGCTTTGCCGATGTCACGGATAGCACCTCTGGCCATATAGGTATTTATTGTACCTACGCAGGCGACATTTTCAACACCGTACTTCCGGTAGATGTAGTCTCTCACCTCATCCCTTCGTCTTCTGTCAACATCCAAATCAATGTCGGGAGGTTCATACCTTAAGGGATGCATGAAACGTTCAAAGAGCAGGTTATATTCAACAGGGTCGACATTGCTGATATCGAGTGCGTAGACAACCAGGCTATCTACGGCGCTTCCTCTTGCCTGACATCTTATGCCTCTATTTTTCGCCCAGCGGACTATATCCCAGACCACCAGGAAGTAACCGCAGAACCCCAGTTTATTGATAGTATCAAGCTCGTGCTCAAGGCGGCCCTTTATTGAAGCGGATAGCAAACCGTATTTTCTCCCGGCTCCCGCGAAAGCTATCTTCCTGAGATAACCGTAATCGGATCCACCCTCGGGAATATCAAACTTAGGGAAGCGGGGCTTCCCCAGTTCCAGCTCCAGATTACATCTGGAAGCAATCTCCCCTGTATTCTTTATAGCTTCAGGCAGGTCTGTGAAGAGATTCGTCATTTCCTGCTGCGATTTCAGATATTGCTCTACAGTGCGATAACCTTTCAATTGAGAAACCGGTATGATTTGGTCGATAGCATTGAGCAGCTCTTTGATCCTGTATTCTTTGATTTTGGCATAATGGACATTGTTGGTAGCTACTATCGGTAGATTATTTTCCCTGGCGAATGAAGCGAGACGGTAGCTGTCAGAAACCCCATCTCTTGATGGATAGCGGATAAGCTCTATGAAAAAGTCTTTACCAAAGACTTCTCTATAAAAGCGTGCTGCTTCTTCGGCTTTATCACGCTTACCTTCGGCGACGAGCGCAGGTATTTCACCCTTACTACAACCACTCAGAGCTATCAGTCCACTGCTGTGGTTCCGCAGCATCTCTCTGGTTGCTTCTGGTTTCCTATCTCGATTGGACAGGTGAGCCTGGGTTATTAATCGACAGAGGTTTGAGTATCCGTCAGTGTTCTTACAAAGCAGCGTTAAATGATACCCGCCAGCCAGATCAAGCTCAGCGCCTATTATCGGTTTGATTCCTGCTGCTCTGGCTTTGCTATAGAAGCGAATGGCGCCGGTCAACCGGTTATGGTCCGTTAGAGCTAAGGCAGGCATTCTCAGAGCAACAGCTTTATTCAGTAGTTCGTCCAGAGACGAAGCTCCGTCAAGGAAGCTGTATTGAGAATGGACGTGAAGATGAATGAAACCCATAGCCACTGCCTCAACCGAGTACTCTTGAGAGAAACCACCTTTCCCCAAGCTTATAAAGCTCATAAGTCCCGGTGCTCGAGTTCTGCGCATTCACACGGATGAAAAGACGCATCGTTTTACCGTTCCACCAGTCGGAAGGTTCTCTCCACCAACCGACAACATCAAGGACTCTATAAAGACGCTTCCTCCAAATGAAGGCAGTTATTATTGAGCCGTTGTTCTGCTGGACTTTGACCGGTTCATCAATAAGCTTGGACATGGTATTGACTCCAAAATGTGAAAGGGAATAGAATTGTAACAGAACATCTGTGCTATTGTCAAGAGCTGGTACTCGTTCATATAGCTAATGGCACCTATTTTTGTCTTTGCGAGGAGCTCCGATTCATCGGGGCGACGAAGCAATCTCTAGTATAATACGGATGATGACTAAGCAATACTATGTCTACATAATGACCAACAACAGGAACACCGTGCTTTACGTGGGTGTAACCAACAATTTAATGAAGAGAGTCTACGAACACAAGGCAAAGCTAGTTGATGGATTCACCAAGAAATACAACATTGTCAAACTGGTGTATTACGAGATCTTTGAGGACATAGAAAATGCCATCTTGAGGGAAAAACAAATAAAGAATGGTTCAAGGCATAAGAAGATCTAGTTGATTGATAGTATAAACAGAGAATGGCGTGACCTGTATGCTGAGTTATGAGATTGCCACGCCCCGACAAGTCGGGGCTCGCAATGACACGGAAGGTAATTAATCTGCCGGAGATATGCTGGTATAATGATGCTACAGGGATATAAAAGATGGCCGAGCAAGCGAAGATATACATAGGGACATCAGGATGGTCCTACCCTAAAGGCGAAGGTACGTGGACTGGATACTTCTACCCCACGGGCAAGATAAATGAGCTTGAATACTACAGCCAATTCTTCAACACAGTAGAGATAAATAGCTCGTTCTATAGACCGCCAAATCCTGGTTACGTTTATAACTGGGTTAGGAGAGTTCCCAGGGACTTCCTTTTCACGGTTAAGCTCTGGCAGAAATTCACTCACCCGAAGATGTATAAGGAGGCTACGGGAGAGGAAGCGGCAATATCTCTGCAGGATGTCGATGTATTCAAGCGGAGTATAGACCCATTATTAAAAAGCAATAAGCTGGGTGCTTTGCTGGCACAGTTCCCGCCCAGCTTCAGGAACGATAACTTCGGGCAGCGAGTCATAACTGCGGTGAGCAGGTTGTTTGGACAGTACAGGCTGGCTGTTGAGCTAAGGCATAGAAGTTGGAGTGACGACCCCAATATCGCCACGCTACTTAAGGAAAACAATGTTGCCTGGGTTCAAATTGATGAGCCGAAATTTAAGTCCTCAATTGCTCAGGAGCTTCCTATAACCTTTGATATGGCTTACTTCCGCTTTCACGGTAGAAATGCGGAACAATGGTGGACGGGAGATAGCGAGACCCGCTACAAATACCTGTATTCGGCTGAAGAAATAGAGGAATTGGCAGATAGAGTAAAGACAACAGCAGGTCAAACTAAATTGCTCTTTGCTCTATTTAATAACCATTGGAGAGGGTATTCTCCCCGTAATGCTGTCGATATGAAAAAGTGCCTGCAATTGCCTTTTAAAGAGCCTCCTATGCAAGTTCGAATGGGAAAAGACGAACCATCTGAATTAGTAGAATAAAGTCATGTTGGAGACCAATACGAAATATACAAAAAGTGGCAGCTAGGTGGTTGGTTACGTCAGTGA
This sequence comes from Chloroflexota bacterium, assembly GCA_048621695.1. Classification (GTDB taxonomy): domain Bacteria; phylum Chloroflexota; class Dehalococcoidia; order GIF9; family AB-539-J10; genus RBG-13-51-36. The sequence goes on from JBMCVZ010000017.1 coordinate 13,312, forward strand.
TTCCGAAAGGTCGTAGGCGATAATCTTTAT